>JAEZYZ010000364.1 GCA_023418705.1 Pseudomonadota bacterium | reverse complement strand
CGCGGCCCCCCCCCCGCGCTCCTGGAAAAGCTCGGATCGCTTCCTGGAACCTGCGGTGGTTTCCCGACGGGGTGCCGGGCAAAGGCGGGCAGCCGACCGGCATCGATCTCGAGTGGCTGGCGTGTGCGATCGCCGGGCTGCGGCTGGATGTCGTGGCGGTCCAGGAGATCAAGGCCAACCGAAACGCCCAGCGGGCAGCGAAGGCGCTCATCGCCCGCCTGGACGCCCACACCAAGGGGGCGTGGCGGCTCGAGCTGGATCACTGCCCCAATCCGAGCGGGCAGCATGTCGGCCTGCTCTTCGACTCCGCGAGGGTGCGCGCGACGTCCCTTCACACCTATGGCGCGCTCAACCCTCACGGCAGCGCCTGTCGGAAACAACTACGCCCCGCCTTTGGTGCGTACCTGGCGTTGCCAGGTGGGCTCGACCTGCACCTTCTGTCCGTGCACTTGAAGAGCGGTCGGAGCCGGCGAGATCACGAGCTGCGGCGGCGCTCCTGGTCCGGGCTCCAGGCCGTCGTGCAGACCGCAAGACGGCAGCACCCCGACACGGATATCGTCATCGCCGGGGATTTCAACACCATGGGTTGCAGCCGCTGTGCGCCTCCGCTGGCGGCCGAGGACGAGCTGCGGCAACTCGACACGCTGCTCGCGGGAGCAGCCCTCCGCCGGCTCCCGTCGAACCTGCCGTGCTCCCAGTACCACCGCCGCGGCGGCACGCTGCTCGACCACATCGCGGTAGCTTCGGACATGCAGGAAGTCCCGGCGGGGGCGACGACCATCGTCGAGAGCTACTGCGCCGCCGCAAATTGCAGCCGCCTGGGCAGACCGACGCCGCTCGCCTACCAGCGGCTGAGCGATCACTGCCCCGTCGTGCTCGAGCTCTCCGACGCCGACCTCGACTGAAAAAGCTAGCGGCGAAAGGACCCCGAAGATAGGCTCCGCGCCGTCCATCATGAACGTCGAAGCGCCTCGCGAGCTTGGTATTTCGGACATCTCCTGGAAGGAGGCCCCCTACATCGTCGGCAGCGGGATGTGCATGGGAACCGCCGATGTCGTCCCGGGCGTCTCCGGCGGCACCATGGCCGTGGCGCTCGGTATCTACGCCCGGCTGCTCGGGGCGATCGCGTCGATCAACATGCACGCCGTCAGCGCGTTGCTCAAGCTCCAGCTGAAGCGGGTGTTCGAGATCCTGCACTGGCGCTTCTTGGTGTGCCTGGTCGGCGGCATCGGCGCGGCGGTCGTCGTGATGCTCAAGATCGTCAAGCTGCCGCACCTGATCGAAACCCAGCCGACGCTCGTGTATGCGGTGTTTTTTGGCTTGGTCCTGGCATCCGCGATCATCCTGCTCAAAAAGGTCCCGGTTTGGTCTGCGTGGCGAGGAGCGCTGCTCGTGCTCGGCACCGCGATCGGCTTCGCCATCGTGAACCTGGTGCCGGTGCAGACCCCCGAGACGGGATTTTTCCTTTTCCTTTGCGGCGCCCTCTCCATCTGCGCGATGTTGCTGCCCGGCATCAGCGGCTCGTTCGTGCTGCTCATCCTGGGCAAGTACGAGTATGTCCTGGGGGCGCTGACGCAGCTGTTGTCCGGCGAGATCGGCGCGCTGTCCGTGATCCTCCCGTTCTGCTTGGGGCTTTTGGTGGGGGTCGCGGCGTTCGCACGTTTTTTGGGCTGGCTCTTGAACAAGTGGGAGCACTCCGTGCTCGCCTTCCTGACGGGGCTCTTGTTTGGGACTCTTTGGCGCATCTGGCCCTACCAGCACCTCGAAAAGATCGTCGTGCGCGGCAAAGAGCGGGTGATCGCCGCCACCCCGTACTGGCCGGAAGCTTGGGAGCTCTCGGTGGCGGCGCTGATGGTCGTCGGGCTCGGCGTGGTGCTCGCCATCGAGCGGGTCGCGACGCGCCGCGCCGCCGGTGCCGTCTAGAGCGACAAACGGTTTGCGGAGCAGGCCGTTTGTCGCGGAAAATGAGACCCTCTAGAGCACCGTGGCGCGAGCCGACGGGAGGGTTTCCCGAAGCATCGGGCCCTCACCCGGATGGGGGCCCCGATGCTTCGGGATCTCCGCTCTGGCAAACGGATCGGTGCCCTGGCCGATCGGAGCGTGTGAGATGGCGAAGGCCCATTTTCTGATCAAGAGCGAGCCGTACAAGTACCCGTTCTCGCAGTTGGTGACCGACGGTCGGACGACCTGGGATGGCGTTCGAAATTTCGAGGCCCGCAATCACCTGCGGGCCATGAAGGTCGGTGACCTGCTGCTTTACTACCACTCCAACGAGGGCAAGGAGATCGTCGGGGTCGCGCGTGTCGTGCGCACCGCCTATCCCGACCCCACCGCGAAGGAAGGCGACTGGTCCGTCGTGGACATCGTCCCGGTCAAGCCCTTGGTGGAGCCGGTCTCTCTCGCGCGCATCAAGGACGACCGAGTCCTGTCGCAAATGGCGCTCGTCAAGCGCTCGCGGCTCTCCGTCGTCCCCGTCAGCGCGCCGGAGTTTCGCCGCGTGCTCGAGCTGGGCCGCACGAAGCTGTGAATCGGTAGCAGCCGAAGCGTACCGATCGGCTGGCAGAGCGGCGCCAAGCCCTTGGGCCTGACGGCCAGGCTCGCGACCCGGCTTCGCCAGAGCGTCCGATCCGGCTCACCCGCTCTCGGTGGCCGCCCCGCTCCTCGCCTCCGACAGCTCGATCAGCGTGCTGAGCGCCTCGATTTCTCGCTTGGTCTGGATTTCACGTTGCCGCAGCGCCTTGAGCTCGGCCTCCAGGCGGCGCTGGTCCGCCTCGAGCTCTCGCAGGCTTTCTTTGAGCTTTTCGCGCTCGGACTTGAGGACGTTCGCGTCGATTGCCAAGGGGGCCTCCTTCGAGTGACGCGACGGATCTATCAGGATGGCTGCAGGTTGTCATGGGGTTGACGGCCCGATCAGCCCTCGGCAACCACCCGATCGCGGCCTCCTCTTTTCGCTGCGTACAGCCGCCGATCGGCCACGCCGATCAACGCCTTCGGCACCGGCTCGCTGGCGCAGGTCAGCGAAGCGCACCCGGCGCTGATGGAGAGCGGGATGCAGCGGCCCTCGTAAAGAGCCGGAGAAGCGGCGACCACCGCGCGGATCCGCTCGGCGGCGCGGGCCGCCCCGCGGATGTCGATGCCCCGCAAAATAACCGCGAACTCCTCGCCACCGAAGCGCGCCAGCACGTCCTCGGCGCGCAGCGTGCGGATCACGGCGGCGGTCACCTGCTTGAGCACCGCGTCGCCGCACTGGTGGCCAAACGAGTCATTGACTTGTTTGAAGTGGTCGATATCGAACAGGACGAGTGAGGCGATCGTCTCGTGGCGGCTGGCGTAGGCGAGCTCGCTGCGCAGGCGCTCGTCGAAATGTTGTCGATTGTAGGCCCCGGTCAGGGCGTCGCGCGTGCTCGACTCGTAGAGCTGACGCAGCACCTTCTCCTGCTGCTCGTCGGAGAGGATGTAGCGAAAGCCGACGCGCGCGCCGAGCTGAATCCAGTCGCCGTCCCGCAAGGGGCTGTATTCAATCCGCTCGCCTTTGAGGTACGTGCCGTTGCGTGATCTGAGATCCTGCAGAAAGTGCACCCCGCCTTCGCGAACGACCCGAGCGTGGCGGCGGCTGACCCCCGCGTCATCGATCACGACGTCGTTCGAGGGGTGGCGTCCAAAGCTGCAGGTCTGGTCCCCGAGAGAGGTCACCTGACCTGCTTGCAGCCCGTCCATGCGCAGCAGCAGAAACCGGTCGCGCTGGTCGATCGGGGATGGAGGGCCGGAAAAATCCGTGCGGCGGGCCGTCGGCGGACCGTTGTCGGACAGCTCGTCCTCCCGCTCGTCCTCGAGGTCGACCGACCCGGGCGGCGCGCTGGCTTGCGCTGGCGAACCTGGCTTGACGATGCGCGGTGCGGTGACGGCCTCGGGACCCCAATCCGAAGCTTCGCCGCGCTCGGACACGGGCGGCCCCAAACTGGAGGCGGGTTTTCGGTCGGCGGAAATGGCGACCTCAAGCGGTGGCAGATGTCCAGTTGACGGCGGGGAAAGGCTTCCCGGGTCGGGCGAACAAAAAGCCCTGCAGCAAATCACACCCCAGCTCGACGAGCGCCGCCTTCTCTTGCACCGTCTCCACGCCCTCGGCGACGACCATCATGCCCATGTCTTTCGAGAGCGACGTGAGGGAACGGATCACCTTCTGCTTCGTCATGCTTTCGTGCACACCACGCACGAGCGACATGTCGAGCTTGACGATCTCTGGCTCGAGCAGCGCGAAGCTGGTCAAGCCGGCGTAGCCAGCGCCCATGTCGTCCACCGCGATACGAAACCCCATTTCACGCAGCGCGGCGACCCGGGCCCGCACGTCCTTCACCTCGTCGAGCGAGGACCGCTCGGTGATTTCCAACACGACTCGGTCGGCGATCTTCGAGAGCGGGGCGTTCGGCGAGGTGAGGGTCGGGTCGAGCAAATCGGTGGTGTGCAGGTTGACGAACAGGACCTCGTCCCCCGGGGCGGCGACCAGGGGCTCGGACGCCAGGCGGCGGATCAAGCGGCTCAGCGCCTCCATTTGGTTTAGCCGCTCGGCAGCGTCCAGCACGGCGCCTGGATGCGGCAGGGCGGGCTCGTTGCTGCGCAGCAGCGCCTCGTAGCCGAAGACGCCGCCGTCGCTCGCTCGCAAGATGGGGTGATAGGCCATCCAAAGCGATTGCAGCGTGCGCTCGAAGCTTGCCTCGAGGCCCGCTCGATCGACCATGATGGCGCCGCTGTGTCCAAGCAGCTCGGCGGCCTGTTGCTTGAGGCGGAGCATGCGGTGCATGCGGATGGCCTTGTCGATGATGGCCAGGACGTCGTCGGAAGCGGTCGGCTTCGTCAGGTAGTGGAACGCCCCGTACTCCAGCGCTTGAACCGCGGTGCCGACGGTCGGCTCCCCGGTGATGAGGACGACCGGAACGTGCAGGTCGTGTTCACGGATCGCCCTGAGGAGCTGAATGCCGTCCATGTTCGGCATCGCGATGTCGCTGAGGACGACATCGAACGCCCCGCCGATGACCTGCTGCACCGCTTCCTGGCCGTTGCACGCGGTCGAGACCTCGTAGCCGCGCTTTCTGAGCACGCGCTCCACGCTGCGCAAGAGCGTCGGATCGTCGTCCACCAGCAGCACCGAGCCCTTGCCGCTGGCCTCGCCCGAGCTGGCGACGGGGAGCACGCCGCTCGTGCTCTCGCGCGCTAGCCAGGCTGCTCCGGACACATCACTCCCCTCCGGAGCGCGCTCCTTGCCCGGCGTGCTGCCGGAGGCCGGTGTGTCGTCCGCTTTGCCCGTCGCCCTCGCAACCATGCCGGATGAAAACGGACAGGTTCATGTCTTGTAAAGAGGCTAAGCGCACGGGACAGCTGCAAATCGCCGCGCCCGAGCCGGTCGGGTGGCCGCCTGGCGAGCCGAGCGGTACGCCGGCGCGCCGTTTCCCAAGCACAACGGCAGCCGCCAGGCTCAACGCACCGGGGTGAGCTCGCCGCGCTGGCCAACCCGAAAATAGCGCCGGCGCGAGCGGCGCGCGGCGGTCCGGCGCTCGCCCATCAGGTACTCGAGCGGGCTCTTGCGTCCGGCCGGCGCCGGGTCGGTCTGCGTGCGCAGGAGCAGCGTTCCCGCCGGCAGGTCGATCGAGATCACTCTCTCCCACACCGTCCCCGGTCCGCGCTCGTCCCCTCGGACGTCCGCCGCGGGATGTTTGTGCGCCGGTACCCAGCCGTCGTGATCTCGCACCTGCCAAGTGATGACCCGGGCGCCGTGGGCGACGATGTGTTCGAGTTCGCGGAGCTCGACCTGAGGCATGGTTCTCGGTGGACGCCGGCGCGCTCTCGCAGCGAGCGGGCGGGTGACCAGCGATGATATCCTGAGTCGACGCCTCACGGCGGTGTCCTCGATGTTTGCCCGCGTTCAACCCCTGCCATGCTGGATCGGGGTCCTGTCTTGGCTCGGGCCGGTCGCCGCGCATGGGCTGCCGGGCGAGATCCCGAGCGGTGCGGGGCTCGGGGCGCCGCCAGCCGCCGAGCACGACGGCGCTCGAGCGGTGGTTCTGGTGGCGCCCGCGGCCCCGGAGGGGGCCGCCGCGCGCGTGTTGGAGGTGATCCGCGCTCAGCTGAGCGAGATGCCGATCCGGCTCGTGATCGAGCCAGCCACCGGCGGCGCCCAGCCCTTTGGGCAGCGCATCGAACGCGCGCTGGAGTTGTCACGCCGCCATCGCGCCGCCGGGACGTTCTGGGTCGATTTGGCCGAACAAGGCGATCTCCTGCTCTATTTGTTCGAACCCCTCGGGAAGAAGGTGCTGGTTCGGCGCGTCCCCGTCCCCGACTCGAAGGCAAGCGACGTCGCGGCGGAAGAGATGGGCTTGATCGCGCGTGCCACCGTCGTGGCGCTGCTCGAGGGGCGGGAGATCGGCATGGAGGCGGCGGAGACGGCGGCGGCGCCGCCGCCCGCGAAGCCCTCGCCCGCGCCGCTCCCCCGCGAAGCGCGCGAGGATCGGCCCCCCGAGCCGGCTCGCGCCGATGACCCCGGCGCGGCGATGGTCGTCGCCTCCTACGTCGGGACCCGCCTGGATGAGCGGATCGATCAGCATGGGCTCGCCGTCGGCGCCGGGGTCCGGCACCGCTGGGCTCGACTGGCGGCGAGCTACACGTTCGTGCGCGAGCTGCACCTGGAAGCGGCGGGGACCACGACCACCGCTCAGCGCCACCCCATGGAGGTGGCCGCCGGGATCTTCCACGCATTCCACCCGTTCGCCTTGGGGTTCGAGCTGGGGGTCGTCGCGGAGCTCTACACGCGGCGCTCGGAGGCGACCGATCCCATACTCGAACCTACACCGGCCGAGCACCGTTGGCTTTGGGCGCTGTCGCCGCGGGCGTTTTTCAGTTGGAGCGCGACGGCCGAGCTGCGGCTGTTCGCGGCAGCCGGCCCGGAAACCCTGTTGAATCGTTTCGATTTCATCGTCCAGAGCGGCCCGGATCGGCGGGTCGTCTTCGCGCCCTGGAGCGTTCGCCCGCGGCTGCAAATCGGCGCCACGATCGACGTCTGGTAAAAATGTCCAGCCTTTGAGCCTTCTACCCGCCACCAATCTGACGGACACTGAAGGGGACGTTGGGTCCCGATGGTGACGCGCTACGAGCAAGACCGCCAGTTGATGAAACGAGCGGCGGCCGGGGAGGCGGCGGCTCAGAGGGCGGTGGTGCACCGTCTGATGAGGCGAGCCCGCAACATCGCGCGCACGCTCATCGGCGATCCTTTCGATGCGGACGATGCCGCCCAAAACGCCATGCTCGAGATCCTGAAATCGGCCCGGAGCTACCGGGGGGAAAACCGCCTGGAGTCGTGGGCCGATCGGATCGCGGTGCGCAGCTCCATGCGCGTGGTTCGCGAGCGCTCACTGCGCACGGCGCGCACCGATCCTTCGGCGTTGATCGAAGAGCTGACGAGCTTGGCGCCCCGGGCCGGCGGTGAACACTCCACCGCCCGCGCCGTCATCGACTACCTCCGGCAGCTGTCCGACGATCGGAAAACCGTCTTGGTGCTGCGGCACGTCCTCGAGTATTCCGTCGGAGAAATCGCGGACCTCACGGGCGCCCCCGTGAACACGGTGAAGGATCGGTTGCTGCGGGCGAGGCAGGAGCTTCGAAAGATGGTGCGGCGGGAGCGTCTGACCGGGGCGCAGGCTCTGCGGAGGAGCGGATGAAGCGGGCAAGCTGCAGGGCTTGGGTCTCTTTGCAGGACGAGCAAGCGTTGGGTCGCGTCCTGACCTCGGAAGACAGCGCGTTCTTGCGGCGGCACGCGGGCGAGTGCGATGACTGCGCGCGAGAGGCCGAGCTGTGGTCGTCGACGCTGCCAGGCCTGGTCGCGGATCGACCCATCGACGCGGCGGAGCTCGAGCTGCTCGAGCAGCAGGTCATCGCGACCTGGTCGCAGACGTTGCCTCCTCCGCCGTGGTGGCGCCGCCAGAGGGTTGCGATTGGGCTCGCTTCGGCGGCGCTGGCGGCCGCCGCCGCGATGGTGATCGGACTCGGGCCCTGGCGCTCCCCCGCCGCTCCCGCAGCGGCGCGCGCCGCCGTGGAGAGCTCTGGCCGCAGCTTGGTTCAGGGCCAAAGCCTCGGCGCTGGCGCGTCGGTGGAGTGCCTGGCGATCGACGCGGGGGTGCGTGCTTGTCTCGCCCCGCAGAGTCGCGTGACCTTCGCAGCATCGCGAGCGACCCACCGAGTGCTGTCGCTCGACAGCGGCCGCGTGGTCACCCGCCTGGCCCCGCAGCCAGCGGGCGCCCGGTTTAGCGTGCGCGCCGGCGGTTGGACCATCACCGCGGTCGGGACCGTGTTCGCGGTCGAGCAGCAAGACGCCGCCATACGGGTGCGGGCGCTCGAAGGAACGATCGCGATCGAGGACCGCGCCGGACACACGTTTCGCGTGACCGCTCCCGCCGCGGTCGACCTGACCGACACCTCGACCTTGGTCCCGCTCTCGGCGACGCTGGCCGAAGGGGACTGGGGGCTGTTGCGCCGCGAGCGCCCGTCCCCGGCGCCGGCGGCCCCTGAGGCGACGCCGGAGCGTCCGGACCCGGTGGAGGTTTCCGATGACATCGAGCGTCCACGCACGCCGCGGCCGAGCGCGTCGGTGTTGCTTCAGCGAGCGCGCGCGCTGCGGGCGGAGGGGCGCTACGCAGAAGCGGCGGCGACCTATCGCCAGCTGCAAGCCGGTCACGCCGGGAGCGGCGCGGCCCAAGTCGCGCTGTTGTCGCTCGGTGAGCTGCAGCTCTCGCAGCTCGGCGACCCCCAGGGCGCGCTGCGCTCATTTCAGGCGTACCTCGACGCCCGCGGGACGCTCGTGCAGGAAGCGCGCTACGGCAAGATCCGCGCGCTGCGCAGCCTGGGCCGCGCTGCCGAGGAGCGGCGCGAGATCGAGCAGTTCTTGGCGCGGCACCCGAAGAGCGTGCAGGCGCCCGGCTTGCGCGCCCGCCTCGAACAGCTTTGAGGCACGGGCGCGCCGAGCTCTTCCGCCCGCCGCCGGCGTCCTGCCGCTGGCTCGCCGGGTTGAGCGTCGCGTCGGCCTTGGCGGCGTGCGTCGGGTGCCGCGGCGCCGACGAGGTGCTCGCGCGCGAGCGACCGAAGATGTGGACCGCGTACGGCGAGCCGCTCTCCGCGATCGCGGTGACGAGCCCCGAGCAGGCGGCGCTCGCGCTGGATGCCGATGACCGCCCCGTGCTCGCTTGGAGCCAGCGCAGCACCGAGGGGGAGGCGGAGTACGTGCACGTGTGGCGCTGGAGCGGCAGCACCTGGCAGGCCCTCGGCGCTGCCTTGAGCGCCTTGCCCGGCGAAGACACCGGCGCCAACAGCCCCGCCATCGCCGTCGACCCGAGCGGCGGCGTCATCGTGGCGTGGGAAGAATGGCAGGAGGTCGCCTTCGGCGTTCATGTCGCTCGTTTCTCCGAGGGCCAGTGGATCCCGCTCGGCGACGAAGCCATCCCTGGCAGCACGACGGAGGCGCGCCAGAACGGCATTTTCGATCCGCGGGACGTCCTCGCACCCCACGCGTTCGACACCGGCCCTGCGCTGGCGCTCGAGAGCGATGGCACGCCGATCGTGGGCTACTCGGAGTTCGCCGTCGAGGCCGGGGGCAGCGTGCAAATCGCGCGGTTTAGCGTGGGCGTGTGGCAGGTGGAGGCCGTGCCCGACAGTCGCAGTTGGCTCCCCCCTGCCTTGGCCATCGGCGGCGATGATCAGCTGTGGGTGGCCTGGACCACACCGGAAGGTGACGTCCAGATCCGTTCGCGGCAGGGCGCGGAGTGGGGCGCCTTGCAGACGCTCCGCGCCGCGCAGGACGGCGCACCGGCCGCGCACTGGCCGACGTTGGTCGTCCACGATGACCACCCGGTCGTGGCGTGGGAGGGCGCGCTGCTCGCTGCCGATCCGAGCTCGGCGTTCGAGTCCGGCATCGGCGCGGCCAGGTGGTCCGGAGACTCCGCCGTGGCGCTCGATGCGCGCCTCGACGGATCGGCTCTCCGCTCGCACGCTCGCCTCGCGGCGCGGGGCGGAACGCTCGCGCTGATGTGGTACGAGCGCGATCCCGAGCTGTCGGACGATGGCGCCGCCGCGTACGTGACCCGCTGGCGCTCCGGACAATGGTGGCCAGTGGGCCTTCCGCTCGACGTCCGCCTCAAGCCCAACAGCAACGGCGGTCCGGCGCTGTGTGTCGACCGACGCGGGCGGCTGATCATCGCCTACAAGGGGGTGGGCCCTTTGGGGGAGGGAATGCACGTCGTGCGCGAGCACCCGTAGCGCCGTCGTCCCACGCCCGTGCCCGTCCCCGTGCGCCGAGCTCAGCGCCGCCCGAGCGAGCGCCCCCGCGAGCGACGGCCACCAGCGCGCCGCTCGTCGCAGCTCACTCCCAGGTGACCCGCCCCTCGCGGGCGTCCACCAGCATGTCCGTCATGCAGTGCGCGAGCGTCTCCGGCAGCTCGTCGTCCGCGAACAGTCCGATTTCGAGGATCTCCGCCGGATTGTGGGGGGGCCGCGCCGGGAGCGTGACCTTCGCGTGCACGACGATCGTCACGCCGTGCACGCGAGGATCGCGCGCAGGCGCCGAGTACACGCCGACCAACCCACCCAGCTCGATCACGTCGACGCCGGCCTCCTCATCGAGCTCGCGAACGATCGCCGTCCGCAGGGTCTCGCCCCAGTCGAGCGCGCCGCCCGGCAGCGCCCAGGTGCCGGTGTCCCCGCGGCGGATCAACAGCCAGCGACCGTCAGGGGTGCGCGCTGCCGCCGCGATACCCACCAGCGGGTGCCGAAACACGTGCTTTGCCAGCTCCTTGACTAGCTTCAGAACCCCGGCGGGAAGGCGCACGGCCGGAGCATGCAACGGGGTCGGTGCCAGTGCCAGCTTTGGTGAGCGCTGCGCCTGTGCTAGAGCGACGAGCGGATCCGTTTTACCGTCTTGGGCCGTCGAAGCGGCTTGTTGGCCCGCATGCTGCGTTCTCCAATCGTCGCTCTCTCGATCCCCGCGCTGCTCTTGGCCTGCGTCGAACGTCGTGAGCCCCCCGGCGTCCAGGCCAAGGCGCCGGAGGCGGTCGAGGTGCACGTGGGGCAGCCTGCCGATGCCGGCGTCTCGGAACGCCGCCGCGGCAAGGTCTCGCGCGGATCGATCGAGGACGACCTGCCCTTCGAGCCCACCGGCGAGCAACTGGCGAGCATCGCCTGGCGTACCTGGGTGTACACCGACACGGGTCCCAAACGCACCCGCTACGGCTATCTGCGAGCCGGCGCCGTGGTGGATGCGCGCGGTCCGGCCATCGTCAACGACGGCTGCGCGGGTGGCTGGTACCGGATCAACCCGCGCGGTTTCGTCTGCCTCGGCAAGGGCGCGACCCTGGACCTGAACCACCCGGTGGTGCAGCAGGCGAGTGTGCGTCCGGTGCGCGGGCAGGGCTTGCCGTACCTCTACGCGCTGTCGAGCGATTCGCCACCGATGCTGTACTTCAAGCTGCCCACTCGAAGCGAGATGCAGACCGTGGAAGGCGAGCAAGTTCTCGGGCGGGCGGCGCGCTATCGCGAGCGAGTGACGACGCAAGGTCTGGCGGAGCTGCTCGGAGAACCCGGCGCGCCGCCGGCGGCGATCGTCGGACAGTCGCCCCTCGCCAAGCCGTATGGCGTCGAGCAGCGCCTGCACTACTCCGTTCACGCGGGCAGAGCGTCCGCCGACAGCGGTTTCGCGATTGGCCAGGCCTTCATCTGGGAGACGCGCTGGTTCGGCTTGACGACGGAGCTCGATCTGATCGCGCTCGACCGTACCAACGTCGTCAAGCCGAGCGACTTCCACGGCGTCGAGCTCGGTCAAGACGAGGGCCTGCCCGTCGCCTTCGTCGACCGCCACTACGCGCAGAAGTATGCCGAGCACGACGGCGGCAGCATCCAGCCAGACGGCGCGTTCCGCTACCGCCAGGGCTTGAAGCTGACCGGTCGCAAGCGTGGCAGGGGACTGGCCGCGCTGTGGGAGACCCGCGATGGGGCCTGGGTCGTGGGCGAGGTGACCCGCAGGCTCGAGCCGAGGGAATCGTTCCCGAGCTTTGCCACGGGGAACCGCAAGTGGATCGACATTTCGATCAACCAGCAGTCGCTGGTCGCCTACGTGGGCCGGCGACCCGTCTATGCGACGCTGGTCAGCACTGGCCGTGGCGGCCTGGGCGACCCGGAGACGGAGCACGCGACCGTGCGCGGCACGTTCATGATCCACGCCAAGCACGTGACGTCGACCATGGACGGGGACGACGACCGCAGCGACTCCTTCAACCTGCGCGATGTGCCGTTCGTTCAATACTTTCACAAGGGCTTTGCCCTGCACGGCACGTACTGGCACGACGACTTCGGGAAGATTCGGAGCCACGGCTGTGTGAACCTGTCCCCCATCGATAGCGCCTGGCTCTTCGAGTGGACTGACCCCGCGGTCCCGCCGGACTGGCACGGGTACCTGAACAAGGATCGTGGGACGGTGGTGTTCATCCACCCATGAGCGCGCCGCGCGGAGGACCCCGCTCGGCCGCCCTCTTCGGCCGCTGGCCCGGTGAGCGAGCGTCGCGGTGGCCGGCCGACGTCATCCCTCTGACGAAGACCGCCTTAACTCGACCCCCATCGGCGCCGTTGATGAGAGCCCCCGCCCGGGCGCGGGTCGCGCGTGCGGAGGAAAACGTCGCGAAGATTTGCGGCAAATAACCGGTCGGATCGAGGTATTTCGGGTTTTTTGGCGATGTCGCTCCCGGACAGCGATGATTTCGTCCCCGGCAGTCTGCTCGGGCGCTACGAGCTTCTGCTTCCGATTGCCAAAGGCGGGATGGGGCGAGTGTGGGCGGCGCGCCTGCGTGGCTCCGGCGGCTTCCAGAAGCTGGTCGCCGTCAAGACCATCCTGAAAAGCTGCGACGACGGCCGCTTCGACCAGATGTTGTTGGGCGAGGCCACGCTCGCCTCCCTGATCCGCCATCCGAACGTCGCGCAGTGCCTCGATTTCGGGGAACACGCCGGCACCATGTACCTCGTCATGGAGTGGGTGGACGGCGATCCGCTCGATTATGTGCAGCGCGCGGCGAAGGCGCAGGGCGGTGTACCGATCAAGGTGGCCGCCAACCTGCTCGTTCAGGCGTGCATGGGGCTGCACGCGGCACACGAGCTCACCGATGACTCCGGGCGCGTGCTCGGACTGGTGCACCGCGACGTGTCGCCGCAAAACCTGCTGGTGACCCAGGCCGGAGCATTGAAGGTCATCGATTTCGGTGTCGCCACGGCCACCGCACGACCAACCAGCGCGTCCCAGCAGGGGGAGGTCGTCGGCAAGCTGTCGTACATGTCGCCCGAGCAGGTGCGCGGCGAGCCGGTCGATCGCCGCACCGACGTGTTCGCCCTGGGCGTCGTGGCCTACATGCTCACGACCGGACGCCACCCGTTCCGGGCACCCACGTCCACCGAGACCGTCCAGCGCCTGTGTTCCACGGAGGCGTTCGTGAAACCGAGGGCGCTGGTGGCGGACTACCCGGAGCAGCTCGAGCAGGTCGTCTTGCGGGCGCTCGAGCGCGATCCGGAGCGTCGCTTCCAGTCGAGCGCCGAGATGGCGCGGGCCATCGAAGCCGCGCTGCCGCGAATGGCGTCGGACCTGGACGTGGGCGAGTTCATGGTGGCCGCCTGCGGCGATCACGCCCGGCAGCGCTGGGAGGGGCTGCGGGCCGCGCTGCAACGGGCGAACGCGGAGCGCAGCGCGTCGGTGGCGCTCGCCGCCGCCAAGGTCTCGGAGTTCTCATCGCTCGGCGCCATCGAAGTCGGTGCGGCGCGAACCACGGCCGACGAGGTGACGCGGCGCACCGCCTCGCTGAAGGCCGAGCTGCCCCGCTTTCGCCGGAGGTCGCGGTTTTGGAACGGCGCGGCGCTGGCGACCGCGGCTGCGGCGTGCTTCGGCCTCGTCAGCCTGCTCGCGAGGCCGGGCTCGGACACAGCGAGCTCGGTCGGTGCCGCCAACCCTGCGCCGCAGGACCCAACCCCGCGTCGCGAGGTTCCGGCGGTCCAGCCCCCGGCTGTGACCACGGAGCCACCCGAAGATCTCGACGCGGGCAGCTCCGTGTCGCCCGAGGCGGGGCCGGCTCCCGCACCGAAGGCGGAACGCGACCAGGAGCCCCGCGCGCCGCGGGTCCCGGGCGCGCCGAGCTCGCTCCCCAAAAAGTCCGAGTCGCAGCCGCTCACGGCCCCCGAAGCCCGCCCGGGCTCGGGGTGGACCCCGCGGGCCGCGGACCGCGGCAAGCCGAGCTTCGATCCGCTCAGCCGCCGCAAGTAGCGGGCGGTTAGGGCAGCAGGTCGATGCGATCGGCGATGGCTTCGAAAGCAGCCGGCGGTTCGTCCAGCTTGCGCAAATCCAGCTTGCCGAGCACCCGCACGCCCTCGCCCGGCATGAGCTCTCGAGAAACGGGATAGGTGCCCTCGGCCACCAGCAGAGGAGGCTGGGCCAGAGGATCCAGGTGGCTGATCTCGCCGTCGTAGGCGGCGACGCGCAGCGCCAGATCCTTCTTCGATTCCTTGCTGTCGTTGAAGACGCAGGCCTCGATCTGGCGCTCGGGGCCGGACGCCGAGACGCGCAGGTTGCAGGCATGGACCGGCGCCGTAGCGAACGTCAGCCGCCGCAGGTACGGCGCTTCGTCCTCCCGGAGGGCTTCCCGGAGCTTCAGCACCGCCTCGCGGGCGCGTGGATCGCCCAGGTAGGCCAGCATCAGCGCACCGTGCATGCGAACCGGTCGGTGGTTGGCGTCGAGCAGCTCCGCGAAGCGGCTCAGCGGTGCAGCGCCGTCACCGCCGGGACCGATATCTCCGGCGATCGGGTTTTTGATCTGAAGCTCACTGCCGTCCGCTTCGACGCTCCACTTGATCGCCTGACCCGGGCTCAGCACGCCGGGGTAGTAGAGCACGCGATGGTCCACGTGGTGCAGCCGTGAGATGGGAGGTGGATCGCGCTCGAAGAACTCCAGGTGAAGCTCGAGATCGCGGATCTCCTCGTCGGAGTTGTTGATCGCGGCGATGTCGGCCTGCAGCTCGCTGTGGCGCCCGCGCACCGACACCCGGCGGCTCAAAACGAGCGTGCTGAGCCTCGGGATGGGGTTTTGCCACAGGCCTGAGTCGCCACGCCGGCAGGTGCACTTGCCGCTGGTGACGGAGGCGGTCGAGGTCGCGGGCGACGGCGCCGCCTCGGCGGGGCGGGGCGCGGCGATGGCCGGCAGGTCCTCCGGGCGCCGTTCGACCGGCGCCGCGGGCGGTGCGGCGGCCAACGAAGCCACCGGGGTGCGGCTGGGCTCGCGCTGTGCGTCGATGATGAAGCCCCCAACGAGCAGCGCCGCCAGCGTCGATGAGGTCAGCGCGATCACGACGGCCAGCGTGGTGCGCGGCAACACCTGCTGGAACGTGGGCAGCGGCAGCGGGCGGGCCGATGGTACCGAGGGCTTCGGCGTGCGGATCAAGCCCGGCAAGTAGTTGGAGAGATCGAAGACGAACGACTCTCGTGGGGCGTCCCCGTAATCCGGCGCACCGATCGCGCGATCGGCGATGAGCCCGCAAGTCAGGACAGCCGCCGCGGTGACCAAAGCCACCAGCATCGCGGCCCCTGCTCCAGCTTCCGGTGCGGCCCGCTGGAAGGTCAGCGTCGCCAGCAGCACCCCGGCGAGGGCGGTGCCAGCGGTGGCTATTCGGACCAAGCGACGCTGCCGGCGCGTCTCACCGGGGTGCGGGGTGTTGCCGGTCGAGAAGTTCGTCAGGCAGAGCCGGCTATGGGGGCCGACCTCCGGGGAGAACTCCAAGTGCAGGCGATCGCCAACGAGCTCGGCCAGCTGGACCGCGGACCAGGGGACCGTGAGCTGCGTCCCCATGGTCAGGGCGCCCGGCGCATACCCTTCGCTGAACGCGCCGAGCCCCAGGTAGCCGACGACCAGGCCGTGCGGAGTGCACTCGAGCTCGATCGCCCCCACCGCATTGCTGCGGGGGTCGGCCACGGCCACGGCCCGGATCTTCATCGCGCCGAACTGTAGAGCGACTCTTCGCGGCCCGTCACGCACAAGTCGCGCTAATCCAGTGGCGGTGAAAAGTTGGCTGCCCGTAACGCCGAAGACCCTGGCTCGCCCCGTGCATCGCTGTCGCGGATGCTGACTGGCGAGCTCGAATGGGCGTTGGCGACGTTGCTCACCCTGGACTTGCTGTTCTTGCGCTGGTGGCTCCTCCGGCACGAACGGCTGCGCCCTCGGGTGTGCCTGTCCGCCGACGCAGAGCGCCTCGGCAGAGCGGCCAGCGGTCCGCGAGCGGGGCGTTTGGCGTGGAAGTCGAGATGATGAGCGTCGAGCGGATGGCTGGACGAGCCGTTCTCCGTTGAATCGAGCGCGCTGCGGCTCGAGCGCGGAAAGACTCCTTCGAGCCATCGCTGGCCTCGCGGCAGATTTTGGATTGGCACCCGGGAGCGAGCAGCGCGCGGGGCGGCTTTGCCAATGTGAGGCAGATCGGTCGCCGAACGCCTGCCGGAGGGTCGCTGAAAATGAGACGAGCTAGAGCTCCGATCCGCGAGCAAAGCTGAGGGTATCCCGAGGAATCGGGGCCCTCACCGAAAGTGGGGCCCCGATTGCTCGGGGCTCTCGGCTGGCAAACGGATCGGTGCTCTAGGGGACGCTGTATCGCGACCTCGGTCAGGCAACCGGGTCGATGGGGTCGCCGCGCGCTCGGCTCGCCTTTGTGGCCGGCCTCGACCGGGAGACAAAAAAGTCGGACGCACGCGACCGAAAGCTCCGCGAAAAGCCTGAGAAACGGACGGCGGCGCAGATTGGCGCCGGAGGTCGAGGAACGATGAAAAGGTTTCGTGCATTGATGATCGCGGCGCTCGTACTGTGCTCGCCGGCGCTGGCCTTCGCCGAAGAAGCCGTCGGCGTGGGGCAGTTCACCGCCAACAACGTCTGGATGATGATCGCCGCCGCGTTGGTGTTCATCATGCATCTCGGCTTCGCCACGCTCGAATCCGGGCTGACGAGGTCCAAGAACACCGTGAACATTCTGTTCAAGAACGTGTTCATCGTGTGCATCGGCCTGCTGACGTACTTCGTCATCGGCTTCGGGCTGATGTACCCGGGTGACTTCAACGGCTGGCTCGGCTTCGCCGGCGTCGGGCTCACGGTCCCCGAGAACGGCAACACGGTCGACTACGCGAGCGGCGGCTACACCTACTACACGGACTTCCTCTTTCAGGGGATGTTCGCCGCCACTGCGGCCACCATCGTCTCGGGGGCGGTCGCGGAGCGGGTCAAGCTCAAGTCGTTCATGCTCTTCGCGACGGTGTTCGTGGCGGTGGTGTACCCCATCGCCGGCTCCTGGAAGTGGGGCGGCGGTTGGCTGGATGAGAAAGGGTTTTACGACTTCGCGGGTTCGACGGTCGTCCACTCGGTGGGCGGTTGGGGCGCGCTCGTCGGCGCGGCCATCCTGGGCCCCCGGCTTGGCAAGTACTCCAAGTCGGGCATCACGCCGATCCCTGCGAGCAACCTGCCCATGGCCACCGTCGGCGTGTTCTTGCTCTGGCTCGGGTGGTTCGGGTTCAACGGCGGCTCGGTCCTGAGCGCTGATCCCTCGGGCACCTCGCTCGCGCTCGTGACCACCTGCCTGGCTGGCGCGTCAGGCGCGATCGGGGCGATCGTCGCCTACTCGTTCGTCTCTCGGAAGCCGGACCTGTCGATGACGCTCAACGGCATCCTGGCGGGCCTCGTCGGCATCACCGCGGGCGCCGACGTGACGACCCCGCTCGCGTCGATTGCGGTCGGCGGGATCGCCGGCGCGTTGGTCGTCGCCGCCGTGCTGACGTTCGACAAGCTGCGCATCGACGATCCCGTCGGCGCCGTCAGCGTGCACCTGGTGTGCGGCATCTGGGGCACGCTCGCCGTGGGCATCTTCTCCACCAACCCCGAGCACAGCTTCATGACCCAGTTGCTCGGCGTGGTGTCCTACGCGGCGTTCACGGCGCCCTGCGCCGCCATCCTGTTTTTGGCCCTCAAGTTCACGCTGGGCTTGCGGGTCTCGGCGGAGGAAGAGATCGAAGGGCTCGACTATGGCGAGCACGGCATGCACGCCTACGACATGGGCGCCCCCTTGCCCCGCCACGGCGTGTCGATGCCGAGCAAGGAGGAGCCGGCGGTGGCCCAGGGTCGCCTGGAGGAGTCCCCGCGGGTCGCCGGCTGATCTCTGCCGACGACGCGGCTCCATCGGGGCCGCGGAACCTTTGGGGCGCGGTCGACCTCACGTTTTGGGGGTGAGGTCGATCGCGCCTCCTTTTGCGAAGAGCGACGAAGGCTGCGGATCGGAAGTAGGACCGACGTCCCCGGTCCCCCCGGTCCCCGACCAAAGCTTCGATCTCGAGCGGCGCGACCCGACACCGTGGCGACCACCGGACGCGAGGATCGCGTGGAGCTCGTCAGTCGACCTCCTCGAAAAATCTTCCGTCCTTCCGCTCTCCTATGAAAACGAGGTCCGAAGTAGGCACCACGAGCTTCCTTGAATTTTTCACAGGAAGGCGCGCAAGAGCGGAAGATTTTGGGAGTTCGGGGGATACGCCCGAGGCGCTCGAGCACGAGGTTGGCCGCCGCGGTTGGGGTTGCGCCGGTCGAGATCGACTCCGATCGGGGGCCGACGACGTCGGTCCCCCTTCCGATCTTCCGACCTTCCTGTGACCAATCTCCGAGCCAGACGGGTCGACACAGCTCGCTGTCTCGGTCGTGAAATCCGTTTTCACCGACTCGAGGTGGG
>JAEZYZ010000309.1 GCA_023418705.1 Pseudomonadota bacterium | reverse complement strand
GTCCCGAGCAGCGTCTGCGGGCGGCTAGCCGCGGGGGTCCCAAAGCCGAGGGTCTGGGTGCGGGTGCGCTCGTGCACCGGCGCGGCGCCCGGCGCGGGTGACACCGCTGCGGGAGCGCTGATCGCCGGCTGGGGCGCCTGGGCGGCCCGTTTGGCGAGCGCCGCCACCTTGTCGATCAGTTGCTGCGTGTCGAACGGCTTGTCGATGAAGTCGTCCGCCCCGACCGACCCGCCGCGGCTGCGATCGTACGGCTGCTGCTTGCTCGAGAGCATCAACACCGGGGTAGCGGGCGACCGCTCCTTGACCTGAGCGCAGAGATCGTAGCCACGGCCACCCTGCAGGTTGGCGTCCACAATCACCACATTCGGGTGCTGCGACTGCAGCTGAGACAGCGCGTCATCGCTGTTTTGTGCCAGGACCAGTCGGTGGTCCTCTCCGGCGAAGGTGATTTCAAGCACCTTTCGCATGGTCTTACTGTCTTCAACGGCCAGCAGGGTCGCCAAGTGTCCTCCGGAAGCGCGCGCGCGGGAGGGGATCATCCGTTTCTGGTCCAAGAGAGTCAAGGAATTAGCAGGTTTGTGCGGCGGCCTCGAGGCGGCGAACCGAGGCCGGGCTGGTCAACTGGCCGAATTCGGCCCAGTGTTCTGCCCATTGTTCTAGGGGGCATCCGTGGGCCCCGATTTGACGACGGGGTGGGGGAGGATTCACCATAGAACTGGCCGTGAACACTCTGTCGAAGCGCGCGCGCTCAGTCCTTTACTCCGTGGTGACGGAGTTCATCGCGACGGGTGAGCCAGTCGGCAGCCGGACGCTCACCAAGAAATACGGCTTCGATTTGTCGGCGGCCACGATCCGAAACGTTTTGGCGGACTTGGAGGACTCCGGCTTCCTGGCCCAGCCGCACACCTCCGCAGGCCGCGTGCCGACGGAGGCGGCCTTCCGGCTCTTCATCGACGCGCTGATGGAGATCCAACAGCTCTCGCCGGAAGACGCGGGGCGGATCGCCGCCTGGTACGCCGACCTGCAGCCGGGCGCCGACATTTTGAAGGAGACGGGCAAGCTCCTCTCGAGCATGACGGGGGCTCCCGCCGTCTTGGTGCGCTCCCGGGTCGAAGCTCGGACGCTGCTCAAGGTCCGCTTCATCCCCACGCGCCCGGGGGAGCTGCTCAGCGTGATCGTGCTGAGCGATGGATCGGTCGAAAACCGCTTCATTCACGTCGAGCAGCCGCTCAGCGATGGTGAAGTCGAGCGGCTGCACAACATGTTGGAAGAGGTGCTCGAGGGGAAGACCTTGGCCGGCTTGCGCGACCACTTCGCCAGCGGACTGGCGGAACGTCGTGACGAGCTGGTCGAGCTGCAGCGGCTGGGGCTTCGGCTCTTCACGGCCGCGCTCGACGGCATGCGGCGCGAGCCGGACGTCGTGATCGAGGGACAGTCCCGTTTGTTCGATCGCCCGGAGTTCGCGAGCGCCGACCACGTGCGCGAGCTGATGCGCGCCCTGGAGGAGCGCGAGCGGCTGGTGACGCTGCTCGATCGCGCGCTCACCACCGAACGCGTGCAGGTGTTCCTCGGTGCCGAAACCACCGAGACCATGGGCTTCGCCGTGAGCTTGGTGGCCGCGCCCTACCGCGCCGAAGACGGCAGCCCGGGCGGGGCCATCGGTGTCATCGGTCCGACACGCATGGACTACCCGGTCGTCATTCCGCTCGTCGGCGCGACGGCCAGCGCGATGACCGCAGCGCTGGCGCGCCCGCGCGACGCTGGGCGCGTGACCGAGCCCACGGGGCCGGAAGACGCCGAGCGGCGCGAGCGCTGAACGGCGCGAGCGCTGTGCGCCCCACCTTGGCACCGGCCCGGCGACACACGCGGATCCATCCGGCGAACATTTGTTCCAGGCGAGCCGAGAAGTGTCTACGCTTCGGGCCATGAAGAAGCCTGGACTTGGTCGCGCCGATCGCGACGCGCGCCCGGTCGATCGTGCCATCGAGAGCCTGCTCGCCAAGCAGCCGCACGACGCGCTCGCCTGGGCCGCCGCCATGCTCAAGGCCCAGCCGAAGAACGGCGCCGCGTGGCTCGTGTGCGCCGCGGCGGCCGCCGAGCTCGGCCAAGGGGAGCTGGCGCGCGAGTGGCTAGGCCACGCTATTTCCGCCGCGACGCGCGCGGGCCAGCTGCCGCTCGCGGTAGCGGCGTGCCGCGAGCTCGAGAAACACGGTGGCCAGAGCGACGAGCACGTGGAGCGCATCGTCCGGGTCTTCTCGAAGGGCTCGAGCCACCTGGTGCCGCAACGGCCGGCGCCGCCCGACCTGGGCGATGGGGCGGCCGAGTTTCAGCGGCTGACGGCCAGCGGCAACGCGCTCGTCGAGCAGGCCCGCGAGACAGCCACCTTCGCGCAAGAGCTGCTCGACGACTCCGACCTGGCAGCGATGAAGGTCCTGCCGCAGCCCATGTTCTCCACCCTCGAAGCGGCGGAGCTGCGCGCGATGGTCGGCATCCTCAACATCGTGCTGGTCGGGCGAGACCAGCAGGTCATCCGCGAAGGGGAGGTCGGCGCCGAGGCGTTCTTCGTTGCCCGGGGTGAGCTCGAGGTGCGCCGCGGGCAGGGGGGCTCGCAAGCGCGCTTGGCTCGGGTCGGGGCTGGCGCGCTGATCGGAGAGATGGCGCTCTTGTCGCGGGCGCCGCGCGCCGCCGCCGTGATCGCGTGCCGCCCGAGCATCCTCTTGCGAGCGGACAAGCCGGAGCTCGAGCGCATCGTGGACGAGCAGCCCGCGATCGGAGCGCGCTTTGCGGAGTACTGCCGGCGGCGCATGGTGGAAAACCTGGTGCGCACGAGCGAGCTGCTCCGCGCCATCAAGGTCGAAGAGCGCCCGCAGCTCGTCAAATGTTTCGAGACCAAGACCTTCGAAACCGGCGAGCGGCTGATCGCTCAGGGGGCGGAGTCCGATGGGCTGCACCTGCTCGCGTCAGGGGCGGTCGATGTGGTCCACCGCGAAGAGAAGGAGAAGACCTTGCTCGCTCACCTGGGGCCAGGGGAGGTGGTCGGTGAGGTGGCGTTGGTGCTCCGGCGGCCCTCGAACGCCGACGTCGTCGCTTCCCATCCGACGGTAACGCTGCACCTGCCACGGGAGCGGTTCCTCGAGCTGGTCCGGACTCACCCGACGCTCCTGGCCCGGCTGTATGAGCTGGCGGTGCGGCGCGACGAGGAGACGAGCAGCATCGTGGCCCAGGAGGCCACGCAAATCGACGACTCGGTGTTGGTTTGAGGGGGCCCTGACGTCCCGCTGGCTGGACGAGAGGCCACCGGCCGCCCTTGACCGCCTGTCCCCTGGCGGCTAAGCCCCGTGCCATGCTCATCCTGTCCGTCCGCCGTATCGTCGCCCTCGCTGCCCTGGCCAGCGCCGCCAGCTTGGCATCATCGGCCGCCGCTCAGACGAAGGTCGCCGTCGTCGACACTCAGCGCGCCATCATGGAGACGGAGGACGGGCTGCGGGCTCAGGCCACGCTCAAGAAGGTGTTCGACAGCCGCCAGCGCGAGCTCGACAAGAAGCAGTCCGACTTGCAGAAAGAGCGCGAGGACATCGAAAAGCAGAAGGGCGTGCTCAGCCAGCAGGCGCTGCAAAACCGGATCGAGAAGTGGCAGCGCGAGATGGTGCAGATTCAGACGGTGTTCGTCGAATACAACCGAGAGCTGCAGAAGAAGCAGAACGAGCTCACCCAGCCGATCTTTCAGAAGGCGATGGGCATCATCCGGCGGCTGGCGACGCAGGAAGGCGTCGACGTCGTCGTCGACAAGCAGGCGGTGCCCTACGTCAGGAGCGATCTCGACCTCACCGATCGGGTGATCACGCTCTACAACAACAACGCTGGCGGCGAGGCGGCTCCGGCCGAGAAGGGGTCGGTCAAGCCCCCGGCATCGGCGCCCGCGGCCAAGGCCACCAAGCCGAATTGACGTGGCGCGCGGGGTCGCGCTCGCGGCTCGGCTCTCGCTGAGTGAGCTATCGGCGGAGCTCGGCGGCCAGCTCGATCCCGATCTGCACGGGCACACCATCGACCGCGTCGTCGCTCCCGAGGACGCGGCCAGCGCCCACGACCTGGTCGCGATCGGATCGAGGCGCGCGCAGGCGGCGCTGTCGGCGTCCGCTCCGGCGGTGATCGTCTGCAGCCCCTCGCTCGCGTCCCCGCTGCCGCGCGGCCGCCGCTGGCGCCACGAGCAGCCGCTGTGGGTGCTCGCTCGCGTGCTCGCCCGCGCCGCACCCCCACCGGTCGCGTCGCGGCCGCTGCCGCACGCGGCGCTGGTGCACCCCGAAGCCTCGCTCGCGGCCGACGTTCGGCTCGAGCCGGGGGCCGTCGTCTTGGGCAAGGCGCGCATCGGCTCCGGATGCGTGCTCGGTGCCAACTCGGTGATCTACGGCGGCGTCGTGATGGGCCAGCGCGTCGTGATCGGCGCCTCGTCCGTGATCGGGCGCGCCGGCTTCGGCTGGGTGGCAGGGCCTGGGAACTGCGTCGAGCGCATGCCCCATCTGGCGGGTGTCGAGATCGAGGACGACGTGGAGATCGGCGCCCTGTGCACGGTCGACGCGGGCGTCCTCACGCCGACCCGAATCGGGCAAGCTGCGAAGCTCGACGCTCATGTCCATGTCGGGCATAACGGCCAGATCGGCGCGCGAGCTTTCGTGGCGGCGCAGGTCGGCTTCGCAGGGTCCGTTCGCATCGGGCCTGGCGTGCGCATCGGAGGCCAGGCGGGCATCACCGATCACGCCCAGGTCGGCGAAGCGGCGAGCATCGCCGCGAAGAGCGGTGTCGTGGGGGATATCCCCGCTGGCGCAGTCGTGGCAGGCTTTCCCGCGGTGGCCCGGGTGCGCTGGCTGCGGGCGATGGCCGAGCTGCTCAAGCGCTCCGCTCGCCGGTAGCAGCCATGGAAGACCCCCTGCGCATCGACATCCCGAAGATCCTCGAGATCTTGCCGCAGCGCTATCCGCTGCTTCTGGTGGATCGCGTCACGGCGATCGATCCCGGAAAGAACATCAAGGGTCACAAGATGGTGAGCTACAACGAGCCCTGGGCGAGCGGACACTTCCCGGCCCAACCCATCTTGCCGGGCGTGCTGATCCTGGAAGCCCTGGCGCAGCTCGGCGCGATCCTGGCGTACGTCACCGAGCCCTTCGATCCCTCGTCCAACGTCCTTTATCTGCTCGGCATCGACAAGGCGAAATTTCGTCAGACCGTGATCCCCGGCGACCGGCTCGATCTGGTCGTCGACGTGCTGCACCACCGCTCCAACGTCTGGAAATTCCGGGGAACCGCGTCGATCGACGGCACGCTCTCTGCGACGGCCGACCTGCTCGCCTCGGTCGTCGACCGCGAGGACTGAGCGTTGGCCACCTTCATCCATCCCACGGCGCACGTCGATCCCGGCGCAGAGCTCGGCACCGACGTGGTGATCGGGCCGTTCTGCCACGTTGGTGCCGGGGTCGAGGTCGGTGACGGCTCGGAGCTCTTGGGGCACGTCACGCTGCTCGGGCCCACCCGCCTCGGCCCGGCGAACGTGCTCTACCCGCAGGCGGTGCTCGGGACCGCGCCGCAAGACCGCAGCTACGCGCGCGAGGCGACCCGGCTAGAGGTGGGCGCGTCGAACGTGTTTCGCGAGCAGGTGACGGTCCACCGCGGGACGGCGAAGGCGGACGGCGTCACGCGCATCGGCTCCCATTGCCTGTTCATGGTCGGCGCTCATATCGCGCACGACTGCGCCGTCGCCGATCGGGTCACGCTCACGAACCTGACGACGCTCGGGGGTCACGTGATCGTTCAAGAGCACGTCGTGTGTGGGGGACACGCCGCGGTCGCCCCGTTCGCGACCCTGGGTCGGGGCTCCTTCGTCGCAGGAGGTGCGCGCGTGGAGCAGGACGTGCCGCCCTTCATCATCGCTGCCGGTGATCGCGCACGCGTGCGCGCGCTCAATCGTGTGGGCTTGCAGCGCATGGGCGCCGGCTCAGCCGCCATCGCGGCCCTCGAGCGCGCCTTTCGCCTGATCTGGCGGTCGGGGCAGCCACTTGCCGCGGGGATCCCGGTGGCCGAGCGGGAGCTCGGATCGGAGCCGCTCGTCGCCGAGTTGGTGAAGTTCTTGCAAGCACGCTCGGCCGCGTAGGACGCGCGCATGGAAGTTCAGCGCGGTCGGCGGGCGTGATAGAAGACCCGAAGGGCGGCGAGCAGCCAGCATAGGGGAACTCACGTGACTCGAAGCAAATGGGCCATCGCAGCGTGCCTCGGATTCGGCACGACACTCGGCGTTTCCGTCGCCAGCGCGCAGACCTGGACCGGCAATCGCACCACACCTCGGGTCGCCGAGACGGTGGCGGTGGACGCCACTGGAGAGTCGGGCTGGCCTTACGGGCAGGAAGACGTCGCGGGCGATGGCCTGCAGAACTTCGAGCCCGCCGAGCAAGCCGCCGACCTGCGCACGGCGTACGCCGCCACGGACGCGCAGGCATTCTTTTTTCGTACCTACGTCTCGGCGACCACCAATCCCACGGCCGACGTCTCGGTGTTCCTGTTCATCGACGCCGATCGCAACGCCAACACCGGCGGCTCGGCGCAGGCCCCCGAAGTGGAGCCTCGCTTCACGAGCGATCCCAGCGACGGCGGCTATGAGCACGTCGTGGTGATCGGCGGCGACGGCACGGTCCAGCTCTGGAGTTGGCAGATCGCTCCCGCGCTGTTCCAGCAGGCCCAGACCACGCCGGCCGAGGCGAGCGCCGAGACGGGCACCGACCTCGACCCGATCCGCATCAACGGCCCGAGCCATGGCTACCTTCAGGCCACGGTAGCGCTCGATCGGCTCGGGTTGACGGAGGTGTGCAACGCGGACCTCCTGGTGCGCTCCGTCAGCGACGCGCCCGAGATCGAGGCCGGCGACCTGCAGCTCGGCGCTCGCGTCGCCTGCCGGCCGCCGGACGCCAACAATGACGACGTGCCAGACATCATCGTCCCGCCGGAGGGCTGCACGAGCGACGCGGCGTGCCCGGCGGACGGCATCTGCGCTGGGGGGCGCTGCGTCATCCCGGTGGCGGGGGAGCCCGGCGCCCAGTGCGGCGCCGACGAGGAGTGCAGCAATGGCCGCTGCGTCGTGGTCCCCGGCGGCGCCTGCGAGACCGCCGCCGATTGTGGCGATCGCGTCTGCAGCGGCGACATGTGCGCGCCGTGCGCGAGCGACGCCGCGTGCGGCGACGGGCGCCGGTGCGCCGCCGACGGCCGCTGCGTCGGCAGCGCGCCGGGGACGGGGGGGACGGGGCCGGTGCTGCGTTCGGACGAACAGGTGCAAGGCGGCGCGTTCAGCTGCGGCATGCGGCCAGGCTCTCGTGGCTTGGCGCTGGTGGGGCTCGGGGCGCTGTGGACGTTCATCCTGGTGGGGCGGCGCGGCCGCCGCCAGCGGCTCATCGGATAAGCTCATGCGCACCCTCCTCTCGCTTCTTCTGGCAGCGCTGCTCGTGTTCGTCGGCGCGACGGTCCACGCTCAAGTCGACGCGGAACGCTTCAAGCCAGCGGTCACGTACGACGGCTGGGTGACAGCGGAGGGCTCCGACGTCCGCTACCCCGAGGAGCCCTGGGAGCTCGGCTTCTTTCTCAACTATGCGCGCAACTCGCTCGTCGCGGTGGACGGCTCGGGCGACGTGTCGCAGTCGTTCGTTGCCGGCCGGCTCGGCGCCGACCTGATCGCCTCGGTGACCCTGGCGGAGCCGTTCGCCATCGGCGTCGACTTGCCGCTCTACGCGCTGCAGACCGGCGATGGGGATCCTTCCTTCGCCGGCCTCGGCGACGTGCGCCTCGTCCCCAAGCTCCGCCTGCTCTCCGACCGCGCCGACGGGGTCGGGTTGGCGCTCGCCGCCGAGCTTCGAGCCCCGACCCATACGGGTGATTTCTCCGGTGGCGCGCGCAACGTGGTCGTGTTCCCCAAGCTGATCGCCGATCATCGCTTTCGCAGCGGTATTCGGATTGGCGCGAACCTCGGCGTGAGCCTGCGAGAGAGCACGAGCTTCGGCAACGTCGAGGCAGGCAGTGAGCTCGCCTACGCCGCCGCGATCGGCTACCGCATCGGCGGCCTCGCCGGCAAGACCGAGATCGGGCTCGAGCTGAACGGCGGTGTGGGCCTCTCGCAGAGCGATGAAGAGGAGCTGCCGCTCGAGGCGTTCGGCTTCGTGCGCCACGCCCCCCATCCCGACTGGGAGATCCAGGCAGGGCCGGCGATCGGCCTCGTCGCCGGCTACGGGGTGCCGACCTTCCGGGTCTTTGCCGGCGTGCGCTACCACCCCAAGACGACCGACAGCGACAACGACGGCATCCCCAACGCGCGCGACGCCTGCCCGAGCGTGCCCGAAGATCTCGACGGCCAGGAAGATCACGACGGCTGTCCGGAGGAGGACCCCGACACCGATCAGGACGGCGTCCCCGATTGGCAGGACGACTGCCCGGAGCACAAAGAGACCATCAACGGCATCGACGACGACGACGGCTGCCCGGACACCGGGGATCCTCGGGTGATCTTCGAGGAGAGCCAGTTCAAGGTGCTCGACACCGTGGAGTTCGAGCACGGCTCGGCCGAGCTGAAGCCCGAGTCGCACTCCTTGCTCGATCAGGTCGCCCTGATGATCAAGGCCAACCCTCAGGTCAAGCACGTGAGGGTCGAGGGGCACACCGACGACACCGGGCCGCGCGAGGTCAACATGCGCCTGAGCCGGCAACGGGCCGAGTCCGTGCGACGCTATCTGATCCACAAGGGCGTGGGCCCGAACCGGCTGCGGGCCGAAGGCTACGGCCCCGATCGGCCGCTGGTCGACGACACGAGCCCCGAGGCGCGGCAAAAGAACCGGCGCGTCGAGTTCGTGGTCGAGGACTAGAGCACCGAGCAGCCTACGCGAATGTGCCGTGCCGATGCCCGCCGCGCTACCCGCGATGCATGTTGGCCATGATGCGCGCGCCGTCCATGTCGAAGCGGAAGCGCAGCGGCCGCAGGCCGCGCTTCAAGAGCGTCTCCCAGACTCGACGCTTGTCGGCGGGGCGGACGTAGAACATGAAGAAGCCGCCGCCGCCCGCCCCCATCAGCTTGCCGCCGACGGCGCCGGCACGCAGCGCCGCGTCGTAGTGCCCGTCGATGTCGTCGTCGGTCATCTTGCTGGCCAGCTGGCGTTTGCTGAGCCAGTGCTCGTGCAAGAGCTCCCCATAGCGGTCGGTGTCCCCTCGCACCAATAGGTCGTACACCTCGCGCCCCAGCGCCTTGATCCGGTGCATGTTCTCGATCGTCTTCGGATCGTTCTTCTTGAGCCGCTCGCCCTGCTCGCCCAGCACGACCTTCGCCGGCCGCTCCACGCCGGAGTACATGATGAGCAGGTTGTTCTGCAGCTCGTCGAGCACCTCGTCGCGCACCGGCACCGGCTCCACCGCGACCTGCCCGGAGCGGTCGATGGTCAAGGCGGTGACGTTGCCGAACGCAGCGATGTACTGATCCTGCTTGCCCACCGGATCTCCGAGCCGCACCATCTCGATCTCGCAGGCTTCCTCGGCCAGGCGCCGCGACGAGACGAACTCACGCTTGTAGGTGTGCAGCGCGTTCAGCAGCGCCACCGTGAAGCTGCTCGATGAACCGAGCCCGCTGTTCGACGGCAGGTCTGCCACGCTGGTCAGCTCGATGCCGCGCTCGATCCCGGTCAAGCGCAGGGCTTCGCGGAAGATGCGGTGCCGTATGGAGTCGACGTCGGGCACGATCTCCGTCTCGGAGTAGGCGAGCCGGATGTCGTCGTAAAAGCGCTTGTTGGCCGTGACGTAGATGTACTGGTCGATGGCCGCGCTGACGACGAAGCCGCCGTGCGCCTGGTAATAGCTCGGCAGATCCGTCCCGCCCCCACCCAAAGAAAACCGCACCGGCGCTCTCGAGACGATCACGACTGCCTCAGGTGCGCTTCTAGCGCGAGCAGACCCTGCTCGGAACCCATTTCGAAGAACCGCTCGCTGGCCGCGTAGGCGCGCAGACGCCCGCTGCTGGCGAGGCGCGCCTGCAGCGCCGCCAGGTCCGCCGGTTCGTCCGCTGGCAGCTCCGCGATCACCGAGCGCCGCAGCGCGATCGCGCCGTAGTCGATGTGATCCAGGGCAGGATCGGGGCTCCCCTTCTGGTAGCGAACGACCCGTTCCCCTTCGACCTGACAGTTGCTGGCGTCCCAGCGGCCTTGGTTCGCGTAGACGCTCATGGTGGCGGAGGCGTCGGGGTGCTCGCGCAGGTCCGCGAGCGGCGCGGCGTAGTCGAAGGGAAGGTAGCTGTCACCGTAGGTGACGAGGAACGTCTCCTCGAGCAGCGGCAGGGCCTTCCTCAAGGCGCCCGCCGTGCCCAGGAGCCGTGGCCCGTCTTCGGAATAGGTCGCCCGGACCCCGTAGCGCAGACCGTCACCGACGTGGTCGATGATCGTCGCTCCGAGGTGTCCGACGCACAGGATCACCTCGGCGTAGCCGCTCCGCTGCAGCGCCTCGAGCTGCCAGTCGACGAACGGTCGGCCCGCGACCGGCAGCATCGACTTTGGCACCCTCAAGGTCCGCGGGTGCAGGCGGGTGGCCAGACCGCCGGCCAGGATCACGGCTTGCATCAGGCGGCTCCGTCGAACACTTCCCGGGCAAGCGCGGCGACCGCTTCGGCCACCGCCTCGTCGCTGCTCCTGCTGGTGTGCCAGCCGAGCGCGTCGAGCTTGCTCGAGTCCAGGCGAGACTGCGGGACGTCCCCCGGCCAGCCGCGGTCGCCGCCCGTGAAGCGCAGCCTCGCCTGCTTGTGCGGCGAAGCGGCGATGCACAGCTCGGCGATGCGCCGCACGGTGGTGTAGTCGGAGGGCGCGATGTTGAACACGTTCAGCCGATCGGTGGCGCGATCGAAGCCGAACAAGATGCCGTCCACGCAGTCGGTCACGTAGACGTACGGCTTGGACTGGTGGCCGTCACCGAGCACCTCGAGC
Organism: Pseudomonadota bacterium; assembly: GCA_023418705.1. Lineage (GTDB taxonomy): Bacteria > Myxococcota_A > Polyangia > Polyangiales > Polyangiaceae > JAEZYZ01. Next base: position 3,804 of record JAEZYZ010000309.1, on the reverse strand, counting down.
TCGGACGGCGACAGCTTCAGCTTCTTCAAGAAGTCGAGGGCGGCGCCGTGGGTGCCGCGCGGGCCGATCACGTTCCCGAAGCGATAGATCCACGCCCTCAACCCGAAGCACTCCGTGAAGGCCGCGACCATGGATTCTCCGGCGAGCTTGCTCGCGCCATACAAGGAGACCGGCAGGTTGCCGAGGTCGGCCTCGCTGCAGTAGCGGTCGGTGTCGCCGTACACGGTCCCTGAGGAGGCAAACACGAGCTTCGTCGCGCCGGTCCGCCGCATGGCCTCGAGCACGTTCCAGGTGGCGATGGTGCCCTGCTCCAGGTCGAGGCGCGTGTTCTCGAGCCCCCAGCGCGCTTCTGGGTTGGCGGCGAGGTGCACCACCACGTTGTGATGGGCCATGGCGGCGCACAGCTCGTCGAGCGAGCGCGCGTCGCCGGTGACCAGCTCGCACGCGCCGGAGGCGAGGTGCGGCTCGATGAAGCTGCGCTTGCCGGAGCTCAGGTCGTCGAAGACGGTGACGGGGCCGCGTTCGACGAGCTGGTCGACCAGGTGGCTGCCGATGAACCCGGCGCCGCCAACCACGAAGAAGCGAGGGGCCAACATGCTCAGAGGCTCTCCCATTTCGTGCCGCGCGTTTGCACCGCGGGATGCGAGACCAGAAGGTGCCAGACGACCGCCTGAAAGGCTTCCGTGTGCGGGGTGATCGAACGTTCGTTGACCGTCGGCACGATCACGCACGCATTTGCGACGCGAGCCGTGTACCCGCCATCGCGCCCTACCACGCCTCCGATCCGAGCTCCGACCGATTTAGCGAGCTCGAGCGCGCGCACCAGATTCGGGCTCACGTTGCGTTCGAGGTTGCCGCCGCCCACCGAGAACACGAACAGCAGATCGCGCTCCGCCAACCGGCTGATCTTGAGCCACTCGGAGAAGCTGGTTTCCCAGCCCTCGTCGTTGACGCGCGCAGTGAGCTCCGCGACGTTGTCCGTGGGGGCGTAGGCCTCGATGCCGCACAGCTTTCGAAAGTCGTTGACCGCGTGCGATGCGTTGGCCGCGCTGCCCCCGACGCCGAGCACGAACACCCGCCCGCCCCGATCGCGGGCGGCTCCGAGCTCCAGGGCCAGGGCCTCGATGCGGTTCCGGTCCAGCCGCTCGAGGATGCGGGCGGCTTCGGCCAAAAACGTGGCGGCGTAGCTCATCGCCGGCAAACTAAAGCTTCTTCGATCGCCCCGGTAGAAAGGTGTGTGAGTCGGCTGGCCGGCCAATAATCAGGGCAAAAACACAGCGGCTCGGACGGAGGGGGGGACGTCGAGAGCCGCTGTGCGAAGAGTTCGGCGTAGCCCGCTGGCTTCGTACCATACCGGCTACAGCCGAACCCTAATTAAGCACTATCCGTGCCGACCTGTTGGCGCACAATTTCCGTGGTTTAGCCTAATGGTGAAACATTGCTCCTTGCAAAATTGCAATATGGGTCACGTTTTCGAAACCGATCTGGACCGCAACTGTCAACCGCCGGGGCAGCCGATCGGGGGCGCGTTGCGAGCAGCCCGGCTCGCCAGCGTGCTGTTTCGAAGTCCTGACGCGCCCACTTGAGGTAAGTGGCCCACTCGGCCTCGGCAAGGAACCCGCCGGCCCTGGATCCACGACCATGAAGGGCGCGCACTGGTGGCTGCTGTTTCCAGCGCTGGGCTTGCTGGAGCTCGGCGCACACCCGCTGTTCGCGGACCGCGCGCCGAGCGCGGAGCGCTGGCAAGCCCTCCGACCGGAGGTCGCGCGGCGTCATCGACCAGGGGACCTGGTGGTGATCGCCCCGCACTGGGCCGAGCCGCTCGGCCGCGCCGCGTTCGGGGAGGCGCTGATGCCGCTCGAAGCGGTCGCCCGCGCCGACGCCTCCACCTTCCGGCGCGCCGTGGAGGTGAGCATCCTCGGCCATTCCTCGCCCGAGCTGGACGGCTGGCGCTTGGTCGAACAAACCGAGCACGCTGGCTTTCGGCTGCGCGAGCTCGAGAACCCAGCGCCCGCCAGCCCGAGCTTCGTCTTCGTGGACGCCATCGAGCCGGGGCGTGCCACGGTGTTCACGGCGACGGCGGAGGGGCTCGAGCCCTGTCGCTTTTCGCCGCGCGCGCGGCCGCTCACCGGCGGCCTGGGCGGGCCCCCGGCCTTTCCTCGGCGCCGCTTCGGCTGCGGAGGGGCGGCCGTCGACTTCGTCGGTGTGACCGTCATCGACGACGAGAACTACCGGCCGCGCCGCTGCATCTGGGCGCACCCGCCCGCCGAGGGCGAGCGCCTGATCCGGTTCGAGGACGTGCCGCTCGCGCGGGTCATCCGCGGCTATGCGGGCCTGCCGTGGCTCATCATGCGAGACGGTATGGGCACGCCCGTCACGCTGGAGGTGCGGGTCGATGGCGCCCCGGTCGGACGCGTCGAACACCGCGACGAGGCGGGCTGGGAACGCTTCGAGCTCGACCTGGGGCGCTTCGCGGGCGGCCGTCGCCGCGTCGAGTTCGCGGTGCGGAGTGAACGCCCCGAACATCGACACTTTTGCTTCTACGCCGACACGCGATGAACTCCCCTCGGCTCTCCGCGGACGCGCTGGATCGCTTGTGCGCGCTGACCCTCGGCTTGGCGTACGTGGGGCTGCTCTTCGCCACGGCGGACACGCTCGGGTACGCGCGCGACGAGGGGTTTTACTTCGCGGCTGCCGACTCTTACGACCGCTGGTTCCAGCTCTTGTTCAGCGACCCGGCGCGCGCACTGGAGCGCCCGAGCGTCGACCGATTCTGGGCCTACAACCACGAGCACCCGTCTCTGATGAAGGCGCTGTTCGCGCTGTCGCACCGGTTCTTGCATGCCGAGTGGGGCCTCGTCGCCGAGCCCGGGACGGCCTACCGGTTGCCGGGCATGCTGATGAGCGGGATCGCCGTCGGAGTGACGGCGCGCTGGGGCGCGCGCTCGATCGGTCGCTGGGAGGGCATCTTGGCGGGCCTCTTGCTCGCCGCGATGCCGCGCGTGTTCTACCACGCGCACCTGGCTTGCTTCGACATGCCGGTGGCCGCGATGTGGCTGGTCACCACCTACGCCTATTTCCGGTCTCTCGAGCGGCCGAGCTTCGGGTGGGTCGTCGCGACGGGCGTCTTGTACGGGCTGCTCCTCGACACCAAGCACAACGCCTGGCTCTTGCCCCCCGCGCTGGTCGCCCACTTCGTGATCACGCGCTGGCGCACGCTCCGCACCGAGATCCGCGGCGGGCGCTTCGGCGTGCCACCCGCGTGGCTCGCCATGGCGACGATCGGACCGCTGGTGTTTTATCTGAGCTGGCCTTGGATTTGGTTCGACACGGGCCGGCGGCTGCTCGACTACGTCGCCTTCCACACCGGCCACGAGTACTACAACATGGAGTTTTGGGGCCGAACGTACTGGAAACCGCCGTTTCCGCTGGCGTACGCGCCGGTCATGACGCTCGCCACGGTGCCGGCGATCACGCTGGCGCTGTTCGGTCTCGGGGTCGCCGTCGCCGCGCGCCGGTTCGCTCCGCTCGTCAGCGGGCGTGCGGCGCCGGCCGCAACCGTGCGCGGCCATCTGACGCCGGCGACGTCACCGGAGCTGCTCTGGCTCGTGTGTCTGCTGATGAGCTACGCGCCGTGGCTGTCGAGCGGCACGCCGATCTTCGGCGGCACGAAGCATTGGATCACGGCCTACCCGTTCCTGTGTTTGTTCGCGGGGCTCGGGTTTCGCGAGCTGCGCGCGAGGGCGGCCGCCGCGCTCTCGCCCAGGCTCGGCGCCCGCGCGGCCCCGCTCGGCGCGGCGGGGC
>JAEZYZ010000308.1 GCA_023418705.1 Pseudomonadota bacterium | reverse complement strand
CCCTACCCCCATCCGCGCGAGCAACGCGAGCGCTCCCCTACCCCCATCCGCGCGAGCAGCGCGAGCGCTCCCGCGCCCCTACCTAGTCAGCCGTGCCACTACGCAGCACGCGACCACTGGCAGCATCGAGGAAATACAGCCGCTCGTCAGGTCCCACCGCAATCCCGGACAGCGCCTCCGCCCCAACCCCCGTGTCGAGCGTCCCCAACGAGCGTCCCTCGAGATCGAAGGCATGGATCACACCCGTCGCGTGATCCCCGACGTACAGCACGCCCGCGTGAAGCTCGATGCCGCTCGGCGCCTGCAGCACCCCCGGCGGAACCACCTCTTCTAGCTCGACCCCTTCCATCCGCCGGTGCTCCACCATGGGATCGTAGACCTCGATCTCGTCCCCCACTTCCCCCGCATCGATGTGAACAGCGACCACCCGCGCATGGCCGGTGTCCGCCACGTACAGACGCCGCGACGCTCCATCGAGCACCATGTGGCTCGGCACCTCGGCGACTCGCTCCACTTCCCCCTCCACGTAACGCCAAACCGAGCCGTCGCTGTGGTCATCCCCGCCCACTTCGTGCGGCTCGGCGAAGTCGTAGCGGTCCAGCGCGCCGATGTCGCCATTGAAGGCCCAGTAGACGTTGTCCTGCTCGTGCGCGATGCCCATACAAAACGGCGTGGCGTGGAGCATGTCCAAATGCGAGCCGTTCTTCCCCGGCGGCTCGATCGCATAGATTTCCGGGTCGGAGGTCCAAAGCGTCGGACCGATGTAGTCAGCCACCTCGTCGAGAAAATTGCCGGTGCGCGCCTCGTGGCAGGTCGCGAACAAGCCGTCGGGACCGAAGGCGATGGACGTCGGGCGCCGCATGAAGTGCCAGGCGTTGGGATCGGTCTTGACCACGGCCTGCGGCGCCTCCGCGGTAGCGTCGGCGAAGATGACGGTCCTGCCGATCAAGGCGGAGCAGCCCGTGCGCACGTCGGACGTGCAGGGCTCTTCCGTCGGAAACTCGCGCAACAGCACCCACAGCTCCGATGGCCGCGCGGTGTTGAAGGCAAGATCGGTGGCGCTGCGCGCCGCGGGGGGCGTGTAGATCACCTCGACGCGCTCCGCCCCCGCGCCAAGGATGGGCTTCAGGGCGCCTTTGTCGCCTCCGCCGGAGGGAGCCGGTGCCCCAGCCCCATCGTCGCCTCCGCCACAGCCGACCGCCAACGCGACGAGCAACCCCGGCAACGCTCCGAAGTGAACCTTCATCCCGCGCGAAGCTTAGCAAAAACTCGCGCCTCGATCCTACGGCTCGCCGCTTCGACGCGCCTCGAGCGCGGCGAAATGCCGGTGCACGGTCCGCAGGGCGTCTCGGTAGGCGCCAAACTGCGCACAGTGGTCGAGCTTGTCGTTCCCCGCGTAGCCGCGGACGTGGAAGTTGCCGCGGTCGAACAAATGCACGAGCTCGAGACCATATCGGTCACGCCGGTAGACCTCTGAAGGCCGGCCATTCAGGCCGGCAATGAGCTGATGCGCCGTTTCGGTGGTGGAGGAAAAGTTTGGTGGATCGATGGAGGAGTGGGTCACGATCATCAGCCGCTCGAGGCGAGCCGCGCGGGCGGCGAAGCGCGCGAAGGGCTCGATTTGTGCTGCGGCCGCGCGCGGCTCGCGCGCGGTGTGCAGGCCGTCGATCAGCACCACGGCGTCGACCTTCTCGGCGATGGGCTGCCTGAGGAGCGCCCGAACGCCCGTGAAGCCGGCGCTCCATGCCGTGAGCGCCAGGTGCCGCAAGCGCGCTTCGCTCCCGGTCTGCAGCGACACCTGCCGCTGCACTTCCCCCAGCATCGCCTCGAGACGCCCCGGAACCGAGAAGTAGCTCTCGTAGCTCTGCCCGACGGGCAAGCTCAGACCGAGCAAGCCGAGCGGCACGCCCGCGCTGGCGAGCTCTCGGCGCGCGGGCTCATGGCCGTGGAAGTGCACGACCAAATCGAACGCTCCCACGTCCAGAAACTCGGGGGCGTGCGGCCGCGAGAAATAGCCGTCGGGTTCGATCGGCACCCAAGCCGACAAGACCGCCTCGTCGGCTTTGGGCAGATTGCAAGGGTTCGCCCCGCGGGCTTCGGCGTCGAGCGAGTAGGCGTAGCGCTGCGGCGGGCGCTCCCGCTGCCAGGCCGGACCGGAAGCGTTCGGCAACTCCACACGGACCGCGGGGCGCTCGGGGGAGAGCCGATCGAACTGCGACAGCTCCGCGGCGGCATCGGGCGGCGGTGGGGGCGGCTCCGCCAGCGCCCGAGCGATCGTCGTGCCGCTCTGGTCCCTTAGCGCAAGCCATGCGGCGCAAACGCTGCAGAGGACGAAAAACCCCCAGGTGCGGCGTGAAAAAGACGTCATTCGTCGGCGATCCAAGCGGCGATCGCCAGCACGGAGATCTGCAGGAACCGTGCTCGGTCATTGGGAGGCGGGAGGGCAGCGGCAGCGAGCCCGCTGATTCGGGTCGTGGCAGATTGCTCCGCCGCCGGCGCACGCTATCGTGCGATCCACCGACCATGCCTTCGGCCTTCCCACGACCTTCGCGCGCGCTGCCCATCGTGGCACCTGGCGAAGAGCTCTCCGGCAGCGGCCCGGAGCGCCTCGAGCGGCTCGCCCGGCGCTGCCGTCCGGGCGACGACGTGCACCGAGCCATCCTGTTCGCGACCGCTACGCTCGCGCGCCACGGCGTCGCACGCTGCATCGCTCCCGGCGCTCAACCGCTGCTCGTGCCCGCCCTGGACCTGGCTGAAGGGTGGGCCCGAGGGCACACAGACGAGCGAAGCGTGCTCAAAGCACGCAGCGATGCGTTCAATGCCTGCCCCGCGATCGAGCGAAAAACCATCGAGGCGGTGGCCGCGCTGAGCCTGGAGGACAGCGGCACGGCGATCGACGCCCACGCCGCGGCGATCGTCCTACGGTACGCGGGCCTGGCAGCCTATCAGGCCAGCGTGGCGAGCCTGCTGGTGCTGGACGCCGTACGATCCCCAGCGGCCGCCGTCGCCGTCCCGTCCGACGTCGCCGGCGCGCTCGGCTATCAGCTGTCGGCGCTCGGCGTGGCGCGCTCCACGAAGATCCGCCGCGCCGCCTGGGACAAGGCCGAGTGGGAGCTCGAACGGCAAGGGGCGCCGCCGGGCCACGGTCGAGAGGCCCTGGCCATTCAGCTCTTCCATGAGTTTTTGGGGGCGGCCTGGAAGGATCACAGCGACGCCTACCGCGCCTATTTCACGGAGTTTTTGGACTGGGCGTTGGCGCCCGCCAGCAGCTGACTCAGCGCTTGCGCGCGAGCAGGAGCCCGTCACCCACCGGGAGCAGGCTCATGCTCACGCGCTGGTCGTCGCGGACACGCGCGTTGAGCTCCCGGATCGCCCGGGTGTCGGCGTCGTCGGCGCTCGGATCTGCCACCTTGCCGCTCCACAGCGCGTTGTCGATCGCGACGACGCCGCCGGGACGGAGCAGGCTCAGGCAGCGCTCGTAGTAGTCGGGGTAGCCCTCCTTGTCCGCGTCGATGTAGGCAAAGTCGAAGTTGCTCGCGCCGCCCCCATCGACGAGCGCCTGCAAGGTGGACGACGCGGGTGCGATGTGCAGCTCGATCTTGTCGGCAACACCAGCCCGCGCGAAGTAGCGACGGGCGACCTGCGTGTACTCCTCGCTGATGTCGCAAGCGACGATGCGCCCGTCGGGAGGCAGACCGAGCGCAACACTGATGGTGCTGTAGCCGGTGAAAACGCCCACCTCGATCGTCCGCCGCGCGCCCAGGATCTCGACCAGCAAGCGCATGAACTGGGCCTGCTCGGCCGAGGTTTGCATGGAAGCGGCGGGCAGCCGACTGGTTTCACGCCGCAGCTCGGAGAGCACCTCGGGTTCCCGCAGCGTCTGCGTGGCGAGGTAGTCGTGGATTTGGGGTGTGACCTGCAGGGTGCGGCTCGACATGGTCCTTCTCCTCGTACCGGCGATGCCGGCCGTCAACCCTGCGCAGGGGCGCTCGCGCCGCCGCTGCGACAAAATCCTTCCACGAGCTCGTACAAGACGCGCGTGCCCCAAAAGAACCCATCGATCGGGATGCGCTCGTCCTTGCCGTGGTACATGCCGGTAAAGTTCATCCCGACTGGCAGCTTCAGCGGCGAAAACCCATAGCAAATTGCCCCGAGCCGCGCGTAGGCGAAGGCGTCGGTGAACCCAGGAATCATGTAGGGCACGACGGTGGCGCCCGGATCATGCCGCAGCAGCGCGCCGCGCAGCGCCTCGTACAGCGGCGTGTCGGTCGGAAACTCCACGCCTGCGTGCTCGGTCAAGACGTTGAGCTTCACGCCGGGTCCCACCGCCCGTTCGACGTCCGCCAAGAATTCTGCGACGGTCCGCCCCGGCAGCAGGCGCCCGTCCACCTGCACGCTGGCTCGCGACGGGATGACGTTGATGGTCCCGCCCGCGCGGAGGACCGTGGGCGAGACGGTCTCGCGGAGCATCGCCCCGATGCCCCGCGCTTGGTCGGGATCGCGCCGCTCCAAGAGCTTCAACAGGTGCTGGGCGAGCCTCGGTTCGACCAGCAGCGGCAGCAGCCGATCACCCGGGAACGGCGCGCCCTTGGCGACCGTCTTCAGAAACTGCGCGACCACGGGCGTGGCGCGCAGCTCGAGCCGCGCCGCCGCGAGCGCCTCCACCGCTCGCGCCACCCGCAGCACGGGGTTGTCGCGACGCGGCATCGAGCCGTGCCCCGAGGTGCCTTCGGCGATGATCTCGAACCAGCAGATCCCTTTCTCCGAGACCTGTATCGGATAAAAGCGCTCGGCACCCATGTGCAGCGTGTAGCCCCCGACTTCGTTCAGCACGTACTCGGCGCGCACGAGCTCCGGGTGCTCTTCCACCAAATAGAGCGATCCCTTGGCCGAGCCGGCCTCTTCATCCGCGACCGCGGCGAAGATGACGTCCCGCTCGAGGGGGACGCCCCTGCGGTGCAACAGCAGCAGCGTGACGAGGCTCATGGCGACCATGTTCTTCATGTCGATGGCGCCGCGCCCCCAGACGCACCCGTCGGCCTCTGCCGCTTCGAAGGGCGGGTGTTGCCACTCGCTCGGGTCGGCCGGGACGACGTCCAGGTGGCCGTTGAGCAACAGCGGCCCCTGTTTGCCCGAGCCGCGCAAGCGCGCGACCAGGTTCTTTCGACCCGGAGCGCACTGGCGCACGGTGTGCTCGATGCCTGCTTCGCCAAGGACCGTCGCGATGTAGTCGGCCGCCGGTGCTTCGTTGCCTGGAGGGTTGCTGGTGTCGATGCGCAGCAGCTGCTTGAGATGATGGAGAGCCTCTTGCTCGACGGCTCGCCAATCGATCGGGGGTGACGCCATGGTCCCGACAGTATGCCCGCCCGTCGCTCGCGCTTCGAACGGATTCGGGCTGGAGGGGTCGGGCGCCCGCCCGATGGGGCCGCGCCGCTCAGGCGTGCGAAAGCTGCCGCTGGAGCGACCGCAGGTCGCGCGCGAACACCCGTAGCATGTCGGTCGCGATATCGGTGTTGTCCTCGATCACGTCCAACAAGACCTGAGTGTCGATCCGCAGCCCGAGAACGGGACTCGACGCGGTCGCCGTATACCATCGGGGCCCCCGCGCCAACGAGTCGATCCCGCCGACGGTCGCCGGAGGACCCAGCGTGAAGCGCTGGGTCCCGTCGCCGGTGACCGCGTCGATCCGCCCCTGGATCAACACCAGCGCGTAGTCGGCGCTGTCCCCCGCCTCCCACAGCCGAGCCCCGGCGGCCAGCTCCACCCGCCGCGTCTCCTGGGCAAGGTCGGCCAGGGCCTCGATGCGCGTGCCGGCGAAGTCCATGGTCTGTCGCAAGCAGATGATGCGCTCGACCAAATCGAGCGCCGAGGATACGTTCGGGGGGCTGGCCTGGGGCTCGGGGAAACCCGCGCGGGGCCCGAGCCTGCGGCGCAGGGCGATTTGACCGGCCGCCAGCACTCGCAAAATCGCGACCAGGATCGGAAAGTTGTCTTCGAAGACCTCTTCGAGGTTCTCGCTGTCGAGCTGGAGCGTCAGCGTGTCCTCGACAGCGACCACGCTTTGCCCCGCCGACTCCTGGCTCAACGCTTCCAGGCCCCCGAGCACCTGACGGGGCCCAACGACTTCACGCGCGCCGCCGCGTTCGCTGACCGCGAGCCGTCCGCGCAAGACGAAGTGCAAGGCGCGCACGGGGATCCCCGGCCGGTACACTTGCTGGTTTTTTCGGAAGAATTTGGGGCGTGCGTGCTCCGCGATCGCGCTGAGCTCCGCCGGGCTCAGGTCGCGAAACGCCGGGAACGTGCGCAGCGCCAGCACACGACCCACTTGGCCGACGGCGTCCGAGTTATCGTGCACCGCGCAGCTCCGGCGGGCGGTTGAGGATCCTGAGCGACTGCTCGAACAGGGCGCGCAGATTGGATTCGCGCCGCCCGGCGCCGGCCGCCAGCGGCTCCGGCAGCTTGCCGAGGCCGAGCTCCGCCACGTGAGAGCTGGCGATCTTGCGCAGCACCTCCCCCGACCCCGTCAACATGGCCTGCAGGCATTGGGAGTACACCGAGAGCATCTCCAGCTCGAGCTCCTCGCGCTCACGATCTTGCGCACCCTCCAAGCGGCGGGCCAGCTCGCTGAGCTCCGCTCTGCCCGGCGGGTCGTAGAAGCTCGCAGCGAGCGCCAGCCGTTCCGCGTCCGGAACGTCGTCGAGCATCGCCAGGATGCCCTGTCCGAGCGGATCGGGAGCGACGTTCTGAAGCAGCTCGCGGCCGTACGCGCGCATCCGGGGGTCGGTGCTGAGCAGCGCGTCGTAGATGATCCGAAACTCCTCGGTCGGCTCCAGCACATGGAGCAGCCGGAAGACCCGTTCGAGCGCCTTGGTTTCGTGATCTCTCAGCAGCAGGACCAAGAGCTCGCTGGCGGGCGTCTTCGTCCGCGGACGCCAGCGGCGGATGTCCTCGACCGCCAGCCGCCAGGAGAGCGCCGTGATGGCCTGGCGCAGCGTGTGTTCGGCGAGGCTCACGATCGCGGGACGATCGATGGGCAAGCTCGGATCCCCGGCGCACAAACGACCGAGCCCGCGCAACATCTTGTAGGCCACGGCGGGGTCCTCTTCGCTGCTCAGGCGGCGCGTCAAGATGGCGGCGGCGTGCTCCCCGCCGAACGCGCTGATCGTCCGCGGCAGGTGCCGGCGGATCCGGCGCGACAGCTCGAGATCATCGAGCGCCCGCTCGAGCGCGTCGAGCGCGGGCAGGCCGAGCTTGCGCAGCGCCTTGCGAGCCTCACCTCGAGCGTCGCGCTCGGCCAGCATCTCGATCAACATCGGGATCTGGTCGAGGTGTGGGCTGGTGGCCATGGACCGAGCGACGAGCGGCAACAAGGCTGGATCGCGTCGCGTGACCAGTGCTTCAGCCACCCAGGCGAAGCGACCTTGGGGGAGCTGCCAGAACGACAAGGCGAGCGCTTCGAGCGCTTCCGGGGGCCCGCGCTCGAGCAACGCGGAGAGCCTGGACGCCGCTTCCGCGGCCGGCAAGAAGCCGCCGGCGACGAGCCCGACGAGCGCCGTCGCGCGAACGGCGTGGCTTTCGTCCTGCAGGCGGCTTTGCAGCACGCTTTCACTGGGTGAGCTCGCCGAATACAGGCGCAACGCCGCAGCGCGGATGTCGCGATCGGGGTGTCGCAAAAGACGCGCGGCCAGGCGCGCCAGATCCTGGCGCTTCGAGTCGGCGAACAGCTCGAAGGCGTGCAGAACCACCGAACGGGACGGGTGGTAGAGGATCAACGCCGGGATCAGGCGCGTGCGCTGGTAGGTCGCGAACATATCCAGCGCCGCGATCACCTCGAAGTCATCCTCCGAGCTCAAAGCGGACAGCAGCGCCTCGAGCGTGTGTAGGTCAAGCTCGGGGATTTCCGCCCGAGTGTCGATCGTGCCCTGCTTCAGGTGTTCCCGAAACAGCGCGAGATAGTGCGGGTGCAGACCGGCGATGATGACGAGCCAGACCACGCCCAGCACCACCAGCGCGCCTGCCAGCCAGACCAGGTCCACGTCCAGCATCACGGCCAGCAGAATGAGCAGCGACGCCACCGCCTGCCCCCCGCGCTGGCCCACCGCTTCGACGAACGCCTTGAACCGTTCGCGGATCCGGCGGTCGAGCGGCAAATATAGGATCTCGATCGCGGTGCGGTTGACCGAGTGGCGCAGCACGCCGTCGCTGGCCTTGAGCAGCATGGCGGCCGCCAGGCTCACGGACGTGAGCAGGGCCAACGCTCCGCCCACCAGCAGGCACGGCATCAACAGCAGCGTCCGGTTGATGCCAGCGAACCTCAAGAGCCGCGGAGCCAGCAGCACTTGCACGAGCAGCGCCAGGCCGTTCAGCACGGTGTAGAAGCGCGCGAAGAACGAGCCCAGCTCGCCCGCCGGCACCTCTGCATGGACCATCACCTTGAAGACGTAGTCGACCCCGGTCACCAGCAGCGTCGACACCAACACGAGCAGCAGCAACCTTCGCAGATAGGGGTTGGACTCCAGCCCCCGGATCGCCGATGCGGATTCGGCAGGCTGCCAGCGTCGCCCCCGAAGCTCGCTCGGCCGGCGTTTGGAGAAGAAGAGCGGCAGTCCGGCCGCCACGAACAAGACGAGCGCCGCGACCACCGGCAACGCGCGCGCGTGGAACACCAACAGCAGCCCGCTGGCCAGGCCCGCGCCCAGAGCCGCACCGATCAGGCCGCCCGCCGCGATCCAGGCGTAGATCCGCTTGGCCTGCGCGATGTCCAGCACGTCCCCGAGCAACAACCAGAACTGCACGACGACGACCGTCGCCAGCACTCCCGTCCAGACATAAAAGGCAACCAGCGTCTCGGGAGACCCCTGCAGCGAGCTCAGCGACCAGAAGCTGGCGGTCACGATGGCCCCGAGCAGGAGCGTGAACGACAACACCCGGCGCCGCGAAAACCGGGTCAGCGCCACGCGATTGAGCTTCGCCAGCACCAGCGCCAGGGCGGCCATCGCCAAGTAGGCCCACGGCAGCATGCCCGGACTCAGCGTCGCCAGAAACAGCGCGTCGCGGGCGGTCTCGAGGATGGCGTGGGCCGCCATCGCCAAGAGGAGCGTGGCGAAGCCGACCACGGCATCCCGACGATCTTCCGGTCGAATGCCGAGCCAACGCGCGATCACCACGCTTCAACATAGCCACGGGCCAGCGCCGTGACACCGCACGGCTCGCGGCCTTCCCCGCAGGATCTCCGCGGACGCGCCCGCCAGGGCCCTCGAGGCGTCGTTGCTGGCAAGGGGCGGGCGGCTGCTCGACTCGCGCCGCTCCGGGATCCGGGGACGCCCTGCCGCTCTCACCAAATGGGGCCCCGATTCCTCGGGGCCCTCGCTGGCAAACGGATCGGTGCGCTAGCCCTTGGTCGGAACGAACTCCTCGGGCAGCGCGGAGCCTTCGCCGAAGAAGAACTTCTCCATCTCGGTCATCCAGATCCGCTGCCCCTGCTCGCTCGTCAGGTCCAGGCGGTACTCGTTGATGAGGATCTTCGAGTGCTCGAGCCACATGCGCCAGGCCTCCTTGGAGACGTTGTCGAACACGCGCTGCCCGGCCTCTCCCTTGAAGGGAGGCTTCTCGAGTCCCTCCGCCTCGCGACCTAGTTTGATGCAGTGGACCATTCGAGCCATGCGCACCTTTTGTCTGCGAACGCGCGGCCCGTCAAGCGAGCGTTCAGCAATGCGAAGGGGCCTCGCGCTTTCGTCCGCGGCGCGAGCGCGCCGCACGCAAGAACGCCCCGCTCGAGGCTCGCGGCGAGCTCCGAAGCGGGGCGCTGATCGATGCGGAGCGCTCCGCGAATCAAGCCGGGTTGGGGTGCTTGTCCCCGTCCTTCGGCTTCTTCACCTCTTTGTCGCCGCCGCACAGCGTCTCGGCCGACGCGGGGTTCGGGTGCTTGTCCCCGTCCTTCGGCTTTTTCACCTCTTTGTCGCCGCCGCACAGCACCGTTGCATCTTCGAGCGCGGAGTTGGAGAACGCCGCACCGGCGAACAGAAGACCGGCGGCGCAACACAGACTGGCAGCGAGGTTCTGAGGTTTCATTCCTTATTTCTGGGCCAGGCGGCAACACCTGTCAAGGGCCGCGGCGCCGCCGGCCCTCCGGCTTCAGATACGGCTGCTCGACGACGAGCACGAAGGCACGATCGCCCCGCCACAGCCGACCGTGGATGACCGCCGCGCCGGCGCCGCGTGCTGCGACGATGTGCCCGATCACCGCCCCGACCGAGGCGACAGGCTGGCCCTCCACGTGCGTCAGGACGTCCCCATCCTGAACGCCGATGCCGAGCGCGGAAACCCCGCGCAGCGCGAGCCCGGGGGGCCGTTTGCCGCGCGCCGGCACCTTCACAGCGCTCGGCCTGGCCCCCGCGCGGGCGAGGCGCAGCACCTGGTCGGCCGCGACGCGCACCCCTGTTGGCGCTCGGGGCGAGGTCGGCGGGCGCCGTGCGGCGCGGCCGTTGCTTGGCGCACGAGCCGTGCTGGAGGGTGGGCGGATGTCGGCGGTCGCGCCGGGTTCTACCTCGGGCAGGAGCTCGATCGCCGGCGGCGGCTGAACGGACGTCCAGAACAACCCCGACTGCCGCACCGCTCGCTCCAGCGCGGCGCCCGCTTGGCGACCCAGCGTGTCTGCCGCCGAAGCCGCAGCTGCAGACCCCAGGGCGGGCACCAGCACGACCAGAACGAGACCCACGAGCCGCGTCGAACCCACGGCGGCAACATAGCACTCCGCACGAGCGACCGCGCCGCGCCGAACGATCCCGAGGGACGCTCAGCGGCGCTTTTTCGGATCCGACAGGTACTTGAAGAGGTCCGAGCCCGTGGACAGGACCAGCGACGACTTCTCACCCATCGCCTTCTCATACGTGTCCAGGCTCCGCACGAACGCGAAGAACTCCGGGTCCTTACCGAGCGCCTCGGCATAGATCCGAGTGCTCTCCGCGTCGCCCTCACCGCGAGCCTTCTGCGCTTTCTCGTACGCCTGGGCCAGCAGGATGGTCTTCTCCTTGTCCGTCTCGGCGCGGATCTTGGCGGCTTCCTCTTCGCCCTCGGACCGATACTGCTTGGCCACGCGATCACGCTCGGCCCGCATGCGCTGGTACACGCTCTCCTGAACCTCGCGCGGCAGGTCGGCGCGCTTGATGCGCACGTCGATCACCTGAATGCCGAAGGCCTTCGTCTTCTCACGCACCCGCTCGGCCACCTTGATCATCAACGGCTCGCGTTCGTTGCCGACGATGTCGCCAAAATTGTGCGAAGCCAGCTCTCGCCGCAGCTCGCTGTTCACGATGTCGTCGAGCCGGGCTTTCGCCCCGCTTTGGTCGTGGACGCGGTTGTAGAACGTCAGCGGCTCGACGATGCGCCATCGGGTGACCGGATCCGCCACTAGCCGCTTCTTGTCGAGCGTCAGGTATTCGGCCGGAGCCGTGTCGCTGCCCATGATGCGGGACTCCATGCGATGCACCGCCTCGACGAACGGGATCTTGAAGTACGCACCGGGCTCACGCGCCGTCCGCTTGTACCTGCCAAACTCGGTGACGATGGCCACCTCGGTTTCGTCGACGATGAAGAAGCTCGAGAAGCCCGCGACGACGAGCGCGACGATCAAAATGATGATGCCGGATTTCATCGGTCAGTTCCCCTGTACTGCGGCGGCACCGCCCGCCAGCGGCAAGAGCGGCAGCGCCCCCTGGGCCACGTCCGCGTCGACGAAGGTCTTCTTCTCGATGCGCCCGAGGATCCGCTCGATGGTCTCCAGGTAGAGACGCTCCCGGGTCACGTTCTCCGCCTTTTTGTACTCGGCGAGCTGAGCCTCGAACTTGGCGGCGTCACCCTTGGCCCGAAGCACGCGCTGCTCCCGGTAGCCCTCGGCGTCGCGCTCGATCTTGCGGGCCTCGCCGCGCGCGCGGGGGATGAGATCCGCCTTGTAGCCCATCGCCTGGTTGATGAGCTTCTCCTTCTCCTCGCGCGCCCGCACCACGTCGTGAAACGCCTGCTTGACCTCGTCGGGCGCGTCCACCATCTGCAGCTTCACCTCGGTCACGGACAGCCCGCTCTGATAGGACTCCATCAGCTTCTGGAGCCACTCGCGGGTCTCGGCTTGGACCTGCTCCCGCCCGGTGGTGATCACGTCGTCGATGTTGGTGCGACCGACCATGCTGCGCAGCGCAACCTCGGCGGTGGCCCGCAACGACTCTTCGGGGTC
The DNA here is from genome assembly GCA_023418705.1 of Pseudomonadota bacterium. GTDB lineage: Bacteria > Myxococcota_A > Polyangia > Polyangiales > Polyangiaceae > JAEZYZ01. The sequence continues at coordinate 20,562 of JAEZYZ010000308.1, read as the reverse complement.
CCTCAGCTCGAACAGGTACTTGCTGGGATCGACCACGCGGTACTGAATGATCATCTGAGCTTCGACGATGTTCTCGTCGCCGGTCAGCATCAGCGCCTCGTGGGGAACGCGCTGGTCACCGCGAAAGCCCACCTCGAGCCGCCGGATCTGCTCGATGTTCACGACGTCCACCTGCTGCACGAACGGCAGGCGGTAGTGAAGCCCAGGAGCGGTCTTGCCGGACTCCCTGCCGAACGTGCGCACGACGCCCTGTTCGCCCGGCTCCACGACGTAGATGCCGGTCAGCAAGAGCGCCAGCACGAGCAAACCGAACAAAATCGGACCAAGCCGCCGCCCCTTCTGCTTGAAGACGTGCGTCACCTGGCCGACGACGTCCGCCACGTCCGGGCGCACCTCGTCATCGTATTGACTTCGCATCCGACAAACTCCGAAAACGCTGGGGACGCGAGCCCGTACGGTCCCGCGTCCTGTCGAAACCGGATCCGCTCACTGGCGGACCCGCCAATTGCCCTGGAAGCTCTTGCCGACCTCGTCGCAGGTCGGATCCGTCACGATCAGCTCGGGCCGGGCGTCGGCACAGTAGACGATGGTGTTCTGGCGGAACGTCCTGCCGAAATCTATCGCCTCTTCGCGCCCGATTCCATGCGCGACCCAAGCCGGCTCCCGCCACACACCATCCGGCTCCTCGTCGTACCCCAGGCAATGCTCCACACGGTAGCAGCCGAGGATCAACAAGTCCCGCATCACTTGATGCCGCCCCTCGTTCACGCGCCGAGGCAACAGCATCGAGCGCGGGTTGTAAGCCGTGAGGATGGCGAACGTGGAGCGCAACAACGGCGGCAGGTCACCGACGTCTTTGACGAGCTCACCGTCGAGGGAAACGCGCAGCACGCCCTCCTCCGAAGGCAGCTCATAGACGGTCGCCATGTACGATCGCAGTAGGTTCTGGTCCACGGCCGTAGGTGTCTAGCACGAATCCGAAGCCCCGCATCGATCGCGTTTTTTGCCACGCGACGGGCCCCCTCACCCCCGGCGGTCGCTCCGGGCTCCCGCAGCAGCGTGGCCTCAGACGCTGAAGCGGTAGCCGACGCCGCGCACCGTCAGCAAGTGCTTGGGATCGGCTGAATCGGCCTCGAGCTTGGTCCGAAGCTGCAACATGAAGTTGTCGATGGTGCGCAGCGTGCCGTGATGCTCCGGACCCCAGACCCGGGTCAGGATTTGTTCCCGCGACAGCACCTTTCCACCGGCTTCGACCAGACACCACAAGACGTCGAACTCGGTCGCAGTGAGGGGCACCTCGCTGCCCGAGCGGCTGACCTGGCGCGTCGCCGGATCGATGCGGAGTTCGCCCACCACCACGGCCTTCTCGGCGCTCCGCGCGATGGCGTCGCGCCGAAGCACCGCCTTGATCCGAGCCAGGAGCTCGGCAAGACCGAACGGCTTGGTGACATAGTCCTCGGCGCCGAGCTCGAGCCCCATCACCTTGTCGAGCTCCGCGCCGCGCGCGCTCAGCATGACGATCGGGACCCGATTGCCAACGGCGCGCAGGGTTCTCACGATCTCGAAGCCGTTCACCTTCGGGAGCATCACGTCGATGATCACGAGGTCGAACCGCTCCGCCCTCGCCTTCGCCAACCCCTCCTCGCCGTCCGCCGACACGGCGACGGAGTAGCCTTCGGCTTCGAGGTTCAAGCTGAGGCCCATCGAGATGCTCTCGTCGTCCTCGATCAGCAAAATGCGGCTATTTTTCTGCATCGTCAGTCGTCGCGGGCAAGGGGCAAGACCAGCGTGAATTTGCTGCCCTTTCCGGGCGCCGACTCGAGCTCGGTCGTTCCCTTGTGGGCCTTGATCACGTGGTTGACGATGGCCAGCCCGAGGCCGGATCCCTCCCGCGCTCGAGAGAGCCGGTCGTCCACTCGGTAAAACTTCTGAAAAATTCGTTTGTGCTCGGTCATGGGGATGCCGTTGCCGTTGTCCTCGACCGAAAACAGAACCTCGTCCGCCCGCCGCTCGACGGAGAACGCGATGCGGGGGGGCTCCCCGCCGTATTTGAGGGCATTCGTCAACAGGTTGAAGATCGCGTCGGTCAGCGCGCCGCGATCGGCGTCGATCAGCGCAGGCGCGTCCAAAAGCCGCACCTCGAGCTCGACCCGCCGCTGTTCCCGCAGTGGCTCGAAAGCCGCCAGCGCGTCGCCCGCGACCTCATTGGCCGTGACGCGAGAGATGCGAAATTCACGCCGCCCGCTCTCCATCCGCCCCCAATCCAGCAGGCGATCGATGAGCTCTTGCAAGCGCGCGGTCTCACGGCCGAGCGCCTGAATGCACTGGTCCTCGGCGGCCGGATCGCCGCGGCGCAAGGCCAGCGTCTCGGCGAAGAGCCGGATGGACGTGAGCGGTGTCCGGAGCTCGTGCGAAACCTTGGAGACGAAGTCGGCTTGCAGCCGCGACAGGTTCGCCTCCCGACGCACGAAGACCCAAACCAGGACGACCCCGGTCACCGCGGCGCCGCTCAGCGCGAGCACCAGGATGCCCATCAAGAGGTTATAGCGGGCCTCGCCGAGGAACAAGAGCACGGCGCCGACCGCCAACAGCAACGAGGTCGGGACGACCACCAAGGACACCAGCAGGATCACGATCCGCCGGTATCCGAGCAAGGTCAGGTCCCGCGCCATGGTTCACTCTGCCAGGTCCATCGATAGCGCTCGTAGGATCTCGGCCACGCTCCAGGCTTGCGCGGGGCAGCCGCGCGGGCGGTGGGGCGCGTCGCCGTCGGCCAGCTGAGGCACCTGTCCGAGCACGGGGCCGCCCACGAGCATATCCGTCAGGAGCGCGGAGAGCTGCTCGCGAACGTCGTGGTCACCCGGAGCGGCCGTCAACGCCGCGCGCACGAACGCGCCCGCCAAATACGGCCACGCGGTCCCTTGGTGATACGCGGCTTCCCGCTCCTCCAGACGGCCTTCGTAGTGCCCGCGGTAGTTGCGATCGGCGGGCGCCAGGCTGCGTAGACCGCGTGGCGTGAGCAAGTCCTCCCGAGCGCGCGCGACGATCGCCGCCGCTTGCCAGGGTTCGAACAGCTCCGGATCGATGGCCAGCGCGAGGACGGCGTTCGGGCGAATGCTGGGGTCTGCCCAGGCGTCCGCCGTGTCGCGCACCTCGCTGATGCAGTCGAAGGGGTAGTCGATTTCGTTGCACCAGAAGCGCGCGCGGAAGGCCTGCCGCGCCACGTGGCGTGCCTGACCGCTCGCGCGCGCCGTGGGGTCGTCCCCGTAGGCGGTGGCAAAATCATGCAGGGTCTGGCAAGCGCGCGTCCAGAGCGCTTGCAGCTCGATCGCGAGGCCACGCCGGGGCGTGATCACATGCGCCCCGACCTGGGCATCCATCCAGGTGAGGGCCGCCCCTTCCGTCCCGGTCGCCAAGAGCCCTTCGCTGGTGAGCCAGATCTGCCGGCGACGGTGTGAGCGCAGGCGCACGAAGGCCCGCCGGAGCGCCGGGTAGAGCCGGCGGCGCAAGAACTCGTCGTCGCTGCCGACAGCGCGGGCCAACAGGCGCGCCGCCTCGAACAACCACAGGGTGGCGTCGGGCGACGGCTTGGCGCGCACCTGTCCTTTGGGCTGCAGCGCGTCCGGCAAGAGGCCCGCGTGCTGGTGGTCGAGCAGCGTCGCGATCACGGCCTTGGCGGTGGCGTGCCGGCCTCGGCAGAGCAGCAGGCCCGGCAGCGCGATCAGCGTGTCGCGCGGGCGGATAGCGTACCAGGGATAGCCGGTCACGATCACCGGGGCATCGATGTCTGCCGCCACGAAAGCATCGGCCGCGATCGAGAGCGCGCGCACGGCCGGCGCCACACCGGGACCAGGGTCCTGCGCCAGCAGGTGGTCCACTGTCTGCTGCATCATCGCCGCAGGAGAGTCTGGCAGGGCCCCTCCGACCGACACCGCCAGGTAGCTTGGCACACCTGGCTCGAGCCGGATCTCGAACGTGCCCGGGGTCCACAGGTCTTCCTGGAAATCGCTCTCGACCCCGCGCTCCTCCAGGTACTCGAACCGCCGCCACCAGTCCGGCGATCCAACGAACACGCCGGTGTGCCCGAAGGTGACGGGCGGCAAGGCCAGCATCGGTTGAATCTCGACCGCGCCCGGTTTGAGCGCGACGCGCTGGACCATCGAGCCGTGCTCGGTCATCAGCGCGTTCACTGGACGCAGCGGCATGAGCGGCCGCAGGAAGAGCTGCGCCGGCCCCTTGCCGCGCCAGACGTACTCGACGATGAGCGTGTTCTTTCCGCGGGCGAGGCAGAGACGACGCTCCAGCTCCGCCTTTCCCAGCCGGTAGGTCCAGCGCGGGAGCGGGTCTTGCGCAAAGCTTTGGAGCAAGCGGTAGCCGGGCGTCGGCGCCAGGTTCGGAAACTGGTGCGTGCTCAGACGGTAGGAACGGTCGCCGACCTGGACCGATGTTTCGGCGTGGCTCAGCACCAGATAGCGCCCGAAGGGCGGCTCCAGCGCCGCAGCCAAAATGCCATGGTGGCGCCGGGTGTGCATGAGCGCCAGCGTGCTCATCGCATACGCTCCGGTGCCGTTGGTGTGGATCCACTCGCGCTCGGCTCGCTCGAGCTCGCCGCCGATCTGCACGACGGGCCAGGGCCGCTCGGGACCGTCGCCGGTCATCGCCGCTCCTTCGACGCCAGCACCTGCTCGGCGGCCTCGCGCATCACTCGGCGGGAGGGCGCCTTCTCGAGCCAGAGCTCGAAGGCGAGCGCGGCCTGTGCCACGAGCATGCCGAGCCCTCCCTCGGCACGCAGGCCATGTCGGGCTGCGGCCGCCAGGAAGGGGGTGACCCGCGGCGTGTAGACGACATCGTAGGCGAGCGTGTCGTGGTCAAGCTCGGCGAACGGCACGATGTCCCGCACCAACTCCCCAGGATCACCGCCGGTCATGCCAGCGCTGGTGGCCTGCACGATCACCTGGCTGCTCCGGGCGAAGCGCGCGAACTCCAGCGAGTCCGGGCTCGGCCAGGGCAACAGCTCGGCGCCCAGCGCCTCGAGCTCCGCCGCGTGCTTCCAGCGCTGTTTCGGCTCGCTGGCTCGGTAGCTGCGCGACACGACACCGACCTCGTCGATGCCGAGCTTGCGGCAGGCCACGAGCACCGCGAGCGCCGCGCCCCCGCTGCCGATCACGCTCACCCGTGTGGCGCGGGGCGCCAACCGACCGAGCTCCTCCACCAACGCGAGCACGTCGGTGTTGTGTGCCACGACGGCGCCGCTCGGCTCGCGCAGCCACACGTTGGCGGCGTTCGTGCGCTCCGCGAGCGGATCGGCGCGGCTCGCGAGCCCGAGCGCGACCCGCTTCCACGGCACCGTGATGTTGGCGCCGGCGATCTCGCCCGAGCTCACCTGCCGGAGCACCGCCGCGACCGCCGCCTCGTCGGGGGCATCGACGACAGCATAAGAGTGGGTGAGACCGAGCTCGGCGTAGGCGGCCGCGTGCATCGGCGGCGAGAGCGAGTGCTCCACCGGGTGACCGATGAGGACGAAACGACTCACGCGCCCCTCCCGCCCGCCACGCGCGCGATCGGAGGCTGCTCGAGCTCGCTCGACTCGGCGGTCGCCGTCAACTCGCCCTGGTGCAGCCGCACCCGCAGCCGCTCACCCAGCGCCACTTCGGCGGCGCTGCGCACCGCTCGGCCGTCGTGGTGCGAGACGATGGCGTAACCGCGGCCGAGCACCGAAAGCGGCGAGAGGCTGTCGAGCGCGGCGACCTGCTCGGACAAGCGCCCGCGCGAGGTCTTCAGCGCGAGGCGCATCCCCGCACGCAGCTGCTCGCGCAGCGGGCTCAAGCTGCCCCGCGACGCCGCGAGGACGGCGCGCGGGTGGCGCGCCAGCAGCCGGCGGTGGCACAGCTCCAGCCGCGTTCGACGGCGGCTGAGCGCGCGCCCGAGCTGGCGCTCGAGCCGCCCGGACAGCTCGTCGAGCAGCTGCTGTCGATCGGCGATCAGAAACCTCGGGTCGGACAGGCGCGAGCGCAGACGATCGACGGTCGCCCGATCTTCGTTGATGCGCGCCACCATCGCGCGCACGAGCTGCGAGCGGCAGCGCCGCAGGGCCTGCGCGCGGTTGACCGCGTCCGCGATCACGAGCTCGGCGGCCTGGGAGGGCGTCGCGGCGCGCACGTCGGCGACCAGATCCGCGAGCGTCACGTCGATTTCGTGGCCCACGGCGCTCACCACCGGCACCCGCACCCGCGCGAGCCGGCGCACGACCCGTTCGTCGTTGAACGCCATCAGGTCGTCGCTAGACCCGCCGCCCCGTCCGACGATCAAGACCTCGAGCTCGGGGTGCCGCTCGATCAGATCGATGGCCGCGAGGATGCTCTGCGGGGCGCCCTCCCCTTGAACGAGCGCGGGGCTGACGACGAGCCGTGCGCTGCCCCGCCGAAACGCCACCGTGCAAATGTCGTGCAGCGCCGCGCCCTGCAGGCTGGTCACGATGCCGACCACGCGCGGCTCGGCCGGCAAGGGTCGCTTCTTCTCTGGGCTGAACAGCCCCTCGGCGGCGAGGCGCTGCTTGAGCCGTTCGAGCGCCTCGAGCAGCGCCCCGCGCCCCGCAGGCCGCGCGGCCTCGCCGACGAACTGCAGGCGGCCGCGCGGTGCCCAGACCGTGGCGCGGCCGGCGAGCTGGATGCGGGCGCCATCGCTCAAGTGCCGGCGAGACCGCTGCGCCTGCAGCCGGTACATCACGCAGTCGAGCACCGCGTCCTCGCGCTCGTCCTTCAGGCAGAAGTACACGTGCCCGCTGGCAGCTCGCTTGAGCGAGGTGACCTCGCCCTCCACCCACTCGCTGCCGGTGCTCGCCTCCACCGCCCGCCTCAAGCGCCGAGCCATGTCCGCAACGCTGATGATCCGATCGTCGCCGCCGTCCACGGCGCGGGCTTATAGCAGGGCTCGGCGTGTGACGCTGCGCCCGGACGGCGCCCCGCCCGACGGGCGCCATGTTTACACTGCCCACATCGACCCTGGACGAGCCGTGGTAATCATCGCCGACCATGCTGCAAAAGGTGCTGATCGCGAACCGCGGCGAGATCGCCATCCGCATCGCGCGCACGCTGCGCGAGCTCGGCATCGAGAGCGTCGCCGTGTTCAGCGAGGCCGATCGTGCGGCGCCCCACGTGCGCGCGGCGGACGAAGCCTATTTCATCGGGGCAGCGCCCGCGAAAGACAGCTATCTGAACATCGAGCGGCTGGTGAGCGTCGCAAAGAAGGCCGGCTGTGACGGGCTGCACCCCGGCTACGGCTTCGTGTCGGAGAACCCCGATTTGGTCGAGGCCTGCGAGCGCGCGGGGTTGACCTTCATCGGGCCGCCCGCGCAGGCGATGGCGACCATGGGCAACAAGACCCGAGCACGGCGCAAAATGGCCGAGGCCGGCGTACCGATCGTCCCGGGCGGCAGCGCCGACACTCCGGAGCAGGCCAAAGCCACCGCCGCGCTCGTCGGCTACCCCGTGCTGCTCAAGGCCGCCGCTGGCGGCGGCGGCAAGGGGATGCGCCTGGTGCGGAGCGAGTCCGAGCTGGAGGCGGCGCTGGGGCGGGCCCAAAGCGAAGCGCAAAGCAGCTTCGGCGACGGCAGCGTGTACGTCGAAAAGGCGATCGAACGCGCGCGCCACGTCGAGATCCAGGTGCTGGGCGATCGAGGCGGCTCCTGCGTGCACCTGTTCGAACGCGACTGCTCGATCCAGCGACGACACCAGAAGGTCCTCGAAGAAACACCGTGCCCCGCGCTGTCGCCGGCGACGCTCGAGCGCATGGGCGAAGTCGCCGTGTTGGGCGCGCGCGCCGTGGGCTACTACTCCGCCGGCACGTTCGAGTTCCTGCTCGCCCCCGACGGCAACTTCTATTTCCTGGAGATGAACACGCGGCTGCAGGTGGAGCACCCGATCACCGAGCTGGTGACGGGCATCGATCTGGTCGAGCGAATGATCCGCATCGCCGAAGGCGAGCCGCTCGGCATGACCCAGGCGGACATCGTGCGCCGCGGCGCGGCCATCGAGTGCCGCATCTACGCCGAAGATCCGAGCAGCGGCTTCTTGCCCAGCCCGGGCACCATCGGGGCGTTGCGCGTCGCAGCCGGCCCGGGCGTGCGCGACGACAGCGGGATCGAGCCCGGCGCGACGATCGGCAGCGACTACGATCCCTTGATGAGCAAGCTGTGCGTGTGGGCCCCCAACCGAGCGTGGGCGATCGCGCGCATGCGGCGGGCGATTGGCGAGTACCTCGTGACCGGCGTGCGCACCAACCTCTCGTTCTTCGAAGGCCTGCTCGCGCACCCGGCTTTCACCCGCGGCGACTACGACGTCGGGTTCGTCGAGCGGCAGCTGGCGGAGCTGCTCGCCCCGCGGAGCGGCGACCCAGCAAGCCAGCAGCAGCTGGCCGCCGCGCTCGCTGTCGCCGCCGCCCTGCGCGAACGGACCGCGGTCCCCCCGGCAGCCACCGATCGAACGACGAGCCCCTGGCTGCTGGCGCAGCGGGCGCGGCTGCGGTTCAGATCTTCTTGAGCTCCTCGGTGAAATCCCAATCCGCGATCAGCTGCTTTTTCATGAGCAGGGACAGCAGCGCGGCGAAGAGGCGCTCCCACTGCGCGTCCTCGCCGAGCACCTCCTTGGTGTCGGCCCCGCCCGCGGCAGCGCGGAGCGCCGTGATGAGATCCCGCGCCGTCAGCCGCTGGTCCTCGGCACCGGCGGCGTTGTCGGGCGTTGGCGGGTCCGTCTTCGCCGGCAAGTTCACGCGGGTGCCGTCGAGCAGCGTCAGGGTCACCATCTTCGGCACGCTGCCACGCCGCGGCGGGGGCATGCTCACCTCCCTCGGCTCCAAGCTGTCTTCGTCCGACGGCAGCGGATCGCTCGAGGGCTTCAGGGACACGGGTGCAGGCGAGGGGGAGAGGGATCGCGGCGGCGCCGGCTCTGCCACCTCGACGACCGGGCGCTCGGCGCCGTCGGGTCGATCGCTCGTCCCATAGTACGCTCGGATGGCGCTCCGAATGTCGGAAGGCGGCGCGATCATCACCCGCACCGGCAGGCCAGCGTATTGGGACACCTCCTGCAGCGCCGCGTCGTCGCCGGGCTCGTCCATCGCCACGTAGAGCGTCTCGCCGTAGCCTCGGACCTTGCGCACGAAGATCGGCACCAGACAGAACCTCTCCGCAAGCTCACGTGGAACGAGGTTCAACAGCTGGCGCGCAAAGTCGATGTGGTGGAGCGAAACCCAAGGCACACTGAGCTGTTGACTAAGGATTTGCGTGACCTGGGTCTCGGTGACCAACCCACTTTCTACCAGCAACGTACCGAGCCGACGCCGATCATGCTGCTGCAGCGCGAGGACTTCTTCGAGCTGCTCGCGCGTGATCATCTGCGCCTCGACGAGCAGCTCGCCGAGCGGGATCTTCGGGGCCATGAAGCTTTTAGGCTAAACGAGCGCGCACGATTCTCGAACGAAAATCGCGCGACCACCCGGCGCTCGATCAGGGCGGTTTCCAGCCACGCGACACCACGTCGCGTCAGACGCCGCGCCCCCCGAGCGCCAGGAGGGTGCGGGGCGCTCGACGCCTCGGAGCAGGTTGCATTCTGATGTGTGCTCTGGTGGGTAGAATTCCGGGGATGAGGCTTGGTTGCCCGGGGCCGCTGCTGTAGATTCGAAGCGATGGCCGGTCGCTCGCGGAACGCCGACCCAGGCCCGCCCTGCCGGCACCTTCGCCCTCCATGGTAGCTTCCAGCCCCGCCACCCGTTCCTGTCCGCAGTGCGCGGCGACGGTATTGGCCGATCATCACTACTGTCCGACCTGCGGCTTTCCCGTCGGCAATGTCGGACGTAAAAACGAAGATCGCTTCGTCGGACGCACCCTGCCGGGCGGCTACCACATCCTAGACCTCATCAGCGTCGGGGGCATGGGACGGGTGTATCGAGCGGAACAGAGCGCCCTCGGCCGAACGGTCGCGGTGAAGATCATCCACCCTCACCTGCTCAGCGACGAAAATTCGGCCCTGCGCTTCATGACCGAAGCGCGTGCCGCCAGTCAGCTGAACCACCCCAACTCCATCGCCGTGTTCGACTTCGGCCGCACCGACGACGGGCAGCCGTACCTCGTGATGGAGTTTTTGCGGGGCAAGGACCTGGCGCGCGTCGCCTACGAGGAAGGTCCGCTGTCCTTCAACCGCATCGTCGATGTCCTGCGGCAGGTGCTGGCTGCCCTGGCCGAGGCGCACGAGCTTGGCATCGTGCACCGCGATCTAAAGCCCGAGAACATCGTGCTCGAGCCGCTGCGCCGCGGCGGTGACTTCGTCAAAGTGCTGGATTTCGGCCTGGCGAAGTTGAAAGCCGACACCCACAGTCCCAACGTCACTAGCCCCGGGATCGTCTGCGGGACGCCGGACTACATGGCCCCAGAGCAGGGGCGGGGCGATCCCATCGACGGGCGCAGCGATCTGTACGGGCTCGGGGTCGTGCTCTTCCAGCTGCTCACCGGACACCTGCCGTTCGAGGCGGAGAGCCCGACTCAGGTGGTGATGATGCACCTGACAATCCCGGTGCCCGATCCCCGCCAGGTGGCCCCCGATCGGCACATCCCGCAGCGGCTGGTCGACGTCGTGCTCAAGGCGCTGGCCAAGCAACCCGAGCAGCGCTTCCAGGACGCACAGGAGTTCTCCGACGCGCTGGCACGTGCCATCCGCGACAGCCAGCAGCCCAGCCGCGCCTCGGTGGCCCCGCGCTCCGGCTCGTCGATGATCCCGAACGAGATCATCGAATGCGCGGCGTGCCACAACGTGGTGCCGCTGGCGAAGTTCTGCCTCGACTGCGGTGAGCGCCTGCCGCAGCGTTCTCGGCCCGCGGAAGCGGGGCGGCCGACGTTCCCGCTGCCGCTGCTGTCGCGGGAGGAGGACCTGAGGTGGCTGCTCGATCGCCGCAACGAGGCGGAAGAGAGCTTCGTCGGCGCGCGGCTGGTGGGCGAGGCCGGCATCGGCAAGACCCGGCTGCTGCGCGAATTTCTGGAGCGGCGCCGAAACGAAAACGACCTGACGGTGTGGGTGACGCCCGATCCCTACTGGGCCGAAGCCGCCTACTTCAGCCTGCGACAAGCCATCCTCGGGCTCACCGGCCTCACGCCGCGCGCCATCGAGACCGCCGCCTTTCCGAACGCCAACCCCAACGCGGCCGCCGGGCTGCTGGAGATCCTCGGCGGAGCCCCGCGGCGCAACGACGACCGCACGCCCGTCGAGCGGCGGCTGGCCTTGGCGGAGGCGCTGCGCTGGGCGATCGAAAAAGGCGCGGAGCTGGCGCCGGTCGTGCTGGCGATCGACGAGCTGCACCGCATCGACTCCCCGAGCCGGCGAGCCTTCGCCGACGTGCTTGGGGAGCCACCAGCGTGTCCGGCGCTGCTGTTGGCGGCGCACCCGGCCGGCTTCGATTCGGGTTGGGGCTCGAGCGTCGCGCGGGTGCTCACCGGCCTGCCCCCGCCGGTCGCGTCGCGGCTCTTGGCCAAGTACCGCACCGGCGACGAGCCGCCGGAGAGCCTGTCGCGCGGCGTGCTGCCGATGTACGTGGAGCAGGTGATCCGCTTCGCCATGGAGGGTGGCAGCGATCCCCCCTCCCGCTTGGCGGACTTGATCGGGCGACGCGTCGACACCCTGGAGCCCGAGGCGCGCCGGACGCTGCAGGCCGTCGTGGTGCTGGGCGATCGGGTGGCCCCGGAGCTGTTGGCGCCGCTGGTGCAGCGCGGGGTGGACTTGCAGCCCATCTTGGATGCGCTGCGAGCCGCCGGCTTCGTCGAGCTCGACGGCGACGGCAGCGTGTCCGCGGCCCACCCGCTGTTGCGAGAGGTCGTCCTGGGCGGCACACCCGCCGCCGTCCGGCGTGAGCTGCACGGCAAGGCATTGCGCGCGTGTGAGCGGCGTGCGGCCCCCCTGGAGGCCCAGGCGCTGCACGCCCTCGAGGCTCAGGATTCCTTCCAGGCGCTGCTCTTGCTGGAACAGGTCGCAGAGCGATCGGGCGCGCGGGGGGACACCACGTCCGAGGTGCTCGCGCTGCGCCGCGGCCTCGATCTGGCCAGGCAAGAGATCTCGCGCGGCGAGCTCGACGATCCGCTGCGCGCCGTCTTGATCTTCAGCCGCAAGCTCGGCGCGGCGCTCACCCGCGCCGGGGATTTCGCCGACGCCGAAGGCGTGCTGCGCGAAGCCCTGGACGTCGCCGGGCCCGGCGGCACCGACCGGGCGCGCGTGCTCGGCGCGCTGGCGCACGTCGCCCATGCGCGCCAGCGCACCAAAGAGGCGCTCGACTACATCGACGCGGCGATCACCGTCGCCCGCGAGTCGGGGGCGCAGGAGCTCGTGGTCGCGCTCAGCGATACCAAGACCGTCTGGGGAGGCTGAGCGAACGGACCGTGGGCCCTACACCCATGCGTTGTTGAGCACCTCGCCGATGCCACCGGCGCCAGGGACGATGTACTGTCGGTCGTTCAAGCCCCGTTCTTCGCTCCAGCGCTCGCCGGGGACCAAACCGAGGACCTCGGGCGGCGACAACCCCCGATCGAGCCTGAGGGCATAGACGCAGGCATCGGGGGCGTCCGTCTGGACCCGCTTCAGGTACTCGGGCGTCACGATCAGATGGATGGCGATGCACCGCTCGGGCTTGCCGTCCAGCCGCTCCTGGTAGTGCTGGATCGCGCTGACCATCGAGGATCCGGTCGCGCCCATCGGATCGGGGAAGAAGATGAAGCGCCCCTCCACCTCGCGACCGATCTTGGCGTCGTGCCAGTCGACGCCGGTGACCTCGCCGTTCGTGTTGGTGACGCGACTCATGAAGAGGTGATCTTGGCGCACGCCGTCTGGCTCCAAGACGCTCGTCAGCATTTCGTAGGTGATCTGCGACGGCATCGTCCCCGCCCGCGCGATGCCCACGGTGACGACCTTGGTGCCCGCGGCGACGGACAGGCCGCGGTACACGCCCTCGGCCGGATGGTGAGTGACCATCCGGGTCTTGGTGCTCACCAGCTCTCGCGGCAGCTCGGCGGCGATGACGACGTGCACCAGCCGCTCGTACAAGGTGCGGACCAGGCGCCCCACCTCCGGCTGTCCCACCTTCGGCGCGCCCGCCCTGGCGAGCAGGGTCCACGCCAGGGGATCGTCCAGCAGGTGAACGTGCTCGCCGTACCGGTGCGGGATCTCGAGGGGCCGAAACGCGCTCTTTCGATAGGCCGATTCACGCATCGTCGCAGCGCCAACATAGCGCATAGCTTGGCCGGCCGCTCGTACGCATCACTCCGCGGCAGCGATCGAAATGGGCGATCGCCCGGCAATCCTGTGGTAGCCAAACGCCCCGGGGTCCAATAGGCTGGGCCGTGGGCCGACCATCGGCTAGAACTCCTAAGAATCCGGACTGTTCATGAACTTGCTCGCTTGCCAGCTCACGCGAGCGAAAGGGCCGCGACGTGGATAGCGATCTGGCCGAATCAGTTGCCGCACTCAAAGACGCCTTCAAACGCCGCCGCATCCCGGCGGTCTTCGGAACCACCGAACCCGGCTTGGTCGAAGCGCTGCGATCGAAGCTTCGAATCCCGAGGCGCTATCGCAACTTCCTGCTCGCCGCCGATCCGGTGGACGTGGAGACGCGCACGCCGTCCGAGCGCGTGCGGTTGATCCCAGCCGCTCGGCTCGAAGCCGAGCAGAACGGCTTTGCGCTGACGGAGTCCGGCGAGCTCGCCAGCGCGCCGAGCGCCGCCGGGTGGCGGCCGAGCTTCATCATCATCGGCCACAGCACGCTGCTCGGCGATCCGTACTTCCTGGACGTTTCGAGCCCGGACGCCGAGGGCGACTGCCCGGTGTTCACGGCGATGAGCGGCACCGAAGTGTGGAAGCCCCGGCTCTGCGCGACCAGCTTCGCCTTGTTCCTGCGCATCCTGGCCGTGGGCATGGAAGTGGCCGAAGGGTTTGGCGAAGACGATCTGGACATGGACGACGAACAGGTGTTCCGCGAAGCGCTGGGACCGCGCATTCGCGAGTACGATCCGGCGGCGGTCAAGGCGGGGCACTGGACGTGACGGGCGAACGACTCCTTCCGATGGTGGCCGCGGGGGACCCCGCCTTCGACCCCACCCTGGCGCGGCTCGAGCGGCGCGGGGACACGGACCTGGAGCGCGTCGAGCTCGCCGTGCGTGAGGTCGTGCGGGCCGTGCGCCAGGAGGGCGACCGCGCGCTCGAGCGCTACGTCGAGCAGTTCGAAAAGCGGAAGCTCGAGACGCCCCTGCTCACCGATTACGGCGGGGAGGCGGCGTTCGCAGCGCTGAGCGCCGAGGTGCAGGCAGCGCTGCGCTTCGCCGCCGAGCGGATCCGGCGCTACCACGAGCAGCAGGCGGCCCGGCTCGAGAGCTTCGAATACGACGAGGACGGGGTTCGGCTCGGGGGCAGAGTGACGCCGCTCGAACGGGTCGGCTTCTACGCCCCCGGCGGCAAGGCACGCTACCCCTCGAGCGTGCTGATGAGCGTGATCCCCGCGCAGGTCGCGAAGGTCCGGCAGATCATCGTCGCGAGCCCCGATCCGGGCCCCGAGGTGCGCGCGGCGTGCTGGGTGGCCGGGGTCGACGCCGTGCTCGACGCCGGCGGCGCGCAGGCGATCGCCGCGCTGGCGTATGGCACCGAGACCGTCCCCCGTGTCGACAAGATCGTCGGCCCCGGCAACATCTACGTCACCGCTGCCAAGCGGCTGGTGTTCGGCGACGTCTCGATCGACAGCATCGCCGGACCGAGCGAAATTCTGGTCATCGCGGACGAGACGGCGGCGCCGGATGTGATCGCAGCGGATCTTTTGAGCCAGGCCGAACACGACGAGGCCGCCTATCCGCTCTTGATCACCACTCGGCGAGAGCTGGTGGAGCAGGTCCGCGGGGAGCTCGGCGTGCAGCTCGCGAGCTTGCCTCGCAGGGGCATCGCGGAGGCGTCGCTGTCGAGCAACGGTATGGCCTTCGTCGTCGCCGATCGGCAGGGGCTCGTCGATGTCGCCAACCGCCTGGCCGCCGAGCACGTCGCCGTGCACACGTCCGACGCGCGGGAGCTCGCCGATCGGATCGAGCGGGCCGGCGCGCTGTTCATCGGTCACGCCACGCCAGAAGCCGCGGGAGACTACCTGGCAGGCCCCTCGCACGTGCTGCCCACGGGCGGCGCAGCGCGCTTCAGCGCGCCCTTGGGGGTGTATGATTTCGTCTCCCGCACCTCGATCATCGAATACACGGACGCTGCCTTGAGCCGCCACGCTGGCGCCATCACGGCCCTCGCTCGCGTGGAGCAGCTCGAGGCGCACGCGCGCGCCGTGGACGTCCGCACGCGTCGCCGACAATAACCTACATCGCCACCACAGCATGAACCTGCGCCGCGCGTGACGCGCGGCGACGGGAGCTCCAATCATCCGGTGTTAGGCTTCCGGCCGGGCGCGCCGCACGCCTTCGCTTCGGGCGTGGGCCGGCGGTCCGTCGGGATCGTAAGGAGTCTGACCAATGATAGCGAAGTGGACGCGCTGGCTCGTTGTGCTCGCGGCGTGCGGTCTAGCTGGGGGTGCTGGCTGCGCCGAGGAGCGCGCACCCATCAACCGCGTGCAAGCCAACGCCCTGAAAAAGAGCTTCTTCGTCGGCGAGCGGCTCGATCATCCCGGCGACGACCCGGAATTTTGGACGCGCGGCACGCTGATCGACGTCGGCTTCGGCGCCGCGCAGACCGGCCTGTTCACGTCGACCTATGCGCAGCCGGTGTCGCGGCTCAAGTGGGTCATCACCGAAGACCTGTTGATCGGGCGCATCACCTACGAGCGCGTCGCCGACACGGACGGCAAGGGCGACGGGCCCGCGAGCACGGACGGCACCATCGCGGTCGCCTTCGAGATCACCAAACACTTCGACGTGACGCGCAGCTACAACGAGGCCACCGGCGAGCAGCGCAACATCGTCGAGGAGAACGACGCCGACCGCCCCTGGTACGAGCGCGAGTACATGCGCGTCGACTGGTCCAAGAACCTCGCGACCGACAGCTACGACTTCGACACGCTGAGCATGCTCGGCGTGCTCGGCGGCGTCGAGTACGAGGACATGACCTACTACGTCAACGATCCCGATGCGCCCGATGCGCCCTATTTCGATCCGGAGTCCGGCTACTTCGACGTCACGACCAAGGCGTTCGCCAAACCCAAGGAGGTCGACCTCAGCCGGTTCGGCTGGGGCTTCGACAAGCTGCCGGCGTGCTGGCTCGACAACGACTTCATGCAAGGCAGCGCACCGTCCGGCAACTGCAACCCCGTCGAGCTGACGATCCGCCACTCCTTCCGCCGCGTGGAGAACACCGACTACGAACCGGTCGACTGGGACGGCTATCGCTTCCAGGCCTACGGCGGGTTTTACGTGGCGCGCACCGGCTACGCGCGCAACTACGGGATGAGCGACGACAAGCACTATCGCTTCCTGAGCCGCTACGATATCTGGGAGCGGAGCCACTACTACGATGACCCCGAAAACATGCGCGGGGACGTCGCTTGCTACACGCAGACCCCGTTCGGCGGCGATCCTCACTACGACGACGGCGACGGCACCGAGGACGAGTGCGCGGCGGTGACCGACCGAACGGGCTTCGGCGGATCCCGCTGCGATACCTTCAAGCAGCGGTGCACCCTGCCCTATCGGGCGCGCACCCCGAAGCCGGTCGTCTGGTACTACGCCGCCGGCAGCCACCCGGACTACTTCGCCGCCAGCGCCGAGGCGGCCCACGAGTGGGACGTCGCGCTGCGCTCGGCGGTGGTGACGGCCCAGTACGCCGAGTGCGTGAATACCGGCGGCGCGCAGGACGATTGCGCGCAGAGCTACCCGACGTATTTCGGGCAACAGGACGACAACGCCGCCGCGGTGGCGCTCGCCGCCGAGGTCGATGCCTGCCGTGCCGGCACCGCGCACGCCGATCGAAACCGCGACGAGGCCGCCTGCCAGGAGGTCGCCGAGGAGATCGGCGCCGCGCGCGGCGCGACGAGCGGGGTCATCGCCCTGGCCAAGCTGCCGGAGATGCTGGTGCTCTGCCACAGCCCGGTCGAAGCGGGAGACCACCCCGCCTGCGGCGAGCAGCGCCTGCCCGAGGGGATCAGCGGCGCCGACTGCACGCGAGCGACGGAGCTGCTCGCCGCCGCCACCGACGACGAGAGCGCGGCGCAGAGGGAGGAGGACCTCAGCCTCGGCGAAGCGCGCGCGATCGCCCAGAGCTGCAAGGCCGCTCTGAACGTCCGGCGCGGTGACTTGCGGTACCACCAGGTCAACGTCATCGCCGAACCGCAGACGCCCTCACCGTGGGGCATCTATGTCGACGCCGAAGACCCGCTGACGGGCGAGAAGGTCGCAGCGAGCATCAACGTCTGGTCGCACGTGACCGACCAGTTCAGCCAGAAGGTCGTCGACACGGTCCGCTACATCAAGCGGGAGCTGCTGACCTCCGACATCACGGAGGGGCAGCACGTCAAGGACTGGGCGCTGGCCAGCGAGGCGGCCGCGCGAGGGGGGCTGGCGCCGAAGTTGACCAAGGCCCAGCTCGATCAACGAGCCGCGAGCTTCGCCGGCGCAGAGCTCGAAGACGTCGACCTGAGCCCGAACGCCATCGACGCCGCGTTGAAGGAGCAGCTCGTGAGCCTCAAGCACGACCTGAGCGGCGTGGCGGCGAGCGTCGGCGCGGCCTCCACCACCGCGCCCGTCTACCAGGCGCGGCGCGAGCAGGCGCAAGGCACCGAGTTCGAGGCGGAGCTGGTGACCAAGATGATGCAGCAGTACGCCGGCGTCGACACGCTCCCGCTCGGCGACGCCACCACGCACTTCGCCTCGCCGCTGCGGGGCGCCAACCCGGCGCTGAGCAGGCAGCTGCGGCAGCTCCGGGAGGTGGCGCTCGCCGAGCGCGGCGTGTGCATGATGCACGAGGCGCCCGCGCCGCTGGCGCTCACCGGATTGGCGGACATTCTGGAGGACAAGTTCTCCCCGGTGTTCGGCATCTTCAATCCGGGCGACGATCTCGGCACCCAGCAGACGCGGGCCGAGGCGATCCGCAAGTACGTCGCGCACCGCGCGCACTACTCGGTGATGCTGCACGAGATGGGTCATTCGATCGGCCTGCGCCACAACTTCGTCAGCTCCTCGGACGCCTGGTCGTACCGCCCGCAATACTGGCAGCTGCGCACCAAAAACGGCGCCGTCAGCCAGCAGTGCGAAGATCTGGTCGCCGATGGGGAGCGCTGCGTCGGTCCGCGCTACTTCGACCCCGTCACCCAGGAGGAGCAAGAGAACCTGATCTGGATGTTCATGCACTCCAGTGTGATGGACTACGCGGGCGAGGTAACGCAGGATTTCATGGGCCTCGGTGCCTACGACTTCGCCGCGGCGCGCATGTTCTACGGGGAGAACGTGGCGGTCCACGCCGACCCGAGCTACCGCGCCGGCAGCAATGGCCGGGCCACCGGGCTGCTCGCCAAGATGGACAACTTCGGCGGCATCTTGGGCATTCAGCCGCAGATCGGCGAGGACGACATTCACTACTCGGCGCTGCAAGCCAACTACGAGCTCATCCGCGACTGCCAGCCGGTGAACCCGGACGACTTCAAGCCGTCGACCTGGGATGAAGCGCGGTACGGCCGGTGGGATCCGGTGCTCGACGGCGGCCTGGTCTCCGTCGACGGGGAGTTCACCCAGTGCCGGCAGCAGCCGGTGGACTACGTCCCTTGGCAGTCGCTTCGGACGCCGACCAGCTCCGATGGCCTGAGCGGCTTCTACCGTGGCGGCCCCTCGGTCGACCAAGAGCGCCGCATCCGGGTGCCCTACGGCTTCGCCACCGACAGCTGGGCGGACCTCGGGAACGCCAGCGTGTACCGGCACGACAACGGCGCCGACACCTACGAGATCTTCGATTTTCTGATCACCCAGCAAGAGGTCTACCACATCTTCGACAACTACCGACGAAACCGGCAGGACTTCAGCGTCCGCTCCGCGGTCAACCGCAGCCTCAGCCGCTACAACGAGAAGATGCGGGATGGCGCCAAAGGGCTCGGCTTGATCGCCAACATCCTGCGCGACACCGCCTACGCCGCAGGCCTCGACTTTCAGAGCTACTTCCCCTGGGCTGCTCGCAACCTGTTCAATCAAAGCGTGGTGGCTGCCGGCCTGACCTTCGATCACTTCGCCCGCATCGCGGCCCGCCCGCAATCGGGGCCGCACTACTACCAAGGCAACGTGCTGCGCTCGAACGAAGACGCGCCGATCAACAACACGCCGAGCCTGGTCATCCCGAACGGGGCCAGTGGCTACTTCGGAAATCTGAGCTTTGGGGGCCGGCCGCTCGAGAACGCGCTGTCGGATCGGCACGGGGAGTTCGACCGCGAATACACCCTCAACGCCGGCTCCTACTACGACAAGGCGTTCACGGCGATGCTCTTCACCGAGTCGGTGGACAACTTCATCAGCTCCTCCCGAACGGACTTCCTCGACGCGCGCTACCGAGCCGTGTCGCTCGCCGACCTGTTCCCGGAAGGCTACCGTCGCTGGCTCGCCAACATGCTGACCGGGGATGATTTCATCAAGGGGGCTCGCGTCGCGGCGGACGCCGATGGCCGCGTGCTGGTCGACGGGCAAATGTTCTCGAGGATGCCCCTCGGGTGGACCACCTGGTGGACCGAAGAGCCGGAGGTGTGCATCCCGGCGGAGGGCACCACGGTCTGCACCACCTATGCCGGTGGCAGCGACCCCCTCGATCCGCGCGTGCCGGAGGGGTTCGTCGCCGTGGATCCACAGGTCGGGTGGGAGCAGCAGAAGTTTTTGATCGCCTGGACGCTCTTGTACCTGCCGGAGAATCAGAAGCAGACGTGGCTCGATCAGCTGCGGATTTGGGAGCTCGGGGCCGACAGCGATCCGGGGTTCACCCAGCGCATCGAGCTGCACCACCCGAGCGGCAAGGTGTACGTCGCCAAGACGCTGGGCAAGGAGACCATCTTCGGCAAGACCGTTCAGCGCGCGATCGGTGCGCGCGTGCTGGAGTACGCGGACGAGCTGCTCACGCAGGCCTACGAGACCACGCCGGGGCCGGATCTCGACGGCGACGGCACCGCCGACTGGAACGTGCCGGTCATCGACGCCGTCACGGGACAGCCGATCGTAAAGTACGATCCGTCCATTTCAGCGTTCAACGGCACCACGACCGAAGAGAACCCGGAGTGCAACGCCGACACCAACGCCGGCTGCACCTGCAGCTCCAACCGCGCCTGCGGCAAGCTGCAGGATTACCTGTCGGTCCCGGCGTTCCTACGCCAGGCGCTCGCCGCCTACGGCATGGCCGCTCCCTCACAAAAAGGCATCTACTGAAAGAAGCATCGCGGATCGGAGATAGGTCACAGGAAGACGATCAGAGCCTTCGGCCCACCTCGAGTCGGTGAAACGGATTTCACGACTGAGACAGCGAGCTGCGTCGACGAGTCTGGCTCGGAGATGGGTCACAGGAAGGGCGGAAGAGCGGAAGGGGGACCGACGTCGTCGGTCCC
>JAEZYZ010000288.1 GCA_023418705.1 Pseudomonadota bacterium | reverse complement strand
CTCCCGAGCCGCCGGTTGCGCCCGATCCACCGGAGCCCCCGGAACCGCCGGTCGCGCCGGCGCCGCCCGTCCCGCCGGTGCCGCTGCCTCCGTCGTCGTCGTCGTCGGAACAGGCAAGGGTCAGCGCGACCGAGCCGATCACCGCCAAAACCATCCCGCTACTGAAGAGGTGCTTTCGTTGCTTGTCCATATCCGCTCCCTTGGTCGCGCAGCGCGGGCTGCGGCCGCTCGCCGATCGCGCGTCAGCCGACCCACCGGCTGCGGCGGGCGAGGCATTCCCCGCCGCGCGCCGCGGCAACAGACTGACGGTCAGCCCTGCGCTTGGGGTTTTCGAGGAGCGGCAATCTGGGGCGAATGCCGTGTGAGTCCAGCGGGAAAGAATTCACATCGGCGTGCGCCGATCCCGCTCAGGGCGATCCGGAGACGCGGGGGCCCGTGCCTGCCGCGCGGAGATGCGTTGTTCTCGTTGCGTCGCCGGGTGGTCGCGCGGAGCGTGTCGGCGGATGGTTCGAAGACCATAGCACCCACGCACTCGGACCTCCGGCTCGGTCGAGCCTGCCCGCGATGCGGTCGTTGAGCCCTCGGTCGTCTGACGCTCGACCCTTCACTCGAAGAAATGACAGGTGGTGCAGCGCGGAGAGCCGGGCTGGTGGTCCGTTTGCGCCTTGTGGCAACCGAGGCAGTCGGCGCGCGCGCCGGTGGGGGCGGTCTGGTGCGCGGAGTGGCAGGTCGTGCAGGCTCGCTGGTGGTTGGCGAGCTGGTGCAAGCCGCCAAGCTTTGCGACCGTGTGGCACTGGGTGCAGGCGGGTGGCTTGGGCACGCCGCCGGGGCCGTGAGGGCGGTGGCAGCTCGTGCACCCGCCGCTCACGTTTTTGTGGATGCCGGTTTGCTTCTGCGCGTGGCAGCTCGCGCAGGACGTCCCCGGCTTGAGCTTGCCGGGGTGCGGCTGGTGACAGGACGCGCACTGCTGGTGTCCCGCGGGCGCGGTCTTCGCTTGCGGCGCGTGACAGGTGCTGCAAGCGGCGGTGGGCGCTGAGGGGCGGTGCGCCGCGTCTTGGTGGCAGCGGTTGCAGTCGGCGTGACCGCTGGCGACCGCGTTCACCGTCGCCTGGTGGCACCCGGCGCACAGGGCCTTGCCAGCGCTCGCCAGGTTGGGTCGATGCGGTTGGTGGCAGCGCTGGCAGCTGATGCCGCCGGCGTGGAAGGCGGTCGAGCTCGAGGCCTCACGATGGCAGCTCGTGCAACTCTGTGCCTTTGCGGCGACCACTTGCGTTGGCGGCGGGTGGATCTGGTGGCACGACAGGCAGCGCCTGCCATTGACCTTTGGGTGCTCGCTCTGGACGGCGCTGTGGCAACCCGAGCAGGTAGCCTCCGACGCTGCCCGGACGGCGTGCGGCTGGTGGCAGCTCTTGCAGGCGGCGTGGGCTGGCGCATGATTGGCCCCGAGGGTCAACTGGTCGTTGTGACAGGTGTTGCAAGCCTTGGCCGCGGCGCGCGAGAAATCGTGGGTCGCGTGGCAGGTCGTGCAGGTGTCGTGACCGACGAAGGTCGCCGACGCGGGAACCATCGGCTTCTTGTCTTTGCTCTGGTGGCAGCTCGAGCAGCGCTCGCGCGCGGTCGCCGCCGGCTGGTGCGCCTTGTGGCAGTCGAGGCAGGCCTCGATCTGGACCGCTGCGCCCGTTTCTGCGTGTTTCGTGCGTTGTTCCTCGTGGCACGTCAGGCAGTTGGCCGGCGACAGCGTCGGCTCGCTGTGCGGGGCGTGGCAGCTCGTGCACTTCTCCTTGGCGTGGACGGCGACGGCCAGCGCCGGCGTCGCCGCGTCCTGCGAGTGGCAGCGCCGGCAGTTGGCCGGCTCGATGTCGGCGCTCGGCCGGAAGGTGTGGCACGAGAAGCAATCGGTCTTCGAACGCGCGGCGTCCGATGGGTGCAGTACCGCCGGGGTGTCCTCGTGGCATTTGCTGCAGACGTCGACCGAAACCCGAGCGAAACCGGCTCGCATATCGCCGTGGCAGTCACGGCAGCTCACGTCCTTTTGGGAGAGGTGCCGGACGTGGCCCTCGCCCTTGCGCACCTCGTGCCAGCTGTCCGGGATCTGCTCTGCAGGTGGCATATCCGGGCGGTCGAAGAGCGGACCAAGGTAACGCGGCAGCAGAACCCCCAGCGCGCCCAGTACCACCAGGGCCGCCAGCAGGAACACCCAACGTTTTTTCACAGCGAGCTTGCCCAAGCGACCGCGCCCGGAAGGCATTTTGCGAGCCAGCGCCACGCTCGCCGTCTACGGATCATTGCAAAGGTGCGCACGGCGCTTGCTTACGGACGGCGAAGGTTATCCAATTGTCTGCGGTCCGAGCAAGACCTCGGCACGCGCGAAAGTTCTGCCGCTCGGCGCCTCGCGGCGGCAAGCCTTTCGCCGCCGGGCCAGCGGCTTGCATCGCTATCGCTCTTCGGATCATAACCCGTCCCCTCGTAACGTGAACGCACACACCCTGTTGACCTGGGCGACCACGGGATCGGCCATCGCGGCCGCCCTGGTCTTGTTCTGGTTCTTGCTGGCGCGCCCCGCGCTGACCGGCAGCACCAAGGTCTACCTGCTGTTCGGCATCGGCGTGTTTCCGGTCGGCGCCGCGCTGACCGGCAGCATCGCCAGCTATGAGGCCACGAAAACCCGGGATTTTTGCGGCTCCTGTCACGTGATGCAGCCGTGGGTGCAGGACGCCGAGGATCCGTCGAGCCGCTCGCTCGCCGCCCGGCACACCCGCAACGCCTGGTTCGGCAAGGACAATTGCTACACCTGTCATGCCGACTACAGCTTGCTCGGCCCAGTGATCACCAAAATTGGGGGCATGAAGCACGCCTCGGAGTACTACACGCACTACAAATCCGTGCCGGCGGAGCAAGCGGCGCGCGAGATCAAGATCTACGAGCCCTACCGAAATGAGCAGTGTATGCGCTGCCACTCGACCCGCCTGCCGGGGTGGTCCGAGACCCCCGACCATGCAGCCAGCTTGCACGAGGTTCGAACCGGCAAGATCAGCTGCGTGAGCGGTGGCTGTCATGGGCCTGCGCACCCTGTGGGCGTCTCGCCGGGCAAAGCGGCGCTGATCGAGCGCGGCGGCCCCAACCAAACGAGCCCGGGTCCAAATCACTCCGAGATCGGTGCAGACGCCACGAGCCACTAGCGCGCTCGTGTGCCTTTCTGATAAATACCTCGCGTCGAGGACGGTGGTGGGGAGGGCCGCGCGTCCCGAAATGCGGCATGGCCGTTGCTAAGGCGCCCGGCATGAAATCACCCTTCGTAAAGATGCACTACCTGCTCGTCCTGGTCGTTGCGGCCGCAGCCATCGTGGCGATCGCCGCCGGGGGTGAGCGCGCTCCCGCGCCGGTCGCCGCCGAAAAAGGCGGCCCCGCGGCGCCCACTGCCGCAGCGGGTACGTCGGAGGGTGATCTCATCCAAGGCGCCGTGCTCGAGGTCATCAACGTGCCGAGCTACACGTACCTGCGCGTGCAGCGCGGCGCCGGACAGGAGACGTGGGCCGCCGTGCCGTCCGCCGCCGTTCAGGTGGGGGAGCACGTGCGGGTTCGCGCTCAGACGAAGATGACCAACTTCTCGAGCACCTCGCTGAAGCGCACCTTCGCTAGCATCGAGTTCGGGGTGCTCGAGCCGGGCACGCAAGCGGGCGCCGCGGCCGGCGTTCCGGCAGCGCCGAACCCGCACGCTGCCGCCGCGACGGGCGTTCAGGTCAATCCGCACGTCACCGGCGCGTCTTCCGGGAAGGCCCTGCCGCACGTGAAGCTGGGCTCGGTCGGCAAAGCCGACGGCGGTTACCGAGTCGAGGAGCTCTTCGCGCGTCGCACGGAGCTGGCCGGCAAGCGGGTGCGCGTGCGCGGCGTCGTGGTCAAGCGCACCGCAGGGGTGATGGGCAAGACCTTCGCGCATTTGCGCGACGGCAGCGGCACCGAAGCGGCGAAGACGCACGACCTGACCATCACCTTGCAGGAGGTCCCGGACGTGGGGCAGACGCTGCTGGTCGAGGGGCTGCTCGAGGTCGATCGCGATTTCGGCTCCGGTTATCGCTATGACGTCCTCGTCAGCGACGCCAAGGTGATCGGCAGCTAAGGGCGGCCACTGCCGCGTTTCGCGAGGCAAGGGCGATGGTGCTCGGGCTCAGACGATCCGGTTCGGCGCTGGCCGCCGCCGCGGCGTGTCTTTTGTCGGCCAGGGCTGGTCTGACCGAGGCCGATCGTCCGGACGGCGACGATCCGCGGCGCGATCGCCACGACCTGATCGTGCACTCGGAGACCTACCTCCAGCTCTTCCAGCAGGCGCTGCTGCCGGGGCCGGGTGGCGCCATCGTTCGCACTGAAACCGTCGCTCCAATCCACGAGTTCGTGTCGCTCCGCGCCGTCGATCTGAACGGCTTTTCGGGCGAGAACACCCTCGATATCGAGCTCTCCGCCTGGCAACGCCTCGCGATCGGCGATGCAGGCCCGCTTGGCCGCTTCGATGGGGACGTGACGGTCGCCAACGTGCGCGAGCGCATCGGGCCGGGCTACGTGCGCCTCGGCCGGCAAATTCAGTCTGGAGGTGCGGCCAGGTTCGCGCACTTCGACGGCGTCTCCGCTGGCATCGCCTTCGAGTCGGGGCTCGCGGTCGACGTCTACGGCGGGCTCACCGTGCTGCCGCGCTGGACGCGGCGGCCGGGCTACTACCACCTCGGCGCGTCCGCCGACACGCTGCTGCGGGACCCGGAGGCGCTGCAGGACCCCGACCGCGGTGGCGAATGGCTGGCCGGCGGCGCGGTCCACTACCGGCACCAGGACTGGCTGCGCCTGTCGGCGTCCCTGCACGAGCAGCGTGAAGACTCGGAGCTCGGGCAACGCCGGGTCGCACTCAACGCGGACATCGTGCCGCTGAAATTCGCGACGCTCGCCGCGCTGGGTGTGCTGGATACCGACAGCCGCTCGATCGCTGAAGCCCGCGTGTTCGCCGACGTCGAGCCGCGAGAAGACGTGCTGGTGACGGCCGAATACCTGCACACCGATCCCTCGCTCTTTTTGTCGCGCCAGTCGGTGCTGAGCGTGTTCGGGACCGACGAATTCGACGAGCTGGGCGGTGAGGTCAGCTATCGCCCGATCCCGCGGCTCACCGTCTCGGGCGCCGGCTACGTCCAGGCGTTCGCCGGGGACCGGGAAGGGACGCGCGGGCGCTTGCGCGTGCGAGCGGTTCCGGACCCGGACGAGCGGCTCTTGGCCCAGCTCGAGTACGCCCGGGTGACCATCGCCTTCACCGGGTACCACTCTGTTCGAGCGTCGCTGGCCTACCGCATCACCGACCTGGTGCGCGCGACCTACGAGCAATACCTGTACGCCTACGACGAGCCCATCCGTGGCCGCTCGACCTCGCTGGTGGAGGCCGCCACCATCGGCTGGCAGTTTGCGCCCGAGTGGCACGCGCTGCTCGGCGGCTCGATGACCGCCTCGCCGTACGCCTCCGCCGACACACAGGCGTTGGCACGGCTCACGTACCATTTCGAGCACGGCCGCTGGGGGGCGCCATGATCCGCTGGTGGCTGCGCTTGTTGGGGCTGGTCGCG
The DNA here is from genome assembly GCA_023418705.1 of Pseudomonadota bacterium. GTDB lineage: Bacteria > Myxococcota_A > Polyangia > Polyangiales > Polyangiaceae > JAEZYZ01. The sequence goes on along the minus strand of JAEZYZ010000288.1, from coordinate 13,787 downwards.
CTCGCCGCGGCGCTGTCCGTCTCGTGTGAGCGGACGCGCCCGGCGACGTTCCCTCACGCGCCGCACTTGACGCAAACGGACTGCGGGCAGCCGGGCCAGCCCCGCTGCCTCAGCTGCAAGTCGTGCCACGCCAACCTGGAAGATCCCAAGGCCGAGCCAGCCACCGTGGCCATTTGCAGTGATTGTCACGAAGCGGGGCAGCGCACCAAGCTGCGGGCGGCGTCCGATCGAGGGCCGCGGGACGGCCGCGGGACGGCCATCCGGTTCTCGCACGAGCAGCACCTGAAGCTGTCCGCCGTGCGGGGTCAGTGCGTGTCGTGCCACGCCGGGATCGCTTCGCCGGCGGGCGACGCGACCGGGTTTCCGCCGATGGCCACCTGCCTCGGCTGCCACGTGCACCAGAAGCAGTTCGACCAGGCCGAGTGCACCCCCTGCCACGCTCAGGGAGACCTCGAGCGCATGCTTCCCGAGACGTTCATGGTCCACGATCAGAGCTGGGTGCGGCAGCACGGCGCCGAGGCCGCCACCTCCGGCGCGCTCTGCAATCAGTGCCATTCCCAGGAGGACTGCACGAGCTGCCACGTCGAGCAGTCGCTCGCGATCGAGCGGCGCATCCCGGATCGGATCACGCCAGAGCTCGTGCACCGCGGCGATTTTCTGACCCGACACGCCATCGAGGCGATGAGCCAGCCCACGACGTGCTTGCGCTGTCATTCGCCCTCGAGCTGCGATAGCTGCCATGTCGAGCGGGGCGTCAGCGGCGCGCGGCTCGGCGCCATCAATCCGCACCCACCGGGCTGGGTCGGCGGCAACCCCGCCTCACGAGACTTCCACGGTCGCGCCGCGCGCCGTGACATCCTGTCGTGCGCGTCGTGTCACGACCAGGGACCCGCGACCAACTGCATCCGCTGTCACAAGGTCGGAGGTCCGGGTGGCAACCCGCATCCCAGCGGCTGGCGGAGCGCGCGCTCGCCCGACGCGGCCATGTGCAGGTATTGTCATGGCAGCTGACGCGAAACCCTTCCGGCCGACGATGGCTGCGCTCGTCGCCGTCGTCGTCGCCGCAGGTTGCCTCGAGCGGCATGATGACTTCGACCCTGGGCCCGAGTCAGGCTGCGCGAGCTGCCACGGCGCCGCGCGCCCGGATCAGGATCGCATCCGGCAGTCAGCGCCCCCGCACGATCTGAACGGAAACACCGACCCCCGTTACCCGGGCGTGGGGGCGCACGAGATCCACTTGTCCGGTTCGAGCACCCATGGTCCGATCCCGTGCTCGGAGTGCCACGTCGTCCCCGAAGCGACGGACAGCCCCGGCCACGCTGACTCGCCGCTGCCGGCGGAAGTGACCTTTGGGACCCTGGCGCAGCAGGACGCCGATGAAGCGAGCTACGACTATGGCACGCGCACGTGTTCCAGCACCTACTGCCACGGAGCGGCGGCACCGCGCTGGACGGCGCCCAGGAGCTCGGACGAGGCCTGCGGCAGCTGCCACGGCCTGCCGCCCGCGCCGCCGCACCCACAGAGCACGCAGTGCTCGCGCTGTCACACCGCTGTCGTGGACGATAACCTGGGCATCCGTTCGCCCGCGCTGCACGTCAACGGTACGGTCGAGACGGACACGCCCACCTGTACGACATGTCATGGTAGCGGCGCCGATCCAGCGCCGCCGGTGGACTTGCTCGGCAATTCGTCTCGTGAGGCGATCGGCGTCGGGGCGCACCAGGTGCACCTGAGCGGCGGTCAGTTCAGCCGACCGCTCGCGTGCTCGGAGTGCCATGTCGTTCCGGAAACCATCAACGCACCCGGGCACCTCGACGACTCTCCTCACGCTGAGGTCGTGCTGGCGCCGCTCGCGAACGGCGAGCAGCCGCACTGGAATCGCGCGACGTCGAGCTGCGTAGGGAGCTTCTGTCATGGACCGAGCGCACCCGAGGAAGCGGTGTCGCCCCTGTGGAACCAGGTCGGTGCGTCGCTCGACTGCACCGCGTGTCACGGCATGCCGCCGCCGCTCCCTCACCCCCAGAGCACGCGTTGCTCGGCCTGTCACTCCGACGTGGTTGCAGCCGACGACCGCACGATGTTAAATCGCGACCTGCATGTCGACGGGGATGTGCAGCTCCGGGTTACCGATGGCTGTAGCGATTGTCACGGTACCGATGCATCGCCGGCTCCACCGCGGGACCTCTCGGGCGAGATGACACCGAATGCTTCCGGAGTGGGTGCCCACACGCGGCACCTGGCCCCTTCATTTTCACGACCGGTCGCGTGTAACGAGTGCCACGTGGTGCCGGAGACGCTCTTTTCCGAAGGCCACCTGGACTCGACCGCACCGGCGGAGGTCACCTTCTCGGGCGTCGGCGCAAAGTTCGAGGCCGATCCCAGCTACGACGGCAAGTCTTGCTCGAACACCTTTTGCCACGCGCCTTCCCTGAGCCCCGAGCGCCTTCCCGGAGGGGCCGTGCCCGCGCCGCAATGGACCCAGACCGACGGCACGCCCGTGGCATGCAACGGGTGCCACGGTTTGCCACCGCCCCCGCCACACCCCGAAACCACCGAAGACTGCTCGACCTGCCACTTTAGCGTCGTCGGTGCCGACCTGCGAATCATCAACCCGGACCTTCACGTCAACGGTCGTTTGGAGTTTTGAGCATGACACTTGCACACGCGGCCCACGCCCGCGTTGGTTCGAGGCCATTTCGCGAAAGAGGTTCTGCGATGTTTGCCCGTTGGTGCTGGTTTTTCGCACTGTTTGCGATGTTGGGGTGCTCGGGAGAGGCTGGCCCGGAGGGGGCCGCAGGACCGCAAGGCCCTCCAGGCGCCGACGGCGAGCCCGGTGATCCAGGAGAGAAAGGCGACCCTGGCGAGCCCGGTGACCCCGGGGATCCCGGGGATCCAGGGGAGCCGGGTGATCCAGGCGAACCCGGTGAACCGGGTGATCCCGGCGATCCTGGAACGCTCCCCGACGGGGGAGTGGGGTCGTGGATCGTCGGCCCCGGTCTGAAGCTCGACATTCAATCGGTGAGCATCGACGACGAGGGCACGGCGACCGCGACCCTCAAGATCACCGACGACAACGACGTGCCGCTCGATCGTCAGGGGCGCTATTCCGTAGGTCCGGTCAGCATCAGCTTCGTGCTCGCCTGGCTGGGTGAAGACGAGGAGGGACGCCCGCTGCAATACACCGCCTACACGTCGCGGCAGGTCACGAGCCCGATCACCGACGACACCGCCGAGCAGGCGACGGCGGACAGCAACGGTGTCTTCTCCGAGGTGGGGTTTGGAACGGGCGTCTACACGTACGAGTTCGGGACCGAGGTCACGGTCGCCGATCCAACCAAAACCCACACTTTGTCAGCCTACGCCACCCGCCAGTTCGAAGGCACACGGTACGTGGCGAACACCAATCACCACTTCCTCCCCTCGGGTGGTGACGTCACCGTCACGCGTGAGGTCGTGCTCGCCCAAGCGTGCAACAACTGCCATGGGGAGCTCAGCGCTCACGGCGGGTCCCGCCGCGATCTGACGCTGTGCACGACCTGCCACTCGCCTCAGACCAGCGATCCCGACACCGGCAACACCGTCGACTTTCCGGTGATGGTCCATAAGATCCACTACGGCGCCGGGCTCCCGAGCGTCAACGACGGCACGCCGTACCAGATCATCGGTCACAACCAGTCGGTGCACGACTACTCGACGGTTCATTACCCGCAAAACGTCATGCGCTGTGAGTCGTGCCACGAGGGTGCGCAAAGCGAAACCTGGAACAGTCGACCCACCCGGACCGCCTGCGCCTCCTGCCACGACGACATATCGTTCGTGAGCCCACCGCCCGAGGGCAAACAGCTCCACAGCGGCGGCGCCCACTCGAACGACGCCCTGTGCGGCTACTGCCATCCGCCGGTGGGCGGCTTTGCGGGCATCGCCGACGCGCACCTCGACTTCGTCTACGATCCGGCGCGCCCAAGGCTCGAGGTCGCGATCCTGTCGGTGACCAACACGGCGCCCGGGCAGACGCCGGTCATCGACTTCAGCGTCCAGCTCGACGGCCAGGACCACGACATCATCGCGTCGCCGATCTCCACCCTGCGCGTTACCTTCGCGGGGCCGACCACCGACTACCAGCACTACTGGCAGAACACCATCCAGGGATCGGGCGCGTCCGGCACGCTGGAGGCGCTCGGGAGCAACTTCCGGTACACGGCGTCCACGCCCATTCCCGTCGACGCCGAGGGCAGCTATGGCGTCGCCATCGAGGGCTACCTGCAGCCGACCTCGTCGGACCCGCGCAACGCGCTGTTCAACCCGATCTATTTCGTGAGCGTGACCGACCCTGCACCGGTAGCTCGCCGCCAGATCGTCGAGCAGGCCAAGTGCAACAACTGCCACTACGAGCTCGGCGCCCATGGCGGCCAGCGGCTGAACGTCGACTACTGCGCCATGTGCCACAACGCCAACAACCCTGGCGACGACCGCATCTCGCGCATCGAGGGGCAAAGCGCGTTCGCCGATTCGGTGCACCTGAAGGTGATGATCCACAAGATCCACATGGGTGAGGACCTCTCGCAGCCGTATGTGCTGGGTCTGTTCCCGGCGCCTTCGCGCGACGCTCCCGAGGGCGCCCAGCACGATTTCGGGGAAGTGCGCTTCCCGGGCCGGATCCAGGACTGTGAGACCTGCCACGCGCCGGGCACGTACACGCTGCCGCTCGCCCAGGGGCTGCTTCCCAGTCGTGTCGACGTCTTGACCTGCACCGAGGAGCCAGGGCTGGACGACGACGCGTACTGCGACGAGCGGACGGTGACGTCGGCGTTCATTCCGCCTGCCAGCGCGGCCTGCACGTCCTGTCACGACTCCCCGGACACCGCGGCACACGCCGAGATCATGACGACGTCGTCGGGTCAGGAGAGCTGCGCCACCTGTCACGGCGCCGGCAGGGAGCAGGACGTCGAGCTGGTGCATCGCCTAGCGCCATGAGCGAAAGTGTCCCGGGCGAAGGAGTGAGCCGCCGATCTTCCGAGGCTGGAAGGTCGGCGGCGTCGCGGCCGGCGACCGAGCCGCGCACACCGAAGGAGTCGACCATCCGCCGGTTGCTGGTCGTCTCCTGCTGTTTGGCTCTGCTCGGCCTCGCGCTGACGCTCTGGGGTCTGTACGACCCGAGCGCGGGCGTCCTCATGCTCTCGATGTCGGCGGGCCAAATGGTCGGCATGCTCTCGATGGCCCTGTTCATCGTGGCCGTCGTCGCCGACCTCCGGCGCAAGCGCGTCTTCTCCGAATCCGACGATTGAACGAGCGCGTCCCGGCGCTCGGAACGGGCTGGGCTCACGTCCCGAGGTTTCTGGCCAACGCCAGCAGCCAAGAGCGTTGGCCATGCTGGTCCCAGCGCTGGTCGAAGCGTTCGAGCCGCGCCAAGAGCTCCTTGCCCGCGTCGATCGGGAGCGAGCCCGCTACCAGACGATCGAGCACCTCTTCTTCCCGGTGCAGGTGATCGCGGTTGAACGCGGTTACCCGGCGGCCCAGCTCGATGATCCTCAGCTGATCTTGGTCGGACCACCCGCAGGCGCTGAAAGTGAGCTGCTGCAGGCGCCGCATCAGAGCCAGCTCCGCGTCATGCGCCGCGCGCAGCTCGACGAACGTTGGTCGCGACAGCAGGCCATGCTCGAGCAGCAGCGGCAGCACGTAGCGGTCTTCCTTGGCCCGGTGGCCAAGGTCGAGGAACTCACGCAAGAACGTGACGATGCACCCGAGCTCCTGAGGATCGGGGAGCTGGCCCCACTCGAGCCGATCGACGTAGTGATCGAGGCTGGTGAGCACCTGCTCGATCGCGCGGTGCTCCTGCCGCAGGTAGGAGACCAGCGCCTGCGCGACGACGTTGGCCGGTCTGCTCCCGCGGTTCGTCGGGGTGGGTGGCGACATGGCTCGAGTCACGCTCACGGGCCTCGGGCGCCGCTTTGCAGTTGTCGTGCCGCTCGTTATCGCCGTGTCCTCGCCGTGGGCTCGACCACGCCGCGCACTGGATGCGCGCCGACCGCCAACCAGCGCAGCCGTTGCGACGCCCGCAACGCGCACCTTCCAGCGCCCTGGAGCCCCGGTGCCGCGATCGCAGCTCGGTGCTCCCCGTTCGACGACGAAGGGTGGCCCGCCTGGAGTGGTCCGGAAGTTGCTGCCCTGTGACCCAGCGAGGTGACCGATGTCAGCCAGAGCACCGATCCGTTTGCCAGACCAGAGAATCCCTTCGGGCCCTCCCCTCGTTTGCTCACGGCTCGGTGCTCGAGATGGTCTCATGTTTCGCGACAAACGCCTCGCTTCGCAGACCGTTTGTCGCTCTAGACGGCGGCCGAAGTCGATGGCTCGAAAGAGGTTCGCTGCCTTCGTGACAGGTCTCGAATGAACCCCAAACGCATTCTGATCGTCGGCGGTGTGGCCGCGGGCGCCTCGGCGGCGACGCGCGCGCGCCGCCTGGACGAGCACGCCGAAATCATCCTCTTCGAAAAAGGCCCGTATGTTTCGTTCGCCAACTGCGGCCTGCCCTACCACGTCGGCGGCGTGATCCCGGAAGAGAGCTCGCTGCTGCTGGTGACACCGGAGCGCTTCCAGCGTTGGTTCGATATCGACGTGCGGGTGCGTCACGAGGTGACCGCGATCGACCGCGCCGCCCGGCGCGTGGCGGTGCTCGATCACGAGACGGGGCGCACGATTTCGGAGCCGTACGATGCGCTCGTCCTGGCGCCGGGGTCGCGGGCCGTCGTGCCGCCGCTGCCCGGCGTGGACCTGCCGGGTGTCTTTCTGCTGCGTACCGTCCCGGATGCGCGCGAGGTTCGAGCCTGGATCGAACAGCGCGCGGCGCGGCGCGCGGTCGTGATTGGGGCCGGGCCGATCGGCGTCGAAGTGGCGGAGAACCTCCGGCACCGCTCGCTCGAGGTCGATCTGGTGGAGCTGCAGGATCAGATATTGCCCAGCTTCGACCCGGAGATGATCCAGCCCTTCGCGGCGCACCTGTCGCACCACGGGGTCCGCCTGCGGCTCGGGCAAGCGCTCGAGGGGGTCCAAAGCGCTGCCGACGGCTCGCTCGAGGTCGCCTTGAGCGGGGGGGAGACGTTGAGCGCGGACCTGCTGATCCTCGCGCTTGGCGCGCGGCCCGAGACGTCGCTCGCGCGCTCCTGCGGGCTCACGCTCGGACCGGGTGGCGGCATCGCGGTGGACGCTTCGATGCAGACCAGCGACCCGTTCATCTGGGCGGCGGGTGACGCGGTGGAGTCGGCGTGCTTGGTCGCGGCGTCAGGGTGCAACGTCGCGCTGGCGGGCATCGCCAACCGCCAGGGACGCGTGGCGGCCGATGCGATTGCCGGACGCCCCGCGCAGATGCGCGCCGTGCTCGGCACCCACGTCTGCGGCGCGTTTGGGATGACCGTCGCGGCGACGGGGTCGTCGGAGAAGCGGCTCGCGGCGGAAGGCCGCAGCGACTATCAGTGCGTCTGGCTGCACCCGAAGCACCACGCCGCCTACTATCCGGGGGCGGAGTCGATCCATATGAAGCTCGTGTTCTCGAAGCACGACGGAGCCCTGCTCGGCGCCCAGGCGGTGGGCAAGCACGACGCGGAGAAGCGCATCGACGTCATCGCCATGGCGATGCAGCTCGGCGGCAGCGTCTACGATCTGGAACAAGCCGAGCTGTGCTACGCGCCGCAGTTCGGCTCTGCGAAGGATCCCGTCAACCTGGCCGGGATGATCGCCGCCAACCAGCTCCGCGGCGACACCCAGGGCCTGTCGTGGTCCCACTGGCCCGACGAAGGCGCGGTCTTGGTGGACGTGCGCGAGCGAGAAGAGTTCGAGCGGCGCCACGTCCCCGGCGCACGGAGCTTTCCGCTGTCGGAGCTACGCGACCGTTTGTCCGAGCTCCCGCGCGACCGCGACGTGTGGGTCTACTGCCAGACGGGCAAGCGTTCGTACGACGCCGCCCGGTTGCTGCTCCAGCGGGGCTTTCGCGCAAAAACGCTGCTGGGCGGCCTGGAGACCTACGAGCAATTCCACGCCGCCGCGCGATCGGCCCCCATGCCCACCCCCCCCAAATAACCGTAGCGGGCGCCGCCCGGCAATTCGTGAAAGCACGTAGGCAAAAAGCCAGGCGCTGCTGTCACCCCACCCGGGAGAGTCCGGCGCCGATGGCCCCGGGCCTCTGGCAACTCAAAGCTCGAGCGCCAGGCGGGCCATCAGCTCCGTCCGTGACGCGCAGCTCGCCTTCTTGAGAATGGAAGAGACGTGCGCCTCGACGGTCCGCACGCTGCAGCAGAGCTCGGTGGACAGCTCCTTGTTGGAGCTCCCGCCGAGCAGCAAAAAAACGAGCTCGGTTTCGCGTTTGGTGAGCCGGTAGTGACGCGCCGCCCTGGCGACGCGGTCCTCCAGGCCGTTCGCCGAGCCCCGGCCGATCACCAGCGCGGCCGGAACACCGGGGCTCGTCTCCACGCGCTGGACGGAGAGGTCCGGGAAAGCGCTAGCTTCTGCCGGTCTCGCGATCGCCCGGAGCGCGGCGGCGCGCCACTCCGACAGCCGAGATGAAGGGCGCTTTCGCGTGCCCCTCGAGCGCGTCAAACCGAGCGCCCGGCGGGCGGGATCCGTGCTCCAAAGCAGCTGGCCTTGCGCGTCGAACAGGGCCGCCGCGACGGGCAAGCCCGACGCGAGCACCGCGCCGACATCGAAAGGGCGCGCATCGGCCTGCAACAGCCGCGTGAGCGGGCCTCGGACGCTGACTCGGAGGCGCTCGAACCGCTCGAAATCGTGGGCGCTGAAGGGTGCGTCGCTCTTGCGTCGCGAAACGCAGATGAAACAAAGCGGCCGAGCCGGGGACCCGACCAGCGCCAGCGCCTGCCGCTCGAGCCGATAGGGCCGCCAGAACTCGTTGTAGACCTCCGTGCGCTCGAAGCCGCGAGGCTCCAGCCGTGCGTTCAGGTCGATGCAGCGCTCTCCCTCCCCCCCGAACAAGACGTCGAGATCCCCGGCATCCCGCAGCGTGTTGGGAAACATGGCGAGCGCCTGCGCGCGCATCACGCTGGTCGGAAACTCGTCGTGCGAATAGGCGCCGTTGGTGCCAAAGGGCACGCCGGGCTCGTAGGGCATGAAGCAGACGCCATTGGTCGACATCAGCTCTCGAGCCGAAGCGACGATCGCGTCCCGCAGCTCGCCGAGCGACGTTGCAGCCTCGAGCGCCTCGACACAGCCGTTCAACTTGCGGTTCATTCACCCCACCGGCCGCCGAGCATATTCAACTTCGCTGCGAGCTCAAAGGCCCGAGACGATGGTTTCGCGCCGAACGCCGAGAGAGCAGCCGCTCGTCCTCGCGGGGGCTAGGAACGTGGCCAAGGCCGCGGGTTCGGTGTGTTCGGGGGCACTAGCCCCGGGCGCTGAAGGGACGCCTCCAGGTCATCGTCCTTACCCCCAGGGTGGGCGGTCCTCGGCGCGCAAAGCCATCGCGGGGACTTGCATTTTGGCGCTAATGGAGCGAATAGGAGCGCCTTTGGACCACGCCCGCCGAACGCCACTCAAGTGCTCGCAGGTCTCTTTTTTCCCTGTGTCCGGGCGCGGTGCCCCTGCCTGCAAGCGCCACGAAAGAGCCTTTTTCGTTCGAGCGCGGTGCCTTTGAATGACGCGCTATGTCGATGTTCATAAAACGATGCTTTGCGCTTATCGGAATGTCCCTGGGGTGTTGGGGGACCCCTTTGGCGTTGGCCCAGGAGGCGATCGCTCCGCCCCACGCCGGGCAACCCGGATCGTCCGTGGGCTCGCCAGCAGCGCCCCCTGAAGGCTCAGCCACGGATGCGGCAATCTCTGCCGCAGAGCGGCGCGGGCGAGCGCTCAAGGAGCAGGGGGACGCTCAATTTCGAGCTCGCCAGTACCTCGACGCGGTGGCGACCTACGACCGGGCCTACGCGGCGCACCCGGACGTTCGGGTCTTGTACAACAAGGGGCGGGCGCTGGAGGCGCTGGGTCGCTATGCGGAGGCGCTGAGCACGCTCCGCCGCTTCGAGGGAGCGGCTTCGCCCGAGCTGCGCGCGCGCTTGCAGGGCCTGTCCGGCCTGATGGAACAGATCGCGCAGCGGGTCGGCGCGCTCGTCGTGCGAGTCGACGTTCCCGGCGCGCAGGTGGTGTGGGGCGATCAGGTGCTCGGCACGACGCCGCTCTCGGGACCGGTGCTCGTCAACGCCGGCGTCGCCAAGCTGCAGGTCCTCAAGGAAGGTTTTTTTCCGTTCGAGCAGGACGTCACCGTCCAAGGGGGCGGGAGCACGAGCTTCGACGTGACGCTGAAGTCCAAGGCGCGGCACGGGAAGTTGGTCGTCGACAGCGCTGTCTCGGGCGCGTCGATCAGCGTCGACGACCGGCGGATCGGCGTTGCGCCGACCGAGGTGTTGCTGGTGCCGGGCACCCACCGGGTGACGGCGCGACGGCGAGGTTACGAGGACGCCACGACCCAGGTGGTGCTGGAGGCCGGACAGCACCGCAGCATCACGCTCGACCCCTTCGTGGATCGTCCCGCCATCTACGAACGCTGGTGGTTCTGGGGTGGGATCACGGCGCTGGCGGCGGGGACAGCGACCGCGATCATCCTGCTGAATCAAGATCCGGAGACATCGCGCGGCGATTTTTCACCGGACACCATCCAGGCGGGCGCCCCGGCGTTCCGGTTCTGAGCGGGAGAGGTCAGCGTGGGCGCGCCGACGGACCTGCAGCCCGATCAACGGATTGGCGGCGCTTTTCGGATCGTCCGGCGCCTCGGGGAGGGGGGCATGGGGGTCGTCTACGTGGCCGAGCAGCTGAGCACCGGCCGGTTGCGCGCGCTGAAGTTGATGCGCCTCGCCACCGCCGGCGAGGACGACGTGCGGCGCTTCGAGCGCGAAGCGAAGGTCGGGGCGTTGATCCAGAGCGAGCACATCGTCGACGTGATCGCCGCGGGCGTGGACGCGGAGAGCAACTGCCCGTGGCTCGCGATGGAGCTGCTCGAAGGATCTCCGCTGTCGCAATACGTCGAGCAGCAAAAGCAGCTGTCGCTCGCCGAAGCCTCGTCGATCCTGCGCCAGATCTGCGCCGGGCTGAGCGCCGCGCACGCGGTGCGGGTCGTGCACCGCGACATCAAGCCGGACAACGTGTTTTTGGCGCGGTCGTCGGTCGCCTCGGCGGGCTACACGGTGAAGCTCCTGGACTTCGGGATCGCCAAGCTCGTCGACGGCGGCTCGCTCAGCACCAAGACCATCGGCAGCCCGTTTTGGATGGCGCCGGAACAAACCGAGCCGAGCGCGGAGCTGTCTTGTGCGACCGACGTCTGGCCGATCGCGCTCCTGGCGTTCTACCTGTTGACGGGGCGCTACTATTGGCTGTCTGCCAACGCGCCGCGCTTCGAGGTCGCCGCGTTTCTTCGCGAGCTCTTGGTCGATCCGCTGTCCGACGCATCCGAGCGAGCAAACGCCTTGAAGGCACCGGCTTTGCCGCCCTGGTTCGACGCCTGGTTTGCCCGCTGTCTCTCGCGGGACCCGGCGCAGCGGCTGCCGGACGCTGGCGAAGCGTGGCGCGCCTTCGAAGCAGCGCTGACCGGCACGCAGATCACCGGCAGAGCTTCCGAGCGCCCCCTCGCCTTTCCGGGGGCAGACACCGTCGTCGCCAGCGCGCCGCCCGCATCGCTCGCGCCGCCCTCCTCGGCGCCGCAGCCGCCCACCGACGCTGAAGACGTCCGCGCGACCGTGGGCACCATCGCGCATTCGCCGAGACGGCGCCGGGCCACCGGCTTGCTGGTGCTGATCGGGGTGCTGATCGCGGCCGCTGGGGCCTGGCTGGTGCTCCCGACCTCGGTGACGGCGCCGCCCTCCCGCGTCGATGCTGGCGTCGCCGCCCCCGGCTCCGCCGAGGTCGTGCTGGATCCGCCGCCGGCAGAAAGCGCTCCTCCGCAACAGACGGCGGAACCGCCGTCGCCGGCCGGCGCGGTTCGCCTCGACGCCGGCGCTTCCGACGGCCCCGACAGCGGGGTCCCGCTGCCGCCGAGGAACGGCTCGGCTCCGGTCCGGCGAGCCGAGCCGTCGCGCTCGCGATCGGCGGCGCCGAGCGCCGCTCCCGAGCCACGAAGCCCCGGCGTGCACCCGCCCGGCGTGCCATCGCTTCCCTCGAAACCACCGCCAGCGAGCGCCGATGGCGACGGTGGTCTGCCGGTCTTATTGTGATGCGCGCTCGCGCGACCGATCGCGTCGGCGAGCATCTCTGCTACGGAAAGACGCGATGGCAAGGCACCACGTCGTTTTGGTCCCAGGATTTTTCGGCTTCGGCAACCTCGGCGCGCTGACCTATTTCGTGGGCGTCAAACAGGCGCTCGAGGAGCGGTTTCGGGAGCAACGGGTCGACGTGCAGGTGACGGAGGTGCCGACGCTGCCCACCGCCTCGATCCGGCACCGCGCCGCGCGCGTGCTCGAAACCTTGGCGCAGGTCAGCCTGGGCGACGACGCGCCGATCCACGTGATCGGCCACTCGACGGGGGGGCTCGACGCGCGGCTCGCGATCGCTCCGACGGCGTCGCTGCCGACGCAGGTCCAGTTCGAAGCCTACGAGCGGGTGCGATCGCTCGTCACGGTGGCGACGCCGCACTTCGGCACGCCCCTGGCGACGGCGTTCAGCAGCGCCATGGGCAAGCCGATCCTGCACCTGGCAGCGCTGTCGCTCAGCTACGTGTTGCAGTACGGGCGGCTGCCGCTCGGCGTGCTGCTGAAGATGGGCGAGATCGTCGCCAAGCTCGACGATCGCATCGGGCTGACCAACACGGTCGCCGATCAGCTCTACCGGGATTTGCTGTCCGACTTGTCGACGGATCGGCGCGCTCAGATCGCCCACTTCATCGAGGGGGTCACCAACGACCAGTCGCTGCTGTTTCAGCTGACGCCGGCCGGCTGCGATCTGTTGAACGCCAGCACGGCCGACCCCCAGCGCGTGCGCTACGGCTCCGTGGTGACCCGATCGGACCGGCCCCGCCTCTCGAGCTTGCTTCGAAATCGACACGACGTGTACGCGCAGTCGCTCCACGCCGTGTACACGCTGCTCTATCGTCTGAGCGCGCGGGGCCGACCCGAGGTGTTCCCCGCGCCGGTCGAGGCACAGCGCCGCGAGCTCGCGCGCGCCTACGGCGAGCTGCCGACCCAGCAGGACAACGACGGCGTCGTTCCGACGCTGTCGCAGGTTTGGGGGGAGGTGATCGCGGCTGTGCGCGGGGACCACCTGGACGTGGTCGGGCACTACGGCCGCATCGAACGGGGCAGCGCCCACGCCGACTGGCTCCCGAGCCACTCGGGCTTCGACTCCAAAGCCTTCGACGCGGTCTGGGGGTCCGTGGCCCGCTTCGTCACGCGCGAGGTCCGAGCAGACGTGGCGCAAACGCCGCGCAACGTCGGGCGGGAGCGCACGGCGTTCGACGCCCCGGAGGCGAGCCGCGTGCTCGGTTCGCCGCGCGCAGAGCGGGACGCTCGGGTGGACACCGCGACCATGGATTGAAGCGCGGTAAGAAGCAGGCAGGGGGGTGGCCAAATCGCCACCCCCTGTCTCCGGCTGCGGCGAGCTACCCTGCCGAATCGAAGCTTACGCGCTGCCGTCGAGGTGTTCCGCATGCCCTTTCAGCGAAGCAAACAACTGCTGGTCGCGCTCGCCGGACTGGGCAGCGCGGCCGTACCGAGCGGCTGCCTGCCGAGCGACGACGCGAGCACGCAGGCCGACGCCGCCCCGGGCGACGGGGGAGCCGCGGCGGCCGCGGGCGCGGGCGGTCACAGCGG
>JAEZYZ010000259.1 GCA_023418705.1 Pseudomonadota bacterium | reverse complement strand
CCCCTGCCCCCGCCCCACCCAGCGGCGCGGTCGCGGTGCTGGTGCGCGCGCAAGGGGGGCAGTTCGCCGGCGCGATCAGCGACGGGGGTCCCGTGATGACGCTCGCCGGGCACGTGGGGGCGGTCGGCGTGCGCGGCGCGGCGCTGTACGTCGGCTCCGCCGGCGCCGTGGCCGTCAGCGGCGATGACGCCGCGCTGATTCAAGAGGACCTGGCGCGCGCGGTGTACGACCGCATGCAGGCGTTCGTGTCATCGAAGGCGGCGATCGCGTGGGTGCTGTCGCAGCGGCCCAAGGGTGCCCCGCGTGTCGGCATCTCCGCCATCAACCGGCTCACCGCTCACAGCACCGCCACCGAGCCCATGGCCTGGGCGGAGTGGTCCGGGGGCAACATGAGGACGGGCGCGGTGAAAGCGCCGTGAGCGGCGGCGGCACCGAAACGCCGCCCCCGGCGTGCCGGGTCGAAGCGTCGCTCACTCTGCCGAGTATTCTCCGACGACGCGTTCGAAGTTGTCCGAAAAGGAAGGGTCGTCGGTGATCCTCAGGATCTTGAACTGCCCGTCGTGGCTTCCGTTGCGGAGGGCGCGCCGCTGGTAGTCATCGAACTGGCCGGCTTCGAGGACGCGCAGCACCGCCGGACCCAGCCGCCCCGACTTGCGCTTGGCGGCGTACTCGATGTTCAGCCGTCCCAACGCATCGTCGAGCTCACCCGCGCTCTGGGCGGCCTGCTGCGGGTCGGGCGGCTCGGCGTACTCCATCAAAAAGACATAGCGGGGGTTCTCGCCGTCGACACCGGGTTGGCCCACGGCGGCGATGAACTCGCCGTCGACGTGCCGCCCGCCCAGCAGGCTCTCGGCTGCGGCGATGACCTGAGTCTCGCTGAGCTTCTCGCCGGTGTAGCTGACGATGCCCTTGGCTTTCTGGACGAACCGTACCGTGGGGGTCCGCCGATGAAAGCCCGTGACCTCGAGGATGTCGTGCATCGCGTAGCGGAAGAGGCCCCCCAAGGTGGTGACGTAGACGTCGTACCGACCGCCGACCTCGAGCTGATCGAGGCGCAAGAGCTCCCAGGGTTGGGGCTTTTGCTCCACGTCCGCGGGGAAGAATTCGTAGACGTTGGTGCCGACGGCGAGCGGACCGCTGTCTCCCTCGTCCGAGAGGGGCACCGACCCCCGGCACTCGCTCGACAGCCAACCGAGGTCGCGCACGGGCAGGTTCGGGGCAAAGTAGCGCTCCAGCTGCCTGAGACATTGCCCCACCGTGCCGCCCTTCCAGCAGCAGAGCACCTGGAGGTCTGGCCAGACGTGCCTTGGTAACAATCGTCCGTCACCCTGCGACGCCGCGCGCTCCAAAAGGGCGGCCCGTTCACGATCGGGTTTCAGACCAGACTCGATGCCCACGCGCAGGGGCGGAGGCAGATCGTCCTCCTTGCTCAAGGTCCCGTCGCGCACGTCGCGAAGCAGCCGCTCGGTGTGCTCGCCCAGGCGCCGCGCCAAGAGCAGGATCGTGCTCGGGTTGGGGGTGCCGATGATCGTGAGCTGCTGGCCGACGACGATCCGCAACATGGCGTAGCAGCGCGCGTCGTAGTCGGCGACTTCGTACAGGTGGTACGGAACCGGATACATGCTCCGCATGACGCGCGGCATGTTCCGGTAGGCGTGCCCCGCTTCGGCGCCGCAGGGGGTGCCGTCGGGCGCATACTCCTCCACCTCGGGGCTTATCACCTGCAGGATCTTTCCGTCGACCGCCGCGGGGTGATCGCGAAACAGCCCCGTCAACCAGACCCGCATCAGCCGCGCCTTGGCGCGCCGGCTGGCAGCGGTGACCGGGATGTACTTCTTCGGCCCGGTGGTGCCGCTGGTGACCGCATAAAACCGCGGGGACTCGCTCGTCAGCTGGGCAGGGTGACCGCGGCGCGCCGCTTCGATGTAGGGCTCGAGGGCGTCGTACTCGCTGATGGGCACTCGCCGCTGAAACGCTCGAAACGTCTCGATCCTGCCGAAGTCGTAGCGCCGGCCGAACTGGGATCCGGCGCTGCCTTGCACCACAGCGCGCAGCAGCTGCTCCTGCGCTTGCATCGGGTGCTCGCACGAGTGATGAAAGCGCGAGAGCGCGTGCTGTCCGATGGTATTGAAGACGACTCGAGCAGTCTGCGTCATGCGACCTCCCTCAACACGCCGAAGGCGATGCGGCGGCCGGCGAACCGCTCCACCATCGACTCATCGACCTCGGTCCCTAGACCGGCGCCGACCGGCAGCGCGGGTGGACGGCCGCGCCGCCCGAACTGAAGGATCGGGGACACGGGGTCCAGCGCGAGCAGGTGCTTTCCGTAGCAGCCCTCGAGGTGGGCGATGTTGCCCCCAAGGGCGCGGACGAGCACCAGCTGGGCTGCCGCGAGCTGGGACGTCTCGCCCACGTGGCAGCCAATTTGAAGCGTCAGCCCCTCTTGCAGCGCTTCGCGGCAACGGGCGAGCGCGGCCGTCAGTCCGCCGCATTTGGCGATTCGGACGTTGACGGCGGTGCAGGCCCGCAGCGCCGCCAGGCGCGCCAGCGAGTCGGCGTCGTGAAAGGCCTCATCGGCCATCAACGCGAGCTGGGTGGTGGCGAGCAGGCGGGCCATCCCGTCCAGGTCGCTGCTCGGCAGCGGCTGCTCCACGACCTCGACGCCGAGCTCGGCCAGCCGCGCCATGGAACGCCGCGCTTGGTCGAAGGTCCATCCCATGTTGCCGTCGATCCGCAGGTGCGCAGCGCGCCCGAGGATCCGGCGCGCCAACCGCACCCCCCGAAGCGACCCACCGGCGACCTTCACCTTCACGTCGCGGATGCCGTACAGGCGCACCTTGAGCAAGGTCGCGGTGGTGCGCCAACCCATGTCGCTGGACACCACGGCGCTGAAGCCGAGGCGTCGCGGCCATGGCGCCCCGGTCGGATCGCGCGCTGCCCGGTACGCCGCGTCCAGGTTGCGGTCGAAGCTCCGCCCGAACGCGTCGAGCAACGCCAGATCGACCACACACCAGGCGGCCGTCTGCGGTGTGCCCGGCGGCACCCAATCGTGCGGCGCCTTCCCGTCACAGTCCGCCAAAAACGCCTGGAGCTGCTCGAACGAAGCGAACGGCCGCCCCACCAGGCGAGGCAGGATGCGCTGCGCCAGCAGGTCGAACGCCGATTGTTGCGTCTCGCCGGTCACATAAGGCCGAGGCAGGGTCTCGCCGTAGCCCGTGTGGCCGTCGTCAGTGACACAGCGCATGAACAGACTCCGCGAATGCGTGCGCGAGCGGGCCGCGTGCCGGAAGGGATGCCGGAACGGTAGATCCAGCTCGTACAGCTTCAAGCCAGCGACCTTCGGCATCATGCGTCGCCCCCGTAGCGACTGAACCAGCGGGTGGCGTCGCCCAAGAACGCCTCCCACTGTCGACTGAAGTCCAGGACGTGCCGGGCCCCTGCGTATTCGCAGAGCTGCTTGGGTGCGCGGACCCGCTCGAGCAAACGCCGGTTCCGCCGGTTGTCGCAGATCGGATCGTCAGCCGCGAAGGCTGCCAGCACGCCCGCGTTCAGCTCCCGCGCCGCCGCTGGCAAGCGCCGCCTGGCGCGCGCCACCTCGTACAAGAACCGCGCAGGGAACTGCCGTCGCGCGCGGTGGTCGCGGCGGACGAGCTCGACCCAGCGTTCGTCGTCGCTGAACTGTGTCGGCTCGAGCGTGACCGAGGCCAGGACCTCGCGCCCGGTCACCAAGCTGCCGACGATGCGCGCCTTGTCCCGGAGCGTGACGCCGACCCGGGTGTAGAAGGCGGGCGTCGCGAGCACCAAGCTCGCCACCCGCGCTGGCCGATAGTGCGCCGCGTAGAGCAACGCGGGAATGGCGCCGAAACAGTGGGCCAGCAGATGCACGGAGCCGTATGGGCGCCCGTGCAGCGCGTGCTCGACGACCGCGTCGGTCTCGGCAAGCAGCGCCTCGAGCCGAGGGCCGGCGCAGCAGGGCGCGTCGCTCAGCCCCGAACCGCAGCGATCGAACGCATACACCGGCAACCCCGCCTCGCGGAGCCCGCGCGCCGAGCGCAGAAACCATCCGGAATGGCTCTGAAGGCCGTGGAGCATGACCACCGGACGGCGCCGCGCCCGGACGCCGAAGTGCCTCACCGGGATCGCGTGCCCGTCGCCCCCGCGAACCGAGACCGGAGCGGGCGCCCCGTTGTTCATTCGCTCTGTTGAAGAGAGCACATCTCAAGCCAACGCAACGACCATGCCCATCGCTCCGTCCCCCCGGCCACCTCGACGCGAGACCGGCCGGCTGGGCGCGCCTGGCACGACGTGCTGCATCAGCTCGAAACTCCGCGACAGGATCGCGGTGCGCTGGTGCTCGTTGTTGATGCCCCGACCCCACTCCGTCTCCGGAGACCCCATCACGAAGCACCCCGCCGGGATGGTGCACCAGCCGGCTTCGCAGTCCATCTCCACCTTCACATGCTGGCACTCCGGCATGTCTGTATACGGCACCCATGGCTCCGTCGCCGTCACCGGGGCCAATGGCTGCGGCTCCGGAGTAGCCTCCGAGCCGCAGCTGCAGGCAGCCACCAGCACACCAGTCGCGACAGCAACGCGTCTCATTTCGTCAAGGAGCGGCTTGAACCCCTGCCAGAATGCAGCCGCGTCGATCGAGGTCGATTAGGGTCGATTAAGCTTGACACGATTCGCTACCAAAGCCCCCGCTGGATCGGCGCCGCTGTCCGAATAGCCCTGCTTGCCCGCCCAGCGGCGTCTGTAGCGGCTTTTCGTGAGCCATTCGACTCGCGAAGCGTCAGCGTGGCCGCGAGCTCGACAGCGGGCATCCTCAGGGCATCAAAATCTGGGGTGTATAAGGATCTCATGGAATCCTCATTGAGATCTCTGTCCGATGACGATCTTCACGCTGCCGTGCGTCGGC
>JAEZYZ010000093.1 GCA_023418705.1 Pseudomonadota bacterium | reverse complement strand
CTCCTCGTCTTACGCAGGGTGTAGATCACCCCCCGTGCCAACGTGGCCTGAGACACCGCCCCTTCGGAATTCAATGTGCCAAACTTCGTGGGGCGAAGGAGTGTCAGAGTCATGCCGAAACCAGCGACGGGCCCCACCGAGGTGGTCCCCGCCCCCCAGACCGACCGCCGACAGCGCCGGAAGTTCACCGCCGAGCAGAAGCTCCGGATTCTTCGGGAAGCCGACCTGTGCGCGACCCGGGGAGAGATTGGCGAGCTTCTGCGGCGAGAGGGCATCTACAGCTCGCACCTGTCCTTGGGGCGCGCTCAACGTGACCGCCTGGGCGTAGCCGGGCTCGATGGCCAGCGGCGCGGGCCGAAGCCTAAGCGAAACGACAAGGACAAGCTCATTGAACGACTCGAGCGGGAGAAGGCCAAGCTCGAGAAGCAGCTGCGCATCGCCAACGGCCTCACCGACCTGCAGAAAAAAGCGCACGAGATTCTCGGGATAGCGCTGCCGAGAATCGAGGACGTGAACGAGGACTTCGGCGGCGCCCTTCCAGTGATCCACCAGTCGACGCTTTCGTGATCCAGGGCGCCGCGGCGTAGGTCGTCGTCACGGCGGCGGAGGCGGCGCTTTGGTGATCCACTGCCGGCTCAGTTGCGGGTTACTTTGAGCAGCAGGTGTCCTGAGACCTGCTGTTCGGCATGACTCGGAGGTGTTCGGAGTGCCGCGCGCGGTTGGTACCGGCGGCGACGGCGAGGGCAACCCAGCGGGTGTGCGGTCCTGAGTGCCGGAAGCGACGGCGAGCACGGCAAGCACGGCGGCGTCGCTACGCCGATCGGGAAGCTTCGCGGGCGGACGAGCGCGAGCGCCAGAAGCTGCACCGAGAGCGCCGTCGAGCCGGGCAGGCTCCGCAATGGCCGTGCAGGGGATCACCGGAGTTGTCGGCGGGGGCCTGCTCGGGCAGCGGCCATGAGGCCTGTCACTGGCTAGCTTCGGCGCGTAAGTGCAGGAATTTGCAGCGGGAAGTGCTCGAAATCGTGAACAGGTCGCTGCGGGTGTCACGAGCTACCTTCGAGCGCGAGCAGGCACGGATCGCGCGTAAATTGTCCCGGCTGGCAGCCGCGCCCCGGTCGGATCTGGGCAGGGCTTCGGGACGCGTCACGCGCCACCTTCGGCTCGTAAGTGCCTGCAATGGCGAGTGATTTGCCAATGATCCTGGGCAGGCTGTCACGCACCAGCATCGCCTGGTGACGAGGATGCGTGCTGCGGTGGCGTCGTGACCACCACGATGACGTTCGCCGCCCCTGAGTGCTCAGCGCCGCTGGCCGAGTTGTCCGAGGATGCCCTCGGTGAGTTGCGCCTGCGCGAGCCCGATGCCCTCCGCAAGCTCGAGCGGTCGCTGCGTCGCCACGGGCAGCTCGAGCCACTGATCGCGTTCGCCGAGGACGGGCTGCTCGAGGTGCTCGACGGTTTCAAGCGGCTGCACGTCGCGCGACAGCTGCGATGGACAGAGCTTCGGGTGCGGGTAGCTGATGTCGATCGATTGCAAGCCAAGGTGCTCCTGCTCGAGCTACATGGCCGGCGCGGAGCGACGGATCTTGGGCTGAGGTTTTGTCACCGTCACGGCGGCGATGGACCTCGAGCTCCACCAGCTAGACCGCCGCTACGAGGCGCTCCGGACGACGAGCCAGGAGCGTGACAGCCGGGTTTTGGCGTCGCTGCCCGAGACGGACAGCAGCTTCCGGTCGTCGTGATCGCGGGCGCGGACGCCGGTCGGTACGTCCTGGTCGACGGCTACAAGCGGGTCCGGGGCCTGCACAAGCTTGGTCAGGACCTGGTCCGAGCCACTTGCTAGGATCTGCCCGAGGAGGAGGCGCTGCTGCTCGGGCGACTGATGCGCAACGCCGACCGCGAGAGCGTGGTCGAGCAGGCGTGGCTCGTACGCGAGCTGTCGGATCGGTTTGGGCTATCGCTCGAGGATCTGGCTCGCCGGTTCGGCCGCAGCCCGAGCTGGGTCAGCCGCCGTCTCGGTCTGGCGGCAACCCTGCCCGACGCGATCCAGCAGCTGGTGCAGAGCGGCAAGCTTGGGCCGCATGCCGCCATGAAACACCTGTTCAGCACGGCGAGGTCGAAGGCTTGGATGCGACCGTCGCTGGAGAAGGCGGTGATGACGTCGACCTCGTCGCTGACTATGGTGGCGTGAGTGCTTGATGGTCTCCCCGTCCCAGTGAAGCGAGCGGGCCCACCGCTCCTTGGCGCACGCTGTGTGACTGCAGCGGTCCCTGCACTGCGCGCAGCGCCGCCCGCCGGCGCACAGCTGCGCCGTTCAGCGAAGCCCGCTCACGTCGCGCGGACGAGCAGCTCATCGCCTTGCGGTCACGAGGCGCTACCGACGAGCACGGCCACGCAGCTCGACGCCATTACACTCCAGGCCGCTCCTGGCGCCGGAACTCACCGACCAAATCGCGACGAGATCCCAGTTACTCCAATCACCCACCCCTCGGCACCACGCGTCCCTCCCATCCGCGCGCAGGCGCGCACCGCGCGCCGAGCACGGATATGGGAGGGACCGCAGGCGCGCAGGCAGCGAAGCTGCCGAGCACCTGCGAGGGTGGGCATCAAAACCATCAACCTCACCGACCCCAGCGGCTTCACCATCTCCACCCCCACCATCCGCGAGCCCTACCGCAGCCTAGCCGGTCCAGCTTGGGTCGCGGCTTGGGGTGGCGCCGCCGCTGCTGCTGCCAGCGGTGGCGGCGGCGCCGCGGCCGGCGCCGGCGGCGGGGCCGTTGCCGGGCTCTCGACCAGCAGCATGGCTTCCGGTCCACCACTGGGCTCCGGCGCGATCGGTGGCCAGCTCGGTCTCGGGATCGGCAGGGGCCTGGCAGGCGCGCTCAACCGCCGTTCCCCCATCCAGCAGATCCAGCCCTCCGCCGAGCAAAAGGCAACCGATATGGCGAGGGGGTCCAATGATGCGACGGCCACGTCGCAGGGGATTGAGGAGCTCGTCCAACGAACCCGCGAGTACGAGATGATCCGGGGCAGCGCTCCTGATCAACGAACAGCCTGTTTCCCTGCGTGTGCAACCAACCGGACGCGACGTTTGCGACACCGGAACAAGCCCAGGTGTACCGAGAGTGGTACATGAACGTCGCCCTGACGCTCCTGGGCGAGGGCGCCGCGACTCGCCTGGCGTCCTGGTTCGCCCCAAGAGGAAGCCAAGTTGCCGTGAAGGCCGCAGGGCGCCTGCGAGTGTGCTTCCCCGCTGGCACAATCGTCTCGACGCCGACAGGACCCAAGTCCATCGAATCCGTGCGGGAAGGCGACGAAGTATATGCTTTCGACTTCGACACCGGTGAAGTCGTAGTCCGCAAAGTGAAGACGACCTTCCATCGAGAAGCCGCTGAGTTGCTTCAACTGTATGTCGGTGGTGAACTCATCGAGGCAACGCGTTCCCATCCGTTCTGGGTGGTCGGCACCGGGTGGGTTGAAGCCGCCGACCTGCAGGTCGGGATGCGGCTCTCGGGGATCACCGGAAGCATGGAAGTAATTTCGCACATCGGCGGTCGCTCCGAGCCCGTAGCCGTATACAACCTCGAGGTAGACAGCGAGCACAACTACTTCGTCAGCAGCAAAGCTCTGCTGGTGCACAATCAGAACTTGGACACTGACTTCAATCGAGCGCTAAACACTGCACTAGATTGGCTCAAGTCGAAAGGGGTAGACACATCGAAGGTTGTCGGAGCCTTCGAGGCCAAATTCGGCCCCCATAAGGGAAATCCGATCGGCGTCCGGTTCGAGGGCGGCGGCTACTATCGAATTGAATTTGACGCGCGGAACGGGGTACACATCAACGTTGGCGTCGGAAAGACAAAGGGGCCTCACGTTGTGTTTGAGGGAACACAAAAAAACAGTGAACAAACTAATCCGTCGCCTATTTAGATGTTAAAGGGGAGCAATGTTTCACCTAATACAAAGCGATCTGGACCCACAAATTCGCTCGGGAGAACTGATCATCGTACCGGACACAGGTCCATTTTTTGACGTGCTGGCCGAACGTTTTCCGATTGGACTAAATCGAATCTCATGGGAGGAATTGAACAAGAAGAAACACATTGATGTCATTGCGCGCCCCCGGGAGATCACAAGCGACGAGCTACGAAGTTTGCTCTCAGCTCACCGGGCGCTCATTAGGCATTGGCTTGACAGCGAGGCCATCGCTCAGAACACTGAAGTTATGTGGATTGGCGATGACACGGAAGTGGGGCTTAAAATGACGAGGGAAACCTTGCTTGACCTGTTTCCAGTTTTATTTTCATTTCCACAACACTCCTACGCGTTACCCGCTGATGGCGCGTGGTGCTTAAACTATATCATGGAGGGCGAGCTATTCTTCGCTGCGGCAGGATGCCCCGCTTGAATGAAGCTGGAAGCTAGTCGGAGATAAACTTCGCTGCCCAGCGGGCGCAGTTGCTTCGCCTCTACGCCAGGTCGTGGGCAACGTCCGCGACCGTACGCTTGGCCTCGGCTGCGTACCATGCGAACTGCGTCGCGCTTAAACCCGTCAGTGTGTTTCTTTCGCTTCAATCATCGTACTGGCTCGAGCAGGTACTCGGGAAATCGGATCAGATCCAGCTCATGAGTTCCGGCTGCGCGGCGAGGACCGGGCAATAATTCTTTGGAAAGACTCTAGGAGCCCTCCTACCCACCCCCCTCAATCTCCCGCTCCAGCCACCCGGCAGCCTCCGCCGGGGTCCGTTTGTCCTGGTCGCGGTCGACCATGGCGTTGGCGCTGCGCATGAGGGTGACGGGGATGGCGTGGCAGAGGGGGGTGAGCGCTCGCGAGAGGGCTGGGCGGGCTGCGGCTTCAGGGGACAGCAGGAGGACGGCGTCGTAGGGGGGGAAGGCGCCGCGCGGGTCGCTCAGCACGGTGAGGTCGAAGGCCTGGATGCGACCGTCGCTGGAGAAGGCGGTGATGACGTCGACCTCGTCGCGGACGAGGGCGTCGTACATGAAGCTGGAGTCGAAGCTGCGGAGCTGGCGGAAGCGCAGGCCGTAGGTGGTGCGGAGCTTGGTCCACTCGGGGCGGCCGAAGAACTCGTAGTCGCTGCCAAGGGCCAGGTCGGGGGCAATGGCGGCGAGATCGGCGATGGTGCGGATGCCTTGGGCCTCGGCGCGAGCGCGACGCATGGCGAGGGCGTAGGCGTTCTCGAAGCCCAGAGGGCAGAGCAGCCGGATGCCGTGGTGCTCGGCCAGGTAGGCGGCGACGAGGGGCTGCACCTTCCAGGGTTCGGGCGTGTCCTTTCGACGCATGTGATTGGCCCAGAGGGTGCCGGTGTAGTCGACGTAGACGTCGATCTTGCCGCTGTGCAGGGCGTCGAAGGCGATGGTGGACCCGAGTCCCGCCAGGCGCTCGACGGCGTACCCGGC
>JAEZYZ010000053.1 GCA_023418705.1 Pseudomonadota bacterium | reverse complement strand
GGGCTCGTTCGCCGACACGCGCGGCGGGGTGCCGGCGGGGACGCCGACGCCGGGCACCTGGTCGCAGACGGGGGCGGGGCTGCCCGTCGCGGCCCCGCCCGCAAAGCGCCGCCCGATGGTCGCGGCGTTCGCCGGCATCGGGGCGCTGGTCGTCTTGGTGGGGGGTGGAGTGGCCTGGAAGATGTCGAGCGACGCCGCGGAGGCGGCCGCGGCCGCGGAGCAGCGGGCAGCGGCGGAGCTGCTCGAGGCGCAGCAGAAGGCCGCCGAAGCCCAGGCGAAGCTGGAAGAGGAGCGCGCCGAGGCCGACCGCGCCAAGGCGGAGGCGGAGCAGGCCCGGCTCGAGGCCGAGAAGGCGGCGAAGGACGCGGCGGCGCTGAAGGACAGGAAGGCGCGTGAGGAGGCGGAGAAGGCGGCCGCCGAGAAGGAGCGCCTGGCGCGTGAGGCGGAAGCCAAGGCGCAGCAGCAGCGCAGCCGCGTGAACGCCGCGGCTGCGGCGGTGAAGGCGCAGCCGGCCAAAGCCCCGGCCAAGGGGAGCCCGGCTCCCACGAGCACCGGTCGCAAGATCCGCACGTCGCTCTAGAGCACCCATCCGTTTGCCAGCGCGGAGATCCCGAAGAAATCGGGGCCCCTCCGGGTGAGGGCCCCGATTTTTCGGGAAACCCTCTCGTCTGCTGACGGCTCGGTGCTCTAGATGGTCTCACTTTCCGCGACGAACGGCGTGCTCCGCAAACCGTTTGTCGCTCCAGGGCTCGCACCCCGGTGCGGTCGGGCGGGCGCGCTCGCTTTGCTCGCGTGGGCGGGGGTACGTTCGAGTGGGATCAGCACCCAAGGGTTTCGCCTGGCCGGAGTTCCTATCCATCAGGCAGGAGGGCCGAGATGACGAAACTTCATGGGTCGCTGATGTTTGCGTTTGGATTGGGGGTGCTGCTCGCGTCGGGATCCGCTCGGGCGCAGGTGGATTCCGGGGAAGCGGATCGCTACGGGTATGAGTTCGATGACGATCCGCTCAGCTCCGACGTGCGTCCGCCGCAGCCAGCTCGGATCGGGATCCGCGTTCCGTACCGCGGCGCGGGGCTGATCCGGCCTCGGGTGAGCTTCGTCCCCGAAGCTTTGAAGTCCATCGAGCGGATGTGAGCGGTTGCGGGGGACAGCGGGAAGAAGTCACTGCCCGCTCGTGATTGGGCGAGCGGGCAGTGAGACCTGTCCGTGCACGCGGCGGGTGCGCCGTGTGTTCAGGAGAGGGTGTGTTGGAAGCGCTTCTTCTCTTCGAGGAAGCGGCGTTCCATCTCTTTGGCTTGGTTGTCGCTGAAGATGCCGGCCGCCTTCGGGAAGACCTCGTTCTCTTCCACCTTCACATGCGCCTCCACGGCGTGCATCAGGCGCTTGAAGTCCTCGACCCAGGCATTGGTCGCCGCATCCATGCGGCTCAGCGCGTCGAGCAGTCGCTCGATCTCGTCGTGGTCGTCTCGGCTGTGCTCGATCAAGCCGCGCGTCTCGGGCTGATCGAACAGCGGCGCGTAGAACTCCTTGTCCTCGGCCTTCGAGTGCGCCAGGAGCGACTCACGAACCTTGGGAAAAAACTTGCGCCGCGTATCGGGGTCGGAG
The DNA here is from genome assembly GCA_023418705.1 of Pseudomonadota bacterium. GTDB lineage: Bacteria > Myxococcota_A > Polyangia > Polyangiales > Polyangiaceae > JAEZYZ01. The sequence continues at coordinate 3,538 of JAEZYZ010000053.1, read as the reverse complement.
CTCGCCGCGACGCGCTTCATCAGCGCCGAGACCTCTCCGTGATCCTCCTTGAGCCGCTTGTAGATCCCGCTGGAGCCGAGCCCCTTCATCTTGGCGGCGACCTTTCCAATCACTTCACTCGGACCGGGCATGCACGTGCCTCCTTTCGTTTAGACAATCCGGTGTCACTGCACGGGCCGTACCAAGCCGAACGGGTGTGAAGGGACCGGCGATGGGGGGACTTCGACTCGCTCCATCGGCAAAACTCGTAGCCAACGCGCCCCGCCGTGGCAGGGTGGTGCCTCGGTGAGCGCCCGAGGGATGGTGGCTTCTTCGAGGAATGGCGGTTCTGCGCGCTGCGAGCCCGGCGGGCTCAGGTGCCCTGGTGCTCCGGGTCGCGCCAAGCGGTGGCCGCTGGCGTTGGCTGCCGCGAGCCGCCTCCGCGCTCGCGGCCGGAGTGCCCGGGCTCGTAGAGCGCGCCGCTGCCCTGAGTGTTGGGCCGATCCGATTTCTGCATGGAGACCATGGTCTTGGCGAACACCCACTCCGCGAGCCTTGGCGCCGTCCGGTGCAGGCGGATGAGCGCGTTCGCAGCGCCGCCGGCCACCACCTCGCGCTCAGGCTTCTGCGCCGCGCGCAGGATGACGCGCGCCACCTTCTCCGGATCGTACAAAGGAGGGGGGGGCTTCGGCGCCGACTCCAGGTAGTTCTTGGCGTGCTCGAAGAAGGGCGTGTCGATCGCTGCGGGCTTCACCAGCGTGACCTGGACGTGCGATTTTTCGTGCTTGAGCTCCATCCGGAGCGCGTCGGTGAAGCCCTTGACCGCGTGCTTGGCCGCCGCGTAGGTGGAGGTCAACGGGAACGGGACGTCCGACTCGACGCTGCCGACGTTGATCAACGTCCCCCGCGTTTGCCGCAGATAGGGGAGGGCGATCAACGACCCGTGCACCACGCCCCAGTAGGTGACGTCGAACACCCGCCGCATGTCGTCGAGGCTCGTCACCTCGCTCATGCCGTAGACGGTGGCTCCGGCGTTGTTCACCCAGGTGTCGATGTGACCGAACGTCAGGTGGGCGTGCTCGGCGACTCGGCGCAGGGCGTCATAGTCGGCGACGTCGGCGGGATAGTAGGTGGCCATGCCGCCCTGCTTGATGAGATCCTCCGTCACCTGCGCGAGCTCCGGCTCGCTGCGCGCGGTCAGCACCACCCGTGCCCCTCTCGACGCGGCGAGTCTCGCGGTGCTGAGCCCGATGCCGCTCGACGCGCCGGTGATGACGATGGTCTGTCTGCCGATTTGCTTCATGAAGGAGCGCTGGTGCAATCGACGTGCCGGTGGGCGGTGCGCGGCGATCGTCGGCGTCCCCCGGCCAGAACGGCGCGGCTTTTTTGCCCTCCCGCTGGCCTGGCTGGTAGCCATCGACCGTGCATCACCCGTGGTCGCGTGCAGGGACGTTGGTCGTCGCGTTCGGGCTGACGCTGGCGGTGACGCCGGTCGCGGAGGCCAAGCAGAAGAAGCCGGCCAGTGGTGCGCGATCGAGCTCGTCGAGCCGTTCGGCTCGGCCTTCCGGCAAGGCGAGCGGGGGCGGCGCGAGCGCGGGGAAGGTCGAAGCCGCGCCGGCCCGACCGGCGTCGCCCACCGCGCGGGAAGCCGCGGCATCGATCGGCTCGATGAGCATCGGGCACCCGCACGCCGGCTACTTGATGAACGCGGTCAAGATGCCGGAAGGCGAGCACTGGGCGCTCAGCATCCCGTCGCATGCCTACGGCACCGAGGAGACGGTGAAGGCGCTGATTCACTGCATCACCCGCGTGGCGGAGCAGTTCCCGAACAGCCCCCGGGCCATCATCGGCTCGCTCAGCGCCGAGCGGGGCGGTCACTTGCCCCCTCACAAAAGCCACCGCACCGGTCGCGACGCGGACGTCGCCTTCTACTACATCGACGGCAAGTTCCGCTGGAACGAGCCCGCGGGCGAGCACAACCTCGATCGAGCGCGGACCTGGGCGCTCATCCGCGCGCTGGTCACCGAGACGGACGTCGAGTTCATCCTGATCGACCGCTCGGTGCAGCGGCTGCTCGAGGAGCACGCCCTCGGCATCGGTGAAGATCCGGCTTGGATCCGGGATCTCTTTCACGGATCCGACGGGCGCTCGTCGCTCATCAAGCACGTGCCCGGTCACACCGCTCACCTGCACATCCGCTTCGTCAGCCCCGTGGCGCGTGAGCGCGGGCGGCTCGCCTACGAGCAGCTGGTCGCCCAGGGCCACATCGAGCTGCCCTCGAAAGAGAAGAAGCACACCGTGGTGGCTGGCGACACGCTGATCGGGCTGGCGCGGACCTACAAGACGGACGTGGAGACGATCCAGCGGCTGAACGGGCTCGACTCGAGCACGATCAAGGTCGGCCAGGTGCTGGTCTTGAAAGAGCGAGAGGACCTGCGCGGCGCCAAAGAGGCCGTGCGCGTCCCCCCACGCCGCCTGCCCCGCAACGGACCAGACCCGGACGAGCTGGCGACGAAGGCAGCGTTGCTCGAGCTCGAGCGCAAGCTCGGACTCTGAACCCGGTCACCAGGCGAGCCCGCCGCCGACGTGCAGGCCCCAGATCTCGTCTTCTTCGAAGGCGAACCCGTACGGCTCGTCGATGTTCATGGTGAGCCGCGCCAGGAAGAACCCGGCTCCCCAGGCGCCGCGCACGTACGGCTCGAGGGAGAACTGCTCCTCGCCGTCCCCATCCGCCGTGGGGATGAACACCGCGGCGAGCCGACCGCCGACGACCCAGTGCTGACCCGCGCGGAAGCCGATCCCGGGGGCGACCTGGACGATCACGTCGCCGTCTTCGTCGTTGTCGTTGCTGACCGGGATCATCAGGTCGAACCCCGCGTCGACGCCGAACACCACGGCGGGGCTCAGGTCGTACTCGAGCCGAAAGGGGGCGGCGAGGTTCAGCTGCCGATCGGTCCACAGCCAGAGATCCCAGCGTCCGCGCATGGCCTCACCGGCGATCAGCGCGACCCACCCGGCGGCGCTCGGCTCGGCGGGGTTGTACGCGAGGCCGCCGCCGACCTTCAGGCGCAGGCGCCGGCCGTCGTCGTGGACGTAGTTGACCCCGAAGTAGGGGGCGCCGAGGCGCAGGGAGCTCTCGGTCTCGTTGCCGAACTCGACGCTGGCGAACGACAGCGGCAAGATGCCTTCGAGCTCGATGTTCGGCGTGATGAAGAAGCCGATGCCGAGCAAGGGCGAGAAGGCGGTCAGGCCGTCCTGGGTGTGGAAGGCGGCTTCACCCCAAAAACGTCCGTCTTGTGGAGAGACGAGGCCCAGGCCCGCCCCCGTGCTGCCCGACGAGCTCGCCCACGCCTCCGACGCGCGGTGCTGCGCGGCCGCCGGCGCCGCCGCGAGGCCCAGGCTGGCCACCAGCGCGCCGAACAAAAGGCGCGGTCCGGTCGAGCCCGAGCTCGAAAGGGCGGGTCGAGGGGCCTTCGGCGGGACGCATTCGATGGGCATGCCGGCCAGATAGCGGCAGCCCGGTGACAGCGTCAACCGGATCTCGCCGGGGCCTCAGGGC
>JAEZYZ010000385.1 GCA_023418705.1 Pseudomonadota bacterium | reverse complement strand
CCGTGGGCCCGCCCCAGCGCAGCGCCGAGCCGCGCCCGGGCATGGTGTTCGTCCCGGGCGGCGCGCTGGTCGCGGGCACACCGCTCGAGCTGCTCCCGCGCATCGCCGATCAGGAGATGGCCGGCGAGCAGCTGATCTTGCGCGGCTTTTACATGGACGTGTACCCGTACCCGAACGAGGCCGGGGCGATCCCGCTCACCAACGTCACCCAGGCCGAGGCGGCCGCGCTGTGCGCGGAGCGCGGAAAGCGCCTGTGCTCCGAGCTCGAGTGGGAGCGCGCCTGCAAGGGGCCGGACAACCAGACCTACGAATACGGCCCCACGGTGCGGCCGGAGCGCTGCAAGCTCGGCAAGTCGGCGCAGCTGCGGCCGAGCGGGCTGGTCGTCGGGTGTCGCAGCGACTTCGGGGTGCACGATCTGCACGGCGGGATCTGGGAGTGGACCGGGAGCCGCTGGGGCCGGGGCAGCCAGGACGCTTCCAAGGTCGCGATCCGCGGTGGCAGCGGGCCCGAGGCCGACGTCTACGGCCGCTGCGCGCACGCGGCCGCGCGTAAAGCCGAGAGCAAATCGGCGACGATCGGGTTTCGCTGCTGCGCCGGTGAGCGCAACGAGGCCGAGGTCGTGGTGCCGCTCGATCGCGGCAAGCCGCTCGAGCAGCGACCCTTCGACGCGGAGCTCGCCGGCAAGATCGTCGCGCACCTGCCAGAGAGCGCGGCGGAGCTCGGGACAACGAAATCGTTCAAGGCCGACCGCCTCTGGATCTGGCGGCCGATCGCGAACGAGGAGCTCATGGTGGTGGGGGGGTGCTCCAAGCGCGGCAAGGATCCGAGCTGCGGCGTGCTCGTCGCGCGGCTGCTGCTCGGGCGACCGACGGTGATCGCGACCGCCTCGAGCGGCATCTTCGCGCCGGTGGCGAAGATGGAAGCGGACGCGGCGCGCCTGTGGATCTACGGCGGCGATGCCACCGGTCGCTTCCGCAGCCCGATCGGCTACCGCTTTGGCCGGGCGGAGGTGGGCGCGAAGGAGCGCAAGCTGCCCAAGCAGGCGCCGCGCCGCCGCAAGCGCCGTCGCTAGTGACGGCAGGCCGCCTGCAGCTTCGTGTGCAGCATTTGCTCGCGGCGCTGGAGCGCCTCGAAGGGGCGGCGTGCCCGCGCCGTGTCGAGCGGTTTTTTTCTCTGGGCGGGAGCTTGGCCGAGCTTCTCGAGCTCGGTGGCGGTCTGCTCGGCGAGCAGCCGGTAGTCATCGACCGCGTCTTGCAGCGCGGGGTGCGCCACCGACAGGCCCGTCAGGTCCTTGGCGAGCTTGCGGTACCCGGCGGCCAGATCGCGGTGCTTCGCGTCCGCCGGTCCGGGCTGCTGCTGGCGAGCTTCGAGCCGCGCGAGGGCTTCGTTGACGGTCCTGGCGACGCGGTTGCACTGCGCGACGCGGTCGAGCCTGCCGCAGCTGACCGCCAGCGGCAGCGCGAGCAGCAAGCCCATCCAGTGAAGGCCTCGAAGCACGCGCCCTTATACCTGCCGCCCCGCGGGCTCGCCACCGGGGCCGCGGCGAGGCCGCCGAAATCTTGGCCGTTCAGCCAGCGCTGTGAGCATCCTGTTCCGCCCCAAGCCGGAGGTGGCGCCGCCGTATGTCGCAGATTCAGCCCGAGCTCACCGCGCTGCGCAAGATCGCCGAACGCCTGGCGCACGCGCACGGCGAGCGCTTGACCACGGCGCACTTGCTGGCGGCGCTGGCGTCGCACCCGAGCCCAGCGGCCGAGCTGCTCGCCGAGCGGCGGATCCGCGCCGACGAGGTGCTGGCGAGCGCCCGCGCCGCGGACGGGACCGACGCCTGCCTGAAGGAGGTCTCGGCCCGCGCTCGCGAGATCGGGGGCCGGATGGGCTCGAGGACGCCGGCGCCGGTGCACCTGTTGATCGCCCTGCTGGGCGACCGGCGCTCGGTGGCCCACCGCGCGCTCTTGGCGAGCGGGGCGGACATCGGGCGGCTGCGCGCGGCCGCGATGAACCTCGGCCTCGGGCTGATCGGCCCGCGGCGGATCGCGGCGGCTCAAGCTCCCGCGGTGGAGAAGCCGGCGTCGGGCGCGAGCTCGCGAGCTGTCGCCGTGCCGTTGCTGCAGGCGCCCCCTCCGACCGCCGCGAAGCCAAAGCCTCGCGTGCGCTCGGCCCAGCCCGTCTCCCTGGTGCCCGTCGCGCGCGGTCCGGCGTCGCGCGGGCGCGGCAAGCGCTCCGAAGCGCCGCGCCCCGGGCGGCCCAAAGCACCCCCCGAGCGCGCTCCGGCCAAGGCCCCCGCGCCCGGCGACCGCGCCCGGCACGCCTTCGATCTGGATCCCAAGCGTTGCCCGACCCTGAGCGCCCTCGGCCGCAACCTGACGGCGGCGGCCGCCCGCGGCGAGCTGCCGCCGGTCGTCGGCCGCGACGAAGAGATCGAACGCATCCTGGACGTGCTCGCCAAGCGGGAGGCCAATAGCCCGTGCCTGGTCGGCCCGGTCGGGGTCGGCAAGACCAGCACCGTGCTCGGCCTGGCGCGCGCCATCGCCGAAGCCGAGGCGCTGCCGCAAATCGACGCGCGCATCGTGGTGCAGCTCTCGGTGTCGGAGCTCCTGGCGGGCACGGCGGTGCGCGGATCGCTGTCGGCGCGCATGACCGCCATCCGCAAGGAGGTCGCCGCGAGCGGCGGGAAGGTCGTGCTGTTCTTGGACGATGTGCACCAGCTGTGCGGGTCCGACGGCGCCGACGAGCTCTTGAGCGAGCTCAAGGCGGCGCTGGCCTCGGGCGAGCTGTCGTGCATCGGCGCCTGCTCGACCGACGACTACCGCAAGACCCTCGAAGCCGACCCCGCGCTCGGCCGCCGCTTCACGCCCATCAACGTGGAGGAGCCGAGCCGGGAAGAGGCGTTCTTGATCTTGAGCGCCGCCGCCGAGCGGCTCGGCGAGCACCACGGCATCCAGTTCGACGAGGAAGCGCTGGCGCTGACCGTCGCCTGGTCGGCGCGCTACGTGACCACCGGCGCCTTGCCGGACAAGGCGCTGTCCATCATCGATCTGGCCGGCGCGCGCACCCGCCGCCGGGGGGGCGAGAGCGTCACCGCCTCGGCGATCGCGGAGGTCGTGGCCGAGCGCGCGGACATGCCGGTGGAGCGGCTGCTCGAGACCGACGCCGATCGCTTCCTGCGGCTCGAGACGATCTTGGCCGAGCGCGTCGTCGGTCACGCGCGCGAGCTCGAGCGGATCGCCGTGATGCTGCGGCGCAACGCCGCCGGCCTCGGGGGCCGCCGCCCGCTCGGCACGTTCTTGCTGCTCGGGCCGACCGGCGTCGGCAAGACGGAGACCGCCAAGGCGGTCGCGGAGGTGCTGTTCCACCGCGAGACCGCGATGACGCGCCTGGACATGTCCGAGTACAGCGAGCCGCACGCCGTCGCGCGCCTGATCGGCGCGCCGCCCGGCTACGTCGGGCACGAGGCGGGGGGCTACCTGACCGAAGCCGTGCGGCGCCGGCCCTATCAGGTGCTGCTGCTCGACGAGATCGAGAAGGCGCACCCGGACGTGTTGACGACGTTCCTGGCGCTGTTCGACGAAGGGCGCTTGACCGACGGGCGCGGACGAACGGTGGACTTCACCAACGTCGTGGTGATGATGACCTCGAACCTCGGGGCCGAGGAGACGCGCGGGGCCGCGCGGCGCCGCGTGGGCTTCGGGGCGAGCGATCGAGCCGCGGCAGCGCTCGAGGAGCGCATCGTGGCCGCTGCGCGCGCGGCGCTCGCCCCCGAGCTGTTCAATCGGATCGACGAAGTGCTGGTGTTCTCGGCGCTGTCGCGCACCGAGGTGAAGCGCGTCGCCGCGGCGTTGCTCGACGGCGTCGGTCGCACGCTCAAAGCGCAGCGCCGCATCGACCTGCGCTACGACGACGCGGCGCTCGAGTGTCTGCTCGACGCCGGCGGCTACGATCCCGAGCTCGGCGCGCGCCCCATGCGCCGCACGATCGCCCGGCTGGTGGAAGCGCCGCTGTCGGAGCTCTTGCTGCGCGGTGAGGCCGGTGAGGGGGACGTGGCGCTGATCTCGTCGACGGGCGGCGAGCTCGACATCGACGTGGTGCCCGCGGCGTCGGCGGCCGAGTAGCCGCGGGGCTGACCCTCGTCAGCAGCCGGGGCGTCGCGGCGCGCGGGATACGGCTGCGGAGCGCCGCGGCGCTCTCCTGCACGTTGACCGAGCCCGCGCGCCGCTGTATCCCCAGGCAGATCGTCCGCTCTCTCTCGTCAGCAGGAGTAACGTCTTGGTTCAAGATCATCGAGCTTGCCGCGTGGGTGGGTCTTCGTCCGTCGCGTGGGTCGGCGTCTGCATCGCCCTGGCCGCAGCGTGCGGCAGCGACGGAACGTCACGAGACGGCACGGGCGGCACCCCGGGGGGCGGGGGGCAGGCCGCCGGAGGCAGCGGCGGGAGCGGGGAGGCGG
>JAEZYZ010000025.1 GCA_023418705.1 Pseudomonadota bacterium | reverse complement strand
AGGTCGACGTACTCTTGCTCGGCGGTGAACTGCACCTTGAACCGCAGCGGTCGCTCCGGGCGCGCCTGCTGCTTCGCCAACCAGGCGCGATCGAGCGCCGCTTCGGCCTCTGCCAGCTCGCGGGCCTGTTCGGGATCGGCGACCTCGCTCGCTGCGGCGACCTCGTTCGCGGCGCCGACGTTCGCAGGAGGCGGCGGCTCGATCCAGTCCGCCGGTCGATCCCCCTCGGGCAAGCTCCGCACGGGTCCGACGAAGGCCTTCGCGATCGCATGCATCGGCATCCGCCGGGGAGCCGCGGGGGCGACGGGTTCGATCCGCGCCGGCACCTCCGGCTTGGGGTCGATCTCGGCGATGAGGCGCGCGATCTCCTTCTTCGCTCGGAAGCGCGCGCGTTCGATCACCTCGGTGTGGCGCGGGCCGCCCAGGTACGGAGCGATCATCAAGAGGCCGGTGAGGTGCAGCTCTCCCCGAGCGACGACGCCCCGGAGCTCCGGGTGCTGATGCACGAGCCGCGCCGCCTTGGCTCGCCGGAAGGCGGCATCTTCGCTCATGCGGAGCTCGTACTGGCAGTAGGCGTACAGTGTCGCGCAAGCGCGGGCGCGGGGGATGCCGCGCTCTTCCACCTCTCCGAGGTGCGCGAGCAGGTCGGAGAGGGTGACGTTGGAGCGCGCGGTGAGCCGACGCACGGCAGCGTGAAGATCGTCATCGGACAGAGAGCTCAATGAGGATTCCATGAGATCCTTATACACCCTAGATTTTCATGCCCTGAGGATGCGCGCTGTCGAGCTCGCGGCCACGCTGACGCTTCGCGAGTCGAATTGCCCACGAAAAGCCGCTACAGACGCCGCTGGGCGGACAAGCAGGGCTATTCGGACAGCGGCGCCGATCCAGCGGGGGCTTTGGTGGCGAAATCGTGTCAAGCTTAATCGACCTCGATCGACATGGATGGGTGAAGGCTTGACGCGGTCTCCTGTTCGCTGACGTCCCAGCTCCGACGGCGGCTCCGCAAGCATGACAGGGGCGATCCTCAGAGCATGAATTTAAGGTGTCTGGAACTTTCGTGAACGCCTCATTGATGGGTGCCGCGCGGCCGCCCGCTTCCACAACATCGGTCATGGCATCGGATCCGGCGCTCCGGCACTCGGTCGCGTCGACGCCGAAGCCCCGAGGGTCGAACGCGCCAGCCCCAGCGCGAGTGATCGAGGCGCCGACCGCCACGCGGGCGTCAAAGGTCGCGCCGACCGATCAGCCATTTGAGCACCGAAACCGCAAAGTGTGCCGGCTCGGGTCGCCCGGCAGGCGCACGTTGAGCCGGCTCACGTCGTCCAGGAGATGCCGGAACGCGGGCCCGTTCAGTCGAGTTGGCGGCCGGCATCAGCGTGACGGTGATGTGCTGCCTGCCGACACCGATCGTGCCGGGAGCGGCTAGCAGGCAGGCGAGCAATATCGACGACGTCCACCACCGGCTCGAGCCACTGGCACAACGAGTCGTGCGACGGCGTGGAAGTCCGCCAGAGCGGGCATCCATCTTCGTCGTGCACGCAGGTTGGCCCACGGTTGGCGTCTCGACCCGGCGCACGCCCTCGACGCAACGCTGTCCCAAGCATCGATCGCCGTGCGCAACGTGTCGCGGTCGGGCGATCTCTTTCGGCACTGCGCGGCAAAGGCGTAGATCCCCAGCGCGTCGAGCATCCCAAGCATCAACCACGAGCCAACGTGCTGCACCTGTCGAGTGCTGGATCTCGGCGCGCCGCGAGACTTCAAAGGGAGGGCCAAAACCACCTACCGCATCATTGTGCTCCGCAAGCTCATCGAGGAAGAGCGCGGCCAACTCAGCATCGGCACTGACTTCCGGTACTTCTTCTACATCACCAGCGACGGGTCTCTGAGCCAGGACGAGGTCGTCGCCGAGGCCGACGACCGCTGCAGCCAGGAAAACATCATCGAGCAGCTCAAGAACGGCGTGCGTGCATTGCACGCGCCGCTCAACACGCTCGAAGCCAATCCGCCTGCTCTCCTGGCGCCCCGAGCTGCCCATCCTGTTCCGCCTTCTCGAGGCTTGGTAGCTCCCAGGTCTGCGCTACGCGCTTCCGCCAGTGCAGACCGTGCGCCAACTCTTCGCCCGCAGCTCCAAGGGTCACCGATGCCCAGCTACAATCCGACCCTGCTCCCGGAGCCAATCCGGTCGCTAGACCTGCGCCCTTTGGGTCTAGATGGTCTTTCGCGGACAAAACGCCTTGCTCCGCAGACCGTTTGTCGCGCTAGGCGCGCTCGCCGCCGCGCGCCTGCTCGGCGGCGACTTCGCGCTGCGGCAGCGGCCGGGCGGGTGGGACGGGGCCCACCCCGGCCAGCGCGATCATCAATGTTCGGACGAAACGCCACGAAGCACGACCCAGCGCGCGCAGCAGCGCGCGGCGCCGGTCGGAGAGCCACGACATGGGAACCTCCTGCGAAAAGCGGTGACGCGGGCCAGCGCGTCACCGCTCAGCGCAGGAGGGTGCAGTTCGACAGGTAGAGCTTGGTGCGCGGCGCCCGAGCTTCGCGCGCTTGCGCCGGGGCTTTCGCAACGAGCGCACGCGGCGCCGCAGCGTCGCGCGATAGCCGAGGTGCAAGCCGGAGGACGCGCTCGGCGGCAGCGCTGGCCTGGCGTTGCCCGAGCGGCGCCTGCTCTGCGACGAGCACCACGTCAGTGGGCTGGCCGGCGAAGCTCGAGGCGGGCACGAACGCGACCGCCATCACCACCGCGGCGGCGATCACCCGCAGCCATCGCATCATCCGGGAGCGGCCTCGCACATCAGAAACCTAGCGTCGCCGCTGGCGGGTGCAAACCGGGGCACGCTGCGCCGCGCGGCGAGCGCTCAGCTCCCTTCGACCGCCGCGATCCAGGCGTCGGCCATCAGCTGATGGCCCTGCGGCGTTGGGTGCACGCCATCGTCCGCCCAGTACGCTGGAGCGCTGCCGGCGCGCACGGCGTCATCGAACACGGCCTGGAAGGGGACGAAGAGCGCGCCCGCCGCCTCCGCCTGCCGGCGCGCGGCGGCGCGCCGCACATCGAACTCAGGGAACCAGCGCCCGTCGACCGCGCCGGTCCGCAGCACGAACGGTTCACCCACCACGATCGCGGCCTGTGGCAAGCGCTGGCGCGTGCGATCGAGCAGGCGTCGCAGATCCTGCTCGTACTCTTCGGCGCTCCTTCCGCCGGCTCCGTCGATGCCGTGCCAGAGGTCGTTGACCCCGATCAAGACGCTGACCAGGTCGGGTCGAAGCGAGAGGCAATCTTCCTCCCAGCGCTCCAGCAGGTCGACGGCCTTGTTGCCGCTGATGCCACGGTTGAAGAACGCCAGGCCCTCATCGGGGCGGTCCGCGAGCAGGCGGCAGATGGCCAGGTAGGCGTAGCCGTTGCCCATGCCGTCGGCATCGTTGGCTTCGATCGCGGCGTGGTTTCTGCCGGCATCCGTGATCGAATCTCCTTGGAACAAGACGCGCGCACCTCGGGCGATCGGCATGTGTGTTCCATACCATGACCGTCGAAGGTTCTTTAGCTGCCAGGATAAACCAGCCGCCCGTCGTCGAGCAGGCGCGCGTCCGGGTTCAGCCGATGGGGCTCCCTTCGCTTCGGCCCGAGCAAGTGCGTGACCTCCCAGCCGCGCGCGACCAGCAGATCGGCGATCAGCCGGCGGTGGCAGCGGAAGGGGAGGGCCTCCGCGCAGACGATGACCAGCGGTTCGCGCGCCGCTGCCGCCTCGAGTCGCTCGATGGCCGCCTGGAACTCGTCGGTGGCCATGTGGTCGGCGTACGCGCGGAAGGAGGCGTTCTTCCAGGCGCGGTTCGGTGAGTCCGGCTGCGGCTTGCGACGGCCGCCGAGCTCCGCCACGTGCTCGTAAGCGATGCCGATCGCCGGCAAGCTCTGCTCGAGCGCGTCGCGGGAGAAATGGGGGTAGCGGCGCGATCCGGGATAGCGCCGCACATCCCACAGCCGACGCACACCCGCTCCTTGGAGGATGGCCTGAAACTCCTCGAGCGATCGGGTGGAATGGCCAAGGGTGAAGAGGTGCATGCGCTCGAGCGCCGCGGCGGGACACGAAAGACGGCGCTCTCGTCAATATGGGGTCGAATGGAGTCCTGACCAGGCAGGGGGGAGCCGCACCTCGCCCCGGAGGTTCGCCGCGCTCCGCTGAACCGAGTTATGCTGCGCCGATGCGAAGGTTGCTCCTGCTGGCGATGGGTTGCTTGGTGAGCTGCGCGTCGAGCGTGCCTCCGCCCGCGCCCGGACCCGCGCCTCCGCCCGCGCCCGAACCCGCGCCCGCGTCGACCCCGCCTCCCATGTCGCCCACGGTGCTGACCACCGAGCCGCAGGCTCCCCCAAACCAGACCCTCGCCCCGGCGCCTGCTCGCACCCCGGCGCCCGCTCGCACCCCGGCGCCGGCGCGCGAAGAACCCTGTCCGGCCATGGCTTGCGCCTATGAACCCTGCCCCCCGGGCGTTTCGCCACCGACGGGCTGCGCGGCGGTCTGCGGCTGCGCCGGCACGCGGGGGCGCACGCCGTTCCTGGCGCCCGCACCCGCTCCGTCCACCGCCCCGTAGCGAGAGCGAACAGTTTCGTGCGTAACACCCGGCGTCCTCGCGACACGTCGGGGAAAGGAGATCCGCCATGACCGTCACCAACACCGCTTCTGGCACCAGCGTCTACGAGATCGCTCCCCGCACCTACCGCATCAGCACGCCCGTGCCCCCCAGCGTCGTCCCGGGGGGCTTCACCTTCAACCAGTTCTTGATCGACGACGAGGCGCCGCTGCTGTTTCATACCGGCCCGCGGCGGCTGTTCCCGCTGGTTCGTGAGGCGGTGGCGCACGTGTTGGGGGACGCGAGCAGGCTGCGGTACGTTGCCTTCTCGCACGTGGAGGCGGACGAGTGCGGCTCGTTGAACGAGTGGCTCGCGCTGGCGCCGAACTCGGAGCCCTTGTGCAGCAGCATCGGGGCGATGGTGTCGGTCAGCGACCTGGCCGACCGAGCGCCGCGCGCGCTCTCGGACGGCCAGGAGCTGTCACTCGGGACGCACCGACTGCGCTGGCTCGACGCTCCCCACGTCCCTCACAACTGGGAGTGTGGCTACCTGTTCGACGCCACCACCCGCACCCTGCTCTGCGGAGACCTGTTCACTCACGCGGGCTCCGATCTGCCGCCGCTGACGGAGCAGGAGGTGCTGGGCCCCTCGGAGGCGACCCGCCGCGCGCTGGGCGGCGTCGCGCTCGAGGCGGGCACGCGGGCGATCCTGGAGAAGCTTGCCGCTACCGAGCCGCGGACGCTGGCCCTGATGCACGGTAGCTCCTACCAAGGCGATGGACGTGCGCTGCTGCTTGCCCTCGCTGACGCATTGGGGGTTTGAACGGCGCGCCGCCGTGGTACGCTGCCGCGCGGTGTCGTCCACGGTCCTTGGGCAGCAGATCACCGACGCCGAGCTCGCGCGCCGCGTGGCGAGCCGTGGGCTCCAGGGCGGCGCGGCAGCGGAAGAAGCGGAGCTCTGCCGCAGGTTCGCGCCGCGCATCCGGCTCTACGGTCTCAAGCACCTGCGCGACGAAGATCGTGCGCGCGACCTCGTGCAGTCGGTGCTGGTCGCGGTTTTGGAGGCAGTGCGCGCTGGGCGGGTCGAGGATCCCACTCGGATCGACCGGTTCGTGCTCGGGACTTGCCGTCACTTGGCGCTGAGCGTGCGTCGCCGCGAACGTCGGGCGGAGCCGACGGACACGAGCGAGCTCGATCTATCGGTGCTGCCGGAGGAGTCGGACGTCCTCGACACTGGAGCCTTGCTGCGTTGTCTGGCGGCCCTCGACGATCGGGCTCGAACGGTGCTGCAGCTGTCGTTTTACCGCGACCAGCGCGCGGCGGAGGTGGCCGCGGCGCTGGCGACGACGGCCGGCAACGTACGTGTGGTGCGCCACCGCGCGCTGGCGCAGCTCCGCCGTTGCCTCGACGGTCGGGCGGAGGGTGCCCAATGACGGACCTGCACGGGTGCACGGCTCCGGTCGCTTGGGAGCTTCTGGTCGACTACTGGGCGGACGACCTCGACGCCAGCGTGCTCGGCCAGGTCGAGGAGCACCTGTTCGCCTGCGCGAGCTGCAGCGCGACGTCGGAACGGATCGTGCGCATCGTGCAGGCGATCCGGAGCGCGATCCCGCCGATCATCGATTCGGAGACGGTCGCCGTGCTCCGCGCTCGCGGCCTCGTCATCGAAGAGAACGTCTTTTTGCCCGGCCAGCGCCAGGTCGTCACGTTCGGGCCAGGCGTCGACCTGCTGATCCACCGGCTGCAGGGGCTCGACCTGTCGCGTGCCGAACGGGTCGCGGTCAGCATTCGAGCCGAAGCCAGCGGCGCCCTGCTCTTCGAAGATCCCGCGGCGCCGTTCGACCGCCAGCAGGGCGAAGTGCTGATCGCCTGCCAGCGCCATTTCGTGGCTTATCCTCCGGACATCGTCTTCGACGTCCGCGCGCACGAGCCGTCTGGTGGCACCTCCACGGCGCGCTTCGTGGTTCCCCACCTCTTCGACAGCGCTGACGCGGGCTGACCGCGCGCGCCGGCAAGCGCGACGGTGTGCGACACCCAGACGCGCGGCGCCAATGTCAGGATTTCAGTAGACTTTCGGCGAAGCCCATCAACGAACGCAAGTATCGCCTTTTCGCCCGCGCTCGGGCGGGGCAGCATCTGTGCGCTTCAAATTTTTTCGGGTGGCGCCCTGCTCTGGTCGCCGCCCGTTCAGGGAGGCGTACCACCATGTTCCGATCTGTTGCCCGATGGTCCCCGTTCATCCTCGCGTTCGCGCTCGGCGCCTGTTCGGACGACGCTCCCTCGGGAGACGACCGCGGCGGTGGTGGGACCGGTGCGAGCCCGACGGCATCCGGCGGCGCCGGCACCGGAGGGGTTGCCGCTTCCGGTGGAGCGGGACCCGCGACGGGGGGCGGAGGGGGCACCGGCGGCACGCCTGGCG
>JAEZYZ010000022.1 GCA_023418705.1 Pseudomonadota bacterium | reverse complement strand
TGGTCGACGTCGGGATCGACCGGCTCGTCCTCACCCCGCACGGGTTCCTGCTCGTCCTCGAAGACGCCCGTGACGGAGTTCACCAACGCGTCGGTGGCGGCTTCCAGGCGATCGAACTGGACCTCGAGCGGTCCGCGCATCGCCTGGAACTGCTCGGGCGTGACCTCGCGCGCGCGCTGCAGCTGCGCCGCGGCGCGCTCCTTCTCGAGCTTCAGCTCGAAGAGGTCGCTCTGCCACTCGTCGATTTGATCCTGGCTGACGTACTCGCTCTCGTTGTCGATGCGGCTTTGAAGCTGCGCGATCCGGTTGTCCAGTTCCTGAACCTGCTCTTGCCGATCCTGGATGAACTCCTGCCGCTCGGCTTCGAGCTCCGCGTTCATCTGGCTGCGGTAGTTCGCCGGTTGGCGGGGCTCCGGGCTCTTGTTGCTCCCACAGCCCACGATGCCGGCGAGGGCCAGGCAGGCGGCGACGCTCGAGGTCCCCAACATCCTCATTTTGATCATCGGTGCATTTCCTCCTTCAGGGATGGCTAACCGCTCGTCAGCTGCATTCGGCGTGCCGCCGTTCCTGCCGCCCGGACGCTGCGGGCGCGACAGCGTCAAACAAGGCCTCGAGCGAGTGCGACAGGGGGGCGCGCACGCTCACTGTCAAAACGGCGCGCTGGCTTCGGGAGCGGCGCTCTCGCCGCAGCGCGTGCGGATTTGCCACGCCGCTGACGCGCTGCGGCTGAAGGGACGCGCGCGGACGGTGTCGCGGGATCGTCCGGAGGGCTTCCGGCGGAGAGCGGCTCGCTTGAGCGACAAACGGTTTTGCGGAGCAAGGCGTTTGTCGCGGAGCATGAGACCCTCTAGAGCACCGAGCCGCGAGCAGACGCGAGGGTTTCCCGATGAATCGGGGCCCTCACCTGGATGGGGCCCCCGATGCATCGGGATCTCCGCTCTGGCAAACGGATCGGTGCTCTAGATCTAGATCTAGACCAGGCCGTCCAGGGTGCCGGAGGAGAACTTCGGATCCGGTTGCGTCCCGAACTGGTCGATCTCCGCACCGAACGCCTGCGCGATGCTGACGAGGATGCGGCTATTCGGAACACCGGTGTACGAAGGATCCGTCTCGCCGCACCAGGGGCCGTTGCTGCAGTCCGGCCCCATCCTGAGCCGGCGGCCCATGCGAAACTTGCCGCCCGCGCCGCCCGCCAGCACCGTTGGCACGTTGCGGCAGCTGTGCATGGCCGGGTTGCCCATGTCGCTGGCGGCGTAGATCAAGGTGGCGTCGAGCGCGCCGAGCTCGTCGAGCTTCTGCATCAGCCGCGCGACCTTCGAGTAGCTGTAGCGGTTGATCTGGGCGAGCGGCAGCCAGGTGCTGGGGGTCCCGGCCGCCTCCTGGAAATCCCGACCGACCGTGGAAGCGTCGTAGGTGTGGGCCACCGCGCCGTGGTTGTCGGCGGGCAACCCCAGCGGATTGCCGTCGTAGCTGAGGTCGGCCATGAACAAGGTCGCGAAGCGGGTGATGTCGCACGCCAGCGCGGCGGCCAGCATGTCGATCTGCGCGTCCGTGATGGCGTCGAAGAACGGCTCGCCGCCGTTGAAGTACTTGAGCTTCTTCACCTCGCCCCAGGACTCCTGCACCGTCCAGGGGTTTGGTGAGGGGCGAGGGGGAGCGACGCAGCCGCCACCGCCGCCGCCTCCTCCGCCGCCGGAAATGGCCGACAGGCGCTTTTCGATCTCGCGGATGCCGGTCAGGTGCTGGTCGAGCTTCTGCTGCTCCGCCGGCCCGAGCTTCGGCTTGAGCGAGTTGATCTCTCCGCGCAGGAAGTCGATGATGCTCTGTCCGACTCGCCGCTTGCGCTGCGCCTCTGCCTGCGCGGCCGGGTCGTCGCCGATGACCAGGTTCGAGAAGATCAGGTCGAACGTCTGCTCCGGGTCGATGATCTTCGGCAGCCCGACGCCGCCCGGACCGAATGAGAGGGTGTGACCGGACTCCGTGCTGTCCGTTCCGACGCCGAGCGCGAGGCTCGAGAGGGTCGTGTCCGCCCCGAGGCCCTGTTCGATCGCCAGGTACTGGTCGAGCGAGCTGCTCCCCGTCTGTTTGCTGCCGTCGATGCGGCTGCCGGTCAGAATGGTCCCGGCGGAGTCGTGGCCGTTGGCGCCCGAGAGATGATCGATGCCCTCGATGATCAGGATGCGATCTTTGAAGGAGCGACCGTACGTGGCCGGGTCGTCGAAGGGCTGGAGCGAACAGTCGGCGTAGGTGAGGTCGAAGTTCTGCTCCGACTCTCCCTCCCGCATGGCCCAAAACTCGGCGGCGATGCCGTGCGGGTGGTAGACGCCGACGAACTTGAGGGGCAGATCGAGCCCCTGGGCACGCACCACCGAGCCCTCGAGCAGCTTGAAAAAGGGCAGCGCCACGGCGCCGGCGCCCACCGCCCGCAAGAACGAACGCCGTGTCTGCGCGAGCTTTCGCTGGTTCATGGCGTCCCCCGGCGGTGCGTGAAGCCCGGCTGCGTGACGAAGGCGACCATCACCTCCACGACGCTTTCCTGGGCGGCTGCGGGCAACGTGTTCCAAGTATCGACGAAGGCGGTCTCCACGGCTCTCATGGTCGTGTCGCTCCGGGCGGCAGAAAAGCGGAAAAGGTGGCGGGCGAAGCAGCTGCGAACGGGGTCGCTCACAGCCATCGTCTCGATCAACGGCACGCTGCTGGCGTAGTTCCCCTCGAGCCCCGACAACATGACCTCCACCGTGGTGTCGACTGGCTGGCCATTGTCCTGGACGCGGTGCCCCCCCATCCCGTCGAAGTCTTCGAGGGAGAAGCCAAACGGATCGATCATTTGATGGCACGCCGCGCACTGCGTGTCCGCCACGTGGACGCTGAACCGCTGGCGCGTGGTCTGGCTCGGGTCGGGCGGTGGGGGGGTGGTGTCGATGTTCAGCGTGGTGGGCGAGGGGACCTCCTGGCAGGTGAGGCGCCGGACCATGGCCACGCCGCGCAGGACCGGAGCGCTCTCGTGGGCGTGGGCGTGCACGCTCAAGAACGCGCCCTGGTTGAGGATGCCGCGGCGCTCCGGCGGCAGCGGGACGCGCCCGTTGCCGCTGCCGCCATAGAGGGCGGCGTTCAAGTCGGCGGAAGCCATCGTCCAGTCTGCCGTCAGGAGCTCCGTCAGCCCGCCGCCGGACCCGAACATCACCGCGTCGATGAACTCCGTCGACTCGGCCTCCATGTCATCGCGCAGGTCGGCGAACAGCGGATAGATCTGCGAATCCTTCGCCGTCTCCGTGATGCGATCGATGCCGAGCCACTCCTTGACCACCCGACCCACCTGCGCGTGCGCGTCGGCGGTGTTCGCCAGCCGCCGCGCGTGCGCTTCGCGCTCGGCCGCGTCGGACAGCTTGCCCTCGGCGGCCGCTTGCAAGAGCGCCGCGTCGGGCGGACCGGCGGTGAACAAGTACGAGATGGCGCTGGCGATCTCGTACTGAGTGAGCCCCACCGATTCCGACTGTGAACCGTCCCCGATCTCGGTGATGTACAAGAAGCCGGGGGATTGGAGCACCGCCCGCATCACCGCCTCGATGCCGTCGGCGTACGTCGCGTCCAGCGCGCCGGCCTGATACACCGTCATCAGCGCGTCGGCCTCGGTCCCCTGGAGCGGCCGCCGATAGGCGCTGGCCGCGAAGCGCTCTACGAAGTCCCGGGCGCAGCCCTCGGGGGCGGCACCGTCCGGGCAGGGGGCGAGCTCGCCGATGCGGGGGCGGACCTCCGCGACGAGCGCGCTGGCCGCGGCGTCGAGCTGATTGGCCAGCACCGGATCGACCCGCTGCGCGTCGTTCGACGTGAAGCCGTCTTGGCGAGCGTCCGGCGTGAAGGCGTCGGCCGGCGACGCGTCGACGCCCAGCAGCGCCTGCACCGAGCGATTGTACTCGACGTTGCTCAAGCGCCGGATGCGCGCGGGGATCAGGCTCTGCACCTGAGTGCCAGGTGGGGGCTCGTTGTTGGGGCTGCCGGCGTTGCCGCCGTTGCCGGCATTGCCGCCGCCGCCACCGGCCGCTGCGGCGCCACTGCCGCCGGCATTGCCTTCGCCGCCGTTGCCAACGTTGGCGCCACCGCCGCCGATGCCGCTCGCCTCCGGATCGTTTGCTCCCCCCGCCGTGCAAGCGCCCGTCAGCTCGCTAAGAATCAGGCACGATGTGAACAGAGTGAATCGGAGTAAGCGTTCGGACATCAGAGCAACTTGAATCTTGGGGTCCCGTTGCCGCTTTGTGCAAGCACGTTCGTTCCGGTGAATACTATCCGGTGCAGCTGCATCACAGACTTGAACGCAGTTCTTTCATTTTTGCACTGCCTGGTGCTTCGGACACACACCGCGTGCCGGTGTGTGTTTTCAACGGCAGCGCTTCCGAACGGTCAAAGCCCGTCTTTACCGTACAGGGCGCGTAGGATGTCCGATCGAGTCACGATTCCGACCAGGCGATCCCCGTCGAGCACCGGTAGGCGACCGACGTCGCCCTGGACCATGCGGTCCAAGGCGACGCTCAACGGCTCGTCCGGCGTCGCCGTCTTGATGGCTTGCGCCATGCAGCTCGAGACGGGCAGCTCGCCGCGCCCGGCTTTGAGGGCCTTGTCGATGTCCCGCCTGGAGATGACCCCTACCAAGCGACGCTGCTTCAAAATCGGAGCGCCGGTCGTCCCCCAGCGCTCGAGCTCCGAGCGCGCGAGCCCGAGCGACAGGTCGGCGGCGAGGGTGCGCACGGGCTGGCTCATGAGATCGGCGACCCGCTGCGGCGCGGGTGGGTCGGACCGCAGCGCTTCCTCGATCACTCGCATGACCTCGTCTGCCGAGCGGGAGCGGACCGACGCCGAGGCGGCACCCGGGTGACCGCCGCCGCCGAGCCGCTTGAGGATCTGGCCGCAGTCGATGAGCGGGCTCCGCCCGCGGGCGATGACCTGCAGTCGCTGGCGGCCAAGCTCGAAGATCGCAAACAGGGCGGCGCTCGAGCTGAGCGCCAGCGCTTCGCTGACGACGGGCGCGAGCTCGGGCGCGCCCGAGCTCAGTGAAACCTCCGCGAGCGCGACGGGCAGACCGCCGAAGCGTTCGGTGCAGAGGCCCGCCAGCAAGCGCTGCAGGATCTCGCGCTGGGCCGCGTCGAAGGCGGGACGCAGGTAGCGGTTGAGGACCTCGAGCTCACACCCCTGCTCGTAGAGCCAGGCGCACGCCGACAAATCCCGGGCGTGCGAGCGGGCGTAGCTGAACGAGCCGGTGTCGACGTGGATGCCGAGCGCGAACAAGGTGGCCTCGAAGCTCGTGAGCTGTAGGTCGCGCTCGCGGATCCGCTCGACGAGCAGGGTCGTTGCCGCGCCGACCGCCTCCACGACCTCGAAGGAGCCCACGATATCGTCCGGGCTCGCCTCATGGTGATCGTAGACGTGCAAATCCGTGTGACCCCGCTCGACCTGGGCGAGCAGCGCCTGGACGTGGCGCAGCCGTGAGGCCCGCCGGGTATCGACGACGATGAGCCGCGCGACGGCGCCGGGCTCCACCTCCGATCGATGCTTGGGATCGAGCACGTCCTTGTGTAGGGATACGAAGGCGCGCACGTCGGGGGACACCCCACCCCCGAGCACCACCTGAGCGCCCGGGTACAGCCTGCGCGCCGCCGCCGCCGCGGCGAGCGCGTCGAAGTCGGCCGTTTGATGGCTAGTGATGATCTGGACGGTTCGGTCCATGCGGCGCTCGGCGCCCTGGGGCGTGGGCGGATCGAGGAGACCCCGAATGCGGTAGCCTCGAAACTCTGGCACGTTCTGGCGGCCGGCCACAGTATGGGGGCCGCATGAACGTCCTGCGACGGCTGCTCGCGCCGATGATCAATGACGTGACCACCTGCCCGGACGCGCCGCCGAGCTACCGCGCCCTGGCCGAGGTGCCGGCCAATCATGGCCGGGACCTGAGCTACCCGGTCGCAAACGCCGCCATCCAGCGCCGCGCCTATCCCGATCTCGATCCCATCGCCGTGGGAGCTTCCGCCGAGCGCGCCCTCGCCACCGCACGTTCAGCGGCGCTCGACTTGGGGTGGGACGTGGTCGCGGTGGACCAGGGGGGCTCGACGTTGGAAGCGACGGCCACGACCCGGCTGCTGCGATTCGTCGATGACGTGGTCGTGCGGGTCCGTGCGACCGACACGGGAGCCATCATCGACGTGCGCAGCAAATCGCGGCTGGGCCGCGGCGACCTCGGAACGAACGCCGTGCGGATCCGAGCCTTCCGTGAGCGGGTGCTCGCGCTGCTCGGTTGAAAGTAGGCGGGCGATCCGCTGCTGCTGAAAACCAGGCGTCTCCAGGGCCAACACCGCCGGGTGAACGCCTCTGCTTTCGCTTCACTTATGGGCGCCTTGGACGGATAATTGGACCATCGATTTCCGGGCGCCGGGTGGACCTCGATTTCGGCGGCCTTCGGTAGAAAGTGATGTACGTAAAGCACATGGTGACGCGTCTTATCCTTGCTCTTCGACGGGCGATCGACCTCGGCGGGCTCCGCGTGGTGAAAGGCACCCCGCTCGTGCTGGCCGCTCTGCTGGCCAGCGCTTGTGGTGGCAAGCCGGAGGTCACCGCGTCGGACGACACGTTCGAGGAGCCCGACGCCGGCGATGGCGGGAGCGTCTCCGAGGGCGGCACGGGCGGCCGCCCCGGTCTGAACACCGACGCCGGGGACGCAGAGCCCGAGCCCGAGCCGGAAGCCGTCTGCGGCAATGGGGAGCTCGAACCGGGCGAGCTCTGCGACGACGGCGGCGAGGAAGACGGCGACGGCTGCTCGGCGGACTGCAGGGAGCAGGATCCGGACTACGACTGTTCCGTCTCCGGCGAGCCGTGTGTGAACACGGTGATTTGCGGCAACGGGCGCCTGGAGGGCGACGAAGGTTGCGACGACGGCAACACGATGTCGGGCGACGGCTGCACCGCGGACTGCGCGGAGGTCGAAGAGGGCTACGCCTGCACGCGCCCCGGCAGCCCGTGTCTGCTCTTGCCGGTGTGCGGCAACGGCCAGCGGGAGCGGGGAGAGCAGTGCGACGACGGGCAGAGTGATCCGATGGACGGTGACGGCTGCTCGGCGAGCTGCCAGCTGGAAGACGGTTACTACTGCCCGACGCCCGGGCAGGCGTGCGTCGCGATCCGCTGTGGAGATGGGGTGCGCACGCCGGGCGAGGCGTGCGACGACGGGCAAGATCCGCCCCAGGATGGTGACGGCTGCTCGAGCGCTTGCGAGGTGGAGCCGGGCTTCCGCTGCTCGACCAACGGCTGCTTTCCGATCTGTGGCGACGGCCTGCTGCGTGGGACCGAGGCGTGCGACGACGGGAACCGGATCACGGGCGACGGCTGTTCGGCGGCGTGTGTCATCGAGCCGTTCACCAGCTGCAGCGGTGAGCCCAGTGTCTGCAGCTCCACGATCGTGTGCGGCAACGGGGTTCGCGAACCCGGTGAGGTCTGCGATCCGCCCGGGACCGACGGCTGCTTGCCCGGCTGTTTGAGCTTCTCTCCCGACACGGGCACGGCCATGTGCGGAAACAGCCAGATCGAAGCAAACGAGGGGTGCGACCCGCCCGACGTCGGCAACGGCTGCTCTGCCGGGTGCACGGTCGAGATGGGGTTCTCCTGCCCGCTGCCGGGCGTCTGCTTCCCGATCCCGCGCTGCGGGGATGGAATCGTCAACGTGGCGCTCGGCGAGGAATGCGACGACGGGGACGCGACCTCGGGGGACGGCTGCAGCGCCTGCACGATCGACATGGGCTGGTCGTGCGTCGGCCTCGGCCCGTCGATCTGCACGCAAGAGGTCTGCGGCGACGGCGTGCTGACGCCGAGCGAAGAGTGCGACGATGGCAACCTGACGGCGGGCGATGGTTGCACCCAGTGCGACGTGGACAGCGGCTGGGTGTGCCCCTTCGCCGACGCCCCGTGCTTCCCGCGCTGCGGCGACGGCGTGCTCACCGGCGACGAAGAGTGCGATGACAACAACCGCATGAGCGGCGACGGCTGCAACTCCGTCTGCCGCGTCGAGCCGGGGCACACCTGCCCGACCCCGGGCGAAGCCTGCGACCAGGCCATCTGCGGCAACGGCGACGTCGAAGCGGGGGAGGGCTGTGACGACGGCAACTCGATCGCCGGCGACGGCTGCTCGGCGACGTGCCAGAACGAGCCCACCTTCATCGACGGCGTGGCGCAGCTCACCTGCGGCGACGGCCTCATCACCGGGGACGAAGAGTGCGACGACGGCAACACCTCGGACGGCGACGGCTGCTCCTCGGAGTGTGAGGAGGAAGAGGGCTTCGACTGCCGGCCGATCGAGGACTACCCAGGTGAGGTCGAGATGGCCGTCACCTATCGGGACTTCAAGACGGACAGCGCCCCTGGTGGCCATCCTGATTTCGAGCGCCAGATCGACAACCTGCGACTCGGCATCGCCGGGCCCGTGTGCACCACGGCGAACACGGCGACGTGTGGACGGCTCGATGCCGACGGCAAGCCCCAGAAGGGGTCGGGAACGCAGCCATCCATCCTGAGCGCGCAGAGCTACTCGCTCTGGTATAGAAACAGCGATCCGAACGACAACGTCGACTTCGCGGTCATCAACGACTCGCTGCCGTTGACGCAACAAGGTGGCGCCGATTCGGACATCTACCAGTTCGTCGACGGGACATTCTTTCCGCTCGACGGCCGCGGGCACGGCAACACCTGCAGTGATCCGGGCTGCTGCGGCGGCTCGTGCACCGGACGCAACTTCCACTTCACCACCGAGCTCAAGTACTTCTTCCAGTACCAAGGCGGTGAGACGCTGAATTTCCGCGGCGACGACGACGTCTGGGTCTTCATCAACAACCGCCTGGCCGTCGACATCGGCGGCGTTCACGGTGTCCTCTATGGGCGGGTCGTCCTCGGCGATGAGAATGGTACCTGCTCCGTGCACGGCGGCGGCTCGGCGCCTGGCGCCTGCGCGCGCAGCCAGGCCGAGGAGGACGATCCCACCGATGATCGCTTCGGCATCACCAAAGGTGGCGTCTACCAGATCGCGTTCTTCCACGCCGAGCGGCACACCACGGAGTCCAACTTCCAGCTGACCCTCTCCGGCTTTTTGCCCAAGCGCTCGTTCTGCGAGCCGATCTGCGGCGACGGCATCGTCGTGACGGGCGAGGTCTGCGATGACGGCCCGAACAATCAAGACGGCGTGTCCGGTGCGTGCAACACGCATTGCACGGCCTTCTCCTACTGCGGTGACGGTGTCCAACAGGCCGGGGAGTCGTGCGACAACGGCGAGAACCTCGACCTGTACCTGCTCGCCAGCGATCCCAACGCTTGCGCCCCGGGTTGCGTGCTGCCGCCGCGCTGCGGCGACGGCATTCCGCAGCCGGGCTACGAGCAGTGCGACAACGGCGCGGCGAACGACGACGCGAGCTACGGTCCAAACAGCTGCACCACCGCCTGCACCTTCGGGGGCTACTGCGGGGACGGCGATCTCAACGGCGGCGAGACGTGCGACCTGGGGGCTCAGAACGGCGTCACCTACGGGCCGGGCTCCTGCGGCTACGATTGCGAGCCGGGGCCGCGCTGCGGCGACGGCGTGCGCAACGGGCCGGAGGAGTGCGATGGCGGCGAGAACTGCAGCGCCACCTGCGAGCTCGAGCCGTTCTGCGGTGACGGCGTCGTCAGCGGCGGCGAGTCGTGCGACTACGGCCAGTTCGCCTCCAACGACTACGGCGGCTGCACGAACATGTGCGTTTGGGGCCCGCTCTGCGGCGACGCCAACCAGGACGATCCCTACGAGGAATGCGACCTCGGCGCCGAGAACAACACGGGTGAGTACGGCGGCTGCACGGCGGCGTGCAGTATGGGCCCGCACTGCGGCGACGCCACCGTGCAGAGCGACGAAGGCGAGGCGTGCGACAACGGCTTCAACGACGACGTGTACGGCTTCACCGCCGACGCCTGCGGCCCCGAGTGCAAGCCCGTGCCGTACTGCGGCGACGGCGAGCTGCAGTCGCAATACGAGCTCTGTGACGAGGGCGAGGACAACAGCGACACCGCCTACGAGGGCTGCAACACCCGCTGCGAATGGGGGCCGTACTGCGGCGACGGCACCAAGGATCCGCAAGAGGAGTGCGACGAGGGGGTTGACAATCGCGCCTACTCCGCCGACGGCACGGGCTGCGGCTACGACTGCAAGCGGGCGCCCTATTGTGGCGACGGGATCCGCAACGGCCCGGAGCGCTGCGACCTCGGCGAGGAGAACAACACCGGTGACTACGGGACCTGCAACCCCGACTGCACCCAGTCGCCGTACTGCGGCGACGGGGTGGTGCAGAGGAGCTTCGGGGAAGAGTGCGACGACGGCCCGACCGGGAGCCTCAACTGCACGGTCAGCTGCCGATCGCGGGTGGTGGAGTGAGCGGATCGCGCTGATCCTCGGAACCCAGCTGCAGTCGAGCTGCAATTGCAAATAGGGCCCAAGCGCCGAGCGTTGGCTTGGGTCTATGGAGCATGCGCTCGCCCAAAGCCGCCGCCTCCTTCTTCACCTTGTGCGTCCTGTCGCTCGGCTGCGCGACCTCCGGTGCCGAGCCGGCGGCGGCCTCATCAGGACAGAGCTATGAACAAGCCATGCGGGTCTTTTGCAATGTCGACCAGTTGGCAGGGCTTTCCGCCGAGGACGATCCGATCGGGGTCAGCCAGCAGCGTCAGGAGTGGCTCGAGCGTAGGATCCAGCACCCCGACGTCATCTACCTCCGCACGATCCTTCGGATCCAGGCGCCCGAAGCGCAGGTGCGCGAGCTGAACGCCGCGGCCAGCAAGGCGGGCCTTCGCACCTGCCCGCTCGCGGAGAGCGTGCAAGAGCACGGGGCGTTGTGAGCCCGGGCGACCTTTAGAACACCGAGCGTCAACGACCGCTCTGCGAACGGTTCGCGACTGCGCGACGCGGTGCCGAGCCAAGCTCGGCGACGACCGCTTGCGCTCCGCTCGCTGCGCGGCCCGCTCACGACGTCCCCTCGACGACCGCAAACCCGGATCCGCTCGGAGAGAAATCTTACTTCGATTGCAGCTCGGGCAGCGCGTTTCGATGAAAATCTCCGCTCTGCCTGCGGAGCTCACGGGCCGTGTTTGCATAAAACTTTTCGAAGATGATCGAATACGAGAAACCGATCGGTCCGGGGCTGGTCGTTTGTGCGCTCAGGTGATACCTGAGGGAGTGATGACTCCTCGACGACCCTTTCGGAGCGCCGTCGGCGCCGCCATCTTTTTCACTGCCGCCGCGGGCGCCTTCTCGTGCAGCGCAGAAGCACCGGAAGCCAACAACGACGGAACCCTGACGGCCGGCACCGGAGGCGACAGCAGCGGAAGCGGCGGCGTTCAAACGGGGAGTGGAGGGGCGCAGCCCGGCAGCGGCGGCGTGAGCAACACCGGTGGCACGCCGAGCGGCAGCGGTGGGAGCAACACCGGTGGCACGCCGAGCGGCACCGGTGGGAGCAATACCGGTGGCACGCCGAGCGGCACCGGCGGCGACAATACCGGTGGCACGCCGAGCGGCACGGGGGGCGGCGGCAACGAGGACTGCACGGACTTCCCGCCGCCCGGCAATGACAGCTGCGCCAACGCCCAAGAATGGGGATGGTGCGAAGCGGACTGGCTGAACGGCGCCTGTGCCCGCTCTTGCGGACATTGCTCGGGTGGGAGCGGTGGCTCGAGCGGCAGTGGCGGCTCGAGCGGCAGCGGTGGCTCGGGCGGCAACGGCGGCTCGGTCGGCAACGCTGAGCGGCCGCCGCCGATCACCAACGGTGGTATCAACGGCTGGTTGTCGCGGTATTGGGACTGCTGCAAACCAGCCTGTGGCTGGAGCGACAACGCAGGGGGAACGCCCATCAAGAGCTGCAACAAGCAGAATCAGCCGCACGGAGGTAATGGCAACACCAGCTCCTGCAACGGCGGCGACGCCTACATGTGCTGGGATGCCGTCCCTTGGGCGGCGGGCGAGAACGTGTCCTACGGCTTCGTGGCGGCCTCTGGCGGCAACTACCACTGCGGGCGCTGTTACCAGATCGACTTCAAGGGGTCCGCGGACAGCGGCGACGCAGGCGCGCTGGTGAACAAGAGCATGATCGTTCAGGTCGTCAACAACGGCGGCGTGGGCGCCGACCAGCTCGACCTCTTGCTCCCCGGAGGTGGCGTGGGCGACTTCAATGCCTGCAGCGACCAGTGGGGCGTCAGCAATGACCAGCTCGGGCACCAGTGGGGCGGCTTCCGCCGGGTTTGTGGCAACGACGCCGGCTGCGTCCGCCAGATGTGCCAGAACGCGTTCAGCGACAAGCCGGACCTGATGGCCGGCTGCGAGTGGTACCTGGGTTGGTTCAACAACGTGGACAATCCGGACATCGTCTTCAAGCAGATCGCCTGTCCGGCGGAGCTCACGCAGCGCTCGGGCATGCCCGATCGCGGCTGATCGCTGCCGCCCCGCTCAGCCGCCGCGCTGGCTGATCGCCGCCACGCTCAGCCGCCGCGCCGGCTGATCGCTGCCGCCCCGCTCAGCCGCCGCGCTGGTGGCCGACGTCGCCGTTTTCGCTCTGTATGTGCTCCTTCTCGGATCGCAAGAGGCTCTGCTTCTCGTCGACGAAGAAGAAGACGATGCGCAGGAAGGCCGCGACGACGGTCACCAAGATCGACGAGAAGAACCAGTTCAAGACCACGGTCGCAGCCCCCCAGTCGTACGCGACCCGCACCGGGTAGGTCGCCGTGAGCGGCACCAGGATGAAGGCAATGTAGTGCGACGCGCAGTAGGGGCAGGAGATCAGGTAGCCGACCCAGGTCTCCTTGCCACCGAGGCGACGGCGCAGCGGGGCGAAGAGGCGCTCGCGCGTGAGGGTGTAGGAGATGCCCATCACGACGGCGGAGACGGCGAGCAGCTGGGAGAGGCTCTCCACGGCGCCAGCTTGGCGCCCCAGCGGGCGCCGTCAATGGGGCGGCCACTCAAATGCCGGTCAGCGGCCGGCCTTCCGCGTCTCCGTCGAGCTGTCCGTTCATCAAGGGGCTTTCGACGAACACACGAAACCGCAGTTGGTCGTCATGGGGCAGGTGGCGTCGCAGCACCACGGAGTCGACCTTGCCGTGAGCAGGATCGATGCGAGCGATCGCCGCGCGCGCCAGCGCCGGCACCGCTTCCAAGCGCGCCTGGTCGAGGTCGAACAGGTTGTCTTCGAGGTCGCCGCTTCCCTTCAAAACGACTCGAACGGGACCATGCACCCGTCCGTTCTCGTACTCGAGCTGCTGGATCGTGCCGGGCGCGCCGAGATCTTCGGACTGAAGCAGCACCCGGTCGGGCTCGATGGTGAGCCGGAGGGCGCGCGCTCGCGGATCGGCTCGCTCGCGCAAGCGCGCCACGGCGTTTTTTAGCGCCGTTGCTTCCAGAAACGAGGACGCGCTCGCCCCTGCGGTCTCCGCCGCGACGGCTTCGCTCCGCTCCGCCTTCACGTGCGAAGTGGGGCGGTCGCACCCGCTCAACGCCAGGGCGGCGAGGACTAGCCAGCGGCCGCCGGGGCGGCTCGGGGGCGGTCGTGCGCCTCCGCTGCTCGCCCGCGAGGACCAGCGATTCAAACTGGGGGCGCAGGGTTCCGACGACAACTTCGGTTCGCGGCCACTCGCGACGGGAGCAGCCCCACTCGAGATTACCTCGCGTCCATTCCAGCAGCAACGGACCCGACCCGATCGAGCCACTTTCTCAGGATCTGGCGGCCCGTCGCCAGCGCGGGCAGCAGCGTCCACTCATTTTTCTGATGTGCCTGCGCCTGCACGCCGGGACCGAAGTTGACCGCCGGGATGCCGCGGGCCGCAAAGCGCGCCACGTCCGTCCAAGCCTGCTTGGGCTCGATCGCCAAAACGCCGCTGTCGGCGAGGGCACGCACCAGCGGGTGCTGGCGCAGCGGAGGGGCGGGGGGTGAGACGTCGACGAAGGTGACGTCGGCGTCGGTGCCTGCCAGCCGGCGTAGATGGTCCTGCGCGGCCGACACCGAAGTCGCGGGCCCGAAGCGGTGGTTGACGTTCAGCTCGAACCCGTCGGGGATGATGTTGCGCCCGCGGCCCCCGCTGGCGAGGGTGGCGCTCGTGACGTTCGCCCAGCGAAGGCTGTCCATCTCCTCCCAGCTCGGCTCGGCCGCGCCCAAAGCCGCGAGCAGGCGCGCCGCCTTGTGGATGGCGTTTTCCCCCTGCCACGGCCGCGCGCTGTGGGCGGTGCGGCCCGAGAAGTGCAGCCTGGCGTGGATCGAGCCGCCGCAGCCAAGCTGCAGCTTGTTGTCGCTCGGCTCGAGCGCGACGGCGATGTCGACCTTGTCGAGCTCGGGGTCTTGCTCGAGCACCGGGCCGAGCTCGTTCTCCTCGTACGGACCTTCTTCGCGCGAATAGAAGACCAGCGTCAGGTCGACGGGGGCGCTGCTGGGTCGGAGCGCCAAATCGACCATCAAGCAGAGCCCGCTCTTCATGTCGGAGGCGCCGGCAGCGTACAGACGCTCGCCCTCGACGCGGGGCGGGCCGTCATGCTCGGTGTGCACGACGTCGAGGTGCCCGACCAGCGCGACGTGCGGTCCGCCGCTGCCGCGGGTCAGCGGAACCACGAGCGAGTTTTCGTAGCGGCGGATGGCCCCAGCCAGCGGCAGCGCTCTGAGCCGCTCTCGGACGGCGTCACAGAGCGCCCGTTCTTCCCCGATGAACGACGGGATGCTGCAAAGCCAGAGCAGGATGTCCGCGAGATCGCTCGACATCACACCGCGACGGCGAAGTCCCTGAGGGCGCTGTTCAAGCTGGTCTTTCGGTCCGTGCTCTCCTTGCGCTGGCCGATGATCAGCGCGCACGGGACCTGGTACTCCCCGGCGGGGAACTGCTTCGGTCGCATCCCCGGGATGACCACGCTGCGGGCCGGGACGCGCCCGCGATGTTCCACCGGCTTTGGCCCGGTGACGTCGATGATCGCCGTCGAGGCCGTCAGCGTGACGCCGGCGCCGATCACCGCCTCGCGCTCGACCAGCATCCCCTCGACGATGATCGCGCGCGACCCGATGAAACACCCGTCTTCGACGATGACGGGCTGTGCGCCGGGGGGCTCGAGGACGCCACCGATGCCGACGCCGCCCGACAAATGGCAGTCCTTGCCGATTTGGGCGCAGCTACCCACCGTGGCCCAAGTGTCGACCATGGTGCCCGCACCGACGTAGGCGCCGATGTTGACGTAGCCGGGCATCACGACGGCGCCCGGCTCCACGAAGGCGCCGTAGCGGATCGTGCCGGGCGGCACCACCCGAACCTTGGCCGCGTCGAGCCCCTGCTTGAGCGGGATCTTGTCGTAGAACTGAATGGGGCCGGCCTGGGTGACCTGCATCTCCGTGATGGCGAAGTAGAGCAGCACCGCTTGCTTCACCCAGGCGTGGGTGGTCCACTGGCCGTCGTCGCCGCGCGTCGCCACGCGCAGCTCCCCCTTGTCGAGCATTTCGATGCTGCGAAGGACGGCCGCTCGGTGCTCCGGAGTCTGGAGCAGTGAACGGTCTTGATAAACGGCTTCGACCGCGGTCTTCAGATCAGCGCTCATGCCTCGGGACCGTAGCCCTCGAGGGTCCAGATCGCAATCGGCAGTCGGCCCCGCGATTAGAGCACCGATCAGTTTGCCAGACTGGAGGCTTTGCGCTGCAGACCGTTTGTCGCGTTAGCCGCGCCCGCCGCACGCTTCAGGCTGCCAGAACAGCGACGCCGCGAGCTGCTGGGCCTCGACCTCGAGCTTGGCTTCACTGATGGAAGCGACGGCGCGCATGCATTCGAGCGAGGGGGCGATCAGCGGCCGGCTCGGCAACGTCAGCGGCTCGCCGTCGGCGGCCTCGCGCTGAACGCTGAAGCCACCTTCGCCATGGATCACGATGTGCGGCTCGGCGCCACCCCCCGAGGCCGCGACCAGGTTGACGATCAGCTCCAAAAGCGTCATCGCCGCGCGTGGGTGGACCAGGACCTCGACCGCTGGCGGCGGCACCCGCAGCGTCGCTCGGATGAGCGCGCTTTGACGCGGCCGGGTCTCTGGCTTGGAGGTTTCGCGCACCAGCTCCGCCAGGTCCAGGCGGATGCGCGGCGACCAGATCGCGTCTTCGAACAACCCGATGAGCTCGCGGGCAGCGTCGATCTGCCGCCAAGCGCGGGAGACGACGCTCTCGAGCGCGAGCCGGTTCTTGGCGTTCATCGGGCCGTTGGCGGCGCGCTCGAGCGCCTGTTCGAGCTCGGCGGTGCGCGGGAGCACGAAGCGCTCGAGCGCGTCGACGGGGCCGCGATCAGCGATGGCGGCCCGTAGGCTTTCCAGCAGCGTTTCGAGCGCACGGCGGGCCACCTGACAAGAGGCGGCGGCGTCCGGGATCAAGGCGCGCAGCGCGCGTGGACCGGTTTTCACCGAGCGGAGCAGCTGCTCGAGGTTGCGCGCTGCGCCGAGGGCGTCGCGCAGCTCCCCACGAGCGTGCTCTAGCCGCTCCCCCTGGTCCCCCGGAGGGGGCCGCGAAGACGGCGGCTTGCCGTGAAGCATGCCGGCGGATCCGAAGGCCTAGACCAGCTGCCGATCGGCGAAGAAGAAGGCGACCTCTCGGCGGCCGTTTTCTTCGGAGTCGGACCCGTGGACGGCGTTCTCCCCCACGTTGGTCCCGAACAGCTTCCGGATCGTGCCCTCTGCGGCCTTCGCCGGGTCCGTCGCGCCGATCACGTTGCGGTAGTGCTGGACCGCGTTCTCACGCTCCAGCGCGATGACCACGATGGGGCCTCGCGTCATGAAGGTGCACAGCTCGTCGAAAAACGGCCGCTCGCGGTGGATGCCGTAGAAGGCCTCCGCCTCCGAGCGCGCGAGCCGCAGTTGCTGCATCCCCAGCACGCGAAAACCTTCGTCCAGCAGGTGCTGCAGGATCGCGCCTTGCTTGCGCTTCTCCACAGCGTCGGGCTTGATGATGCACAGGGTTCGTTCGGTCGCCATTTCTCCTCCGAGCCCCCGCCGCGTTGGGCTTTAGGCCAAGCCATCGGAAATTACAAGCTTTCCCGATGTTCCCGCGCCTCGATCCCAAGATGGGTCGCGCGAGCGTCCTTCGCGAGCGGCGGGGCCTCGAAAATGGCTCACATCAGGCTTTGCAGCGTCTTGCCCATCTCCGCCGGAGACGGAGCCACGCGCACGCCGGCCGCTTCGAGCGCCGCGATCTTGTTGGCCGCGGTGCCCTTGCCGCCGGAGATGATCGCGCCGGCGTGGCCCATGCGTTTGCCGGGCGGCGCCGTCGTGCCGGCGATGAAGCCGGCCACGGGCTTCTTCATCTTGGCCTTGATGAACTGCGCGGCCTTCTCCTCCGCGCCGCCGCCGATTTCACCGATCAGCATCACCCCTTCGGTCCCCGGGTCGTCGTTGAACAGCTGCAGCGCATCGACGAAATCCATCCCGGCCACCGGGTCCCCGCCGATGCCGATGCAGGTCGACTGTCCCATGCCGAGCGCCGTCAGCTGTCCGACCGCTTCGTAAGTGAGGGTCCCGGAGCGCGAGATGACGCCGAAGCGACCGGGGCGATGGATGTGGCCAGGCATGATCCCGATCTTGCAAGCTCCTGGGGTGATGACCCCGGGGCAATTCGGACCGATCAGTCGTCCGGGCCTGCCCTCGATGGCGCGGCGCACTCGGATCATGTCCATGACCGGGATCCCTTCGGTGATGCACACGACCAGCCGGCACCCGGCGTCGAAGGCTTCGAGGATGGCATCGGCCGCGCCCAGCGCCGGAACGAAGATGCAGGAGGTGTCGGCGCCCGTCTTGGCGACCGCTTCGGCGACCGTATCGAAGACCGGCACCGTGACCGCCTTGCCACCCGGTCCTTCGGCAGAAAAGGTCTCGCCGCCGCGGTGAGGCGTGCAGCCCGCGACGACCTGAGTGCCGTAAGCGATGCACTGGCGCGCGTGAAACGAGCCTGCAGAGCCGGTGATGCCTTGGACCAGCACCTTGGTGTCTTTATCGACTAAAATTGCCATATCTTCCGTCCTCGACCCTAAGTCAGCCGCGCACCGATGCGACGATCTTCTTGGCTCCGTCGGCCATCGTGTCCGCCGATTGAATCCTCAAGCCGCTCCGTTCGAGGATCTGCTTGCCTTGTTCGACGTTGGTGCCCTCGAGCCGCACCACGAGCGGCACGTTCAACCCGAGCTCCTTGGTGGCGGCCACCACGCCTTCCGCGATGACGTCGCAGCGCATGATGCCGCCGAAGATGTTGACGAAGATCCCGCGCACCTTGTCGCTCGACAGGATCATTTTGAAGGCCTTCGTCACCTGCTCCTTGGTCGCTCCGCCGCCGACGTCCAGAAAGTTCGCCGGGCTGCCGCCGTGGTGTTTGATGATGTCCATCGTGGCCATGGCGAGGCCTGCGCCGTTGACCAAGCAGCCGATGTCGCCGTCGAGCGCGACGTAGCTCAGCCCGGCTTGCTGCGCCTCGAGCTCGACCGGATCCTCCTCGGCCTCGTCGCGCAGCTCGGCCCACTCACGGTGCCGAGCGGCGGCGTTGCTGTCGAAATTGATCTTGGAATCGAGCGCGACCACCTCACCCGTTCGGGTGATCACCAGCGGGTTGATCTCGCACAGCGAGCAGTCCTCCTTCTCGAAGAGCTCCGCCAGGCGCGCCAGCGTCTGGGTGAACTGCTTCACCGTCGCCTTGGGGTCGGGGCTGCCGTCGCCCACGCCCAGCCCGAACGCCAAATTGCGCGCTTGAAAGCCCGAGAGACCGACCACCGGATCGATGTGCTCGGTCAAAATCTTCTCCGGGGTCTCGGCGGCGACCTGCTCGATCTCGACGCCGCCTTCGGTCGACGCCATCACGGCGATGCGGCGCTTGTCGCGGTCGACCACCAGGCCCAGGTAGAGCTCCCGGGCGATGTCGAGCCCCTGCTCGACGTACAGGCGGCGCACCGTCTGGCCTTCGGGTCCGGTCTGGTGCGTGATGAGCTGCATGCCCAGCATTTTTTCCGCCACCTGGCGGGCCTCGGCGGGGCCGCCCTTCACGACCTTGACCCCGCCGCCCTTGCCGCGGCCGCCAGCGTGGATTTGGGCTTTGACCACCACGACCGGCACGTTGGTCTCGGAAATTAGCTTCTGGGCCGCTCGCTCCGCCTCGTCGGCGGAGAAGCAGGCGACGCCGCGGGGGATGGGGATGCCGTAGCGTGAAAAGATTTGCTTGCCCTGGTACTCGTGAATTTTCATGTCCGTTGGCCCGTGCTGGCTGCTGGCGGAGAGGCTGTGCGGTTCCGGCCGGCGCCGGGGATGGGGGTGAGGAGCGTAGAGCAAATCGGGGCGGGTCGTAACCGGGAATGCAAGCCAGGACGCTCTGGCGCGGGGGTATACAGACGAGCAGGGGCCCACGGCCGGGCCGGGTCCCGGGAGCCTGCACCTCCGGAGGCTCGAAAGCGGCGCCGATCGTGTTAGAGGGAGCCGACGCGCCGTGGCGCGCGCCGAAACCAAAACCTTTGCGGAGTGCTCACCAGATGAACCAGCCCATCGTCGTCGCCGTCACCGGGGCCGCGGGAAATATCGGCTACAGCCTGCTGTTTCGCATCGCCGCCGGCGAGATGTTCGGCGCCGACCAACCCGTCCTGCTCAAGCTATTGGAGATCCCTGTCGAAAAGGCGCAGCAAGCCCTGAAAGGGGTCGCCATGGAGCTGCACGACTGCGCCTTCCCGCTGGTCAGCGACATCGTGCTGACCGACGACCCGAAGGTGGCCTTCAAGGACGCGAACTGGTGCTTGCTGGTCGGCAGCAAGCCACGCGGCCCGGGCATGGAGCGGGCGGACCTGCTCAAGGACAACGGCAAGATCTTCATCGGTCAAGGCCGGGCCATCGACGAGGTCGCCGCGGACGACTGCCGGGTGGCGGTCGTCGGCAATCCCTGCAACACCAACTGCATGATCGCCGCCGCGCAGGCCAAGCGGCTGCCTCCGGAGCGCTTCACCGCCATGGTGCGGCTGGATCAGAACCGAGCCGCGTCCTTGCTCGCGCAGAAGGCGAAGGCAGCGGTGACCCAGGTCGAGGAGCTCTACATCTACGGCAACCACAGCCCGAGCATGTTCGCCGACTTCACCCACGCCAAGATCGGCGGAAAGCCTGCGGTGGCGGTGATCGGCGACGAGCCCTGGTTGAAGTCGGAGTTTCTGCCGAAGGTGGGCAAGCGCGGCGCCGAGATCATCGCGGCGCGCGGGTCGAGCTCGGCGGCTTCGGCGGCCGCAGCCTTGATCGATCACGTCCGCGACCTCCGCACGCCCGGCAAGGTGCACTCGGTGGCGGTGCAGAGCACCGGCTTCTATGGCTTCGCCGAGGGGATATGGGCCGGTGTCCCCGTGCGCACGACCGAGCCAGGCAGCTACGAGGTCGTGAAGAGCTACGAGATGGACGCCTTCGCGAAAGAGAAGCTCCGCGTGACCAACGACGAGCTCGTCGGCGAGCGAGAGACGGTCAAGGACTTGCTCGGCTGAACGAGCAGCGGCGCGCTCGGTCGGAGGATCGTCCCGAGCGCGCCGAATTTCTTCCTCTGGCCCCGCTCAATCCACCACGAACGGGATGGCGATGCTGCCGAACGCCGCTCCCGTGCTGGCGTCGATCAGCTGGTAGTGCAGCGTCGCGCGTTCGGCGTCGAGCGGCAGGTCTGCGAAGTAGACGAAGCCCGAGGCGCGTCCCCCGTCCGGGATGGTCCCTTCGCGCAGCGCCGACCGGGCGAGCTCGTCGGTCGAAATGTCCGCCGGATCGGCGCTGTACCGGCGCTCCACCGGCGCGACGTAGCCGGTCGACGGGATGGGGTGGCGGGAGTGCGAGGTCGAGAACTCGGGGCTCACCTTGTGCCCGCTGGTGTCGACGTGCGGCGGGACCGGACCCGCGATGCGGTAGTTCATGATGGTTGCTTGCACGTTTTGGGGGGCGATGGCCGCCACGCGTTCGCCTTCATCGCTGCTCAGCGTCAGCGCGTCGAGGCGCACCCATAGGGGGCGGCCGCTGTTGTTTTCGATCCCGACCCGGATCGGCGTCATGGCTTCGTTGACGACCTCCGCGCCGCGCCAAGCGTTGGCCGAAGCCGTGATCGCCACGCCGGAGGCCTGAGCGATCGCGGCGTCGCCGACACCAGGAGCTGGCATCGCGGTCGCGGCCGGCTCGAGCTTGTCTTGCGAGGCGCAGCCCGCTGCCGCGAGGCCGAGCGCCGCGAGCGTGCATGCAAACGAGTGCTTCATTTTCGTCCTCCTGCCCGGCGAGCGGGCACCTAGCGGCTCGTAGAAAAAGAAAAGGTTCTCGCTGGTGATAGTGCAATCGGCGTACCGATGGGCGGCGAGGGCGTTCCCGAGCGCCCGCAGCTCCGACGCGCGTGACGAATTGCCCCTCGTGGGGCGAACGGAAACATCAAAACGCGCGGCGCAGCGGAGGCCGCCGGGCGCTCGGCGGCTCGGCGCGGGCCTCGTCGCGCGGCGCCGTTGACAGTCCGCCTTCCGCTCGTCACCGGTAGAGGCAGGCCAAGCGCCGGAAGCACGATGCGATCAGTCCTGGTATGCGCGGTCGTGGGCGCGCTCGCCGTCACGGCTTGTCGAGCCCGGGTCGAGCCTCGGCCGCGGGCCGCGGCGGTCGAGGTGCCGGTGGCTGCCTCCGAAGCTCGTCAGCGCCCGAGGGTCGCGGTCGAACCCGCCGTCCGCTCGGACGACGCGGTCGGCGAAGCGGTCGAGTGGCGCCTGCGGCGCGGCCAGGACGCGGGAAGACTCCGGGTGGAGGCGCGCGCGAACGAGGGGGTGGTCACCCTGCTCGGGACCGCGGACAACCTGCTGGTCAAGCAGCGGGCGGAGCGGCGGGCGGAGTCCATCCGTGGGGTGCGCGAGGTCCGCAATCGGATCCAGGTGGCCCCCACGGATCGCACGGACGCCGAGGTCGCGAGCGACGTGCGGAGCGCCTTGCTGGCGGGCCCCGCTACCGACCACCTGGACATCGAGGTGATCGTCGAAGGCGGCACGGCGCGCCTGACCGGGACGGTGCCGTCCTCGGCGGAGTCAGCGCTCGCCGAGCAGGTCACGCGGGGGATCCGCGGGGTGCTCGAGATCGAGAACGACCTGGCGGTGAGCTCGGCGGAACAGCGCGCGGCGGCCGAGGTCCGCGCTGACGTGTTGCAGCGGCTGACCTACGACGTCCGCTTCGACGACGAGCGGATCGAGGCGCGGGTCGAACAGGCAACGGTGGTCCTCGAAGGCACCGTCGACTCCGCGCGCGAACGCCGGCTCGCGGCGCAGGCCGCGCGCGTCGTGGGGGCGCGCGACGTCGACGTGACCGGTTTGGGGGTCCGGCCGTCGGCGCGGGACTTCGCGCGCCGAAGTGAGCGACCGCAGCCGCCGGACGAAGCCATCGAGGCCGCGCTCGAGGCCGCGCTCGCCCGAGATCCGCGCGTGCGGCGAGCGGCGATCGAGGTCGTTGTCGAGCAGGGCGTGGCGACGCTCAGCGGCCGGGCGCCGACCCTGCTCGCGCTGCGCGCGGCCGAACAGGATGCGAGCAGCACGTGGGGGATACGCCGGGTGAACAACCGCCTGCTGGTGCGGCCGCTGCGCCCCGCAGACGACAGCCTGCTGGCGGAGCGGCTGCGGGCCGCGTTTCAGGCCGACGCCTACCTCCACGAGGCCGACGTCCAGGTCGGCGTTCACGACGGGGTAGCGCTCCTGACCGGGACGGTGGACGGCGCTGCCGCCCGCCGCCGCGCCGAGGAGCTGGCCGCCCGCCAGAGCGGCTTGACCCGCGTCGATGATCGGCTGCGCGTCGAGGGTTCCTCGGACCTCGCGACCGACCGCCGGCTCGAGCGGGACGTGCGGCGCGCATTGAGCGACGCGGCTGGCATCGACGCCGAAGCGGTGGACGTCGTCGTGCTCGGGGGCGTCGTGACCCTGCGCGGCCGCGTCGATCCTCGGACGCTGGCCGGCGCCGCCGAAGTAGCGTCGGACCTGGCGCCGGGGCAGCTGCAAAACCAGCTCGAGCTCGAAAATTCGAGCGAGATACCGGCGACGGCGCCGTGAGCCTTGGTCCGCGGACACGGAGGCCGTAAGCTGCCGCGGTGACTGCGGCCCTGCTGAAGCTGCTCGAGCTGATCCAAAGGGAGCTGGGCGCCGACGACGCGCGCATCGAGATCGGCGGGCGCGACCCGACCGCCCCCGAGGTCCTCTGGTGCCCGCTGCCGAACGGCTACCGCATGGTCGCGCTGTTTTCCACGCCGCCCGAGCAGCGGGGAACGCTCGAGGAGAGGCTCCGGACGCTCGCCAGCTCGTTCATGGATCTGGTGGAGCCGCTCGGCGAGCGGCTGGCGCAGCTGCGCGAGCCGCTCGCGCGGCGCCTGGACGAGGAGCTGCGCGTGTTGTCGCAGCGGGCGTCCGGCTTGGCCGCCGTGGTCATCGATGACAGCTCGCCGGTGATCTGGGGCGCCTCCCACGGCCGGCGCGGCGTCGAGGACGTCCAGGTCGCGCGGCGGACCGCCGCGCTCGAGCTGCGAGCCACCCGGTATGGGTTCGGGCTCGTCGACTTGCTGCAAGACGACTCTTGGGCAAGCTTCCTCGATGGGCACGGCGTCGCCGACGATCTGCGGGGTGAGCTCCTGGAGTACGCGCGCAACCTGAGCGGCCGCACGCACGAGGATCGGCAGGCGTATCGCCGCGAGGTGCTGACGGCTCGTGCCATCGCCGCGGTTCGCGAGCGGGTTGAGCAAGGGGCGCGCAGCCTGCGCGCGAGCCATCAAGGTGACGACCTCGGCTACTTCACCCGTCCCTTCGGCGGCATCTATCAGCTGATCGTGGTGTTCGCGGGCGCGTTCTCCGAGCTGCACGCGGAGGCGGCGGCGCTGCACGCCTTGCCGCTGGTCGAACGGCTGGTGATGGCGCTGCCACCGCTCGAGCCGCCCCCGCCTGGTGGCCGCGTCATCACGCTGCGCCCGCCGCCCCGCTGAGCGCTCCCGCCAGCGCGGGCTTCACTTCACGCTGCGCCCGCCGCCCGTGCCAGCGCGTGCCTCACTTCTTCGGATCC
Source organism: Pseudomonadota bacterium (assembly GCA_023418705.1). Lineage (GTDB taxonomy): Bacteria > Myxococcota_A > Polyangia > Polyangiales > Polyangiaceae > JAEZYZ01. The sequence continues at coordinate 12,654 of JAEZYZ010000022.1, read as the reverse complement.
AGGTGCAGCCCGCACTCGCGTTTCGTGGCTTCCTCCCACCACCAGCGACCCGCCCGCTCGTGCTCGCCCGGTCGGATCGCTCGCGTGCAGGGCTCGCACCCGATCGACACGAAGCCGCGGTCGTGCAGCTCGTTGTAGGGGACGTCATTGTCTCGGAGGTACTCCCAGACGTGTCGCGAGCTCCAGTTCGCCAGCGGGTTCACTTTGACGAGCGCGCCGTCGCGCCCGCGGTGGGCGGCGTCGGGCTCGATCACGGCGATCGAGCCGCGGGTCGCCGGGCTTTGATCGCGGCGGAGCCCGGTCACCCACGCGCGGTAGTCACCGAGCGCCCGGCGCAAGGGCTCCACCTTGCGGAGCCCGCAGCATTCGTGGTGCCCGTCGTCGTAGAAGCTGAAGAGGCCCTTGGCTTGCACCAAGCGCTGCAGCGGCTCCGGCTCGGGCGCCATCAGCCGGATCTCGATGCCGTAGTGGCGGCGCACCTTCTCGATGAAACGATAGGTTTCCGGATGCAGGCGCCCCGTGTCCAAGCAGAAGGTCGAAAATGGCTTGTTCAGCTTGGACGCCATGTCGATCAGCGCGACGTCCTCAGCGCCGCTGAAGGAGATGGCGCAGTCGGCCCCGAAGCGATCGAGCGCCCAGGCCAGGATCTCCGACGGGTGCCGCTCGGCGTAGCTCCGCGCTAGCTCGGGCCAGTCCTCCGTGGTCGGCGCCTTCGCGGCGCCCGCGGCCGGTGCGGCCGGCGTCAGCACTTCCTTGATGAACTGCAGGGTGCTCGTATAGACCCGCTCGCCCCCGCCGTTGTCGACGACGAAGAACGGCGCCAGCTCGACCTGGTGCTTGGACGCCAGGCGCATGCCGGCCGAGGCGGCGTCCCCTTCGACGGCCCAGATCACCTCGTCGATGCGGTCCCACAGGCCGCGCGTGCGCAGCGTCTGCTCCGCCTGGATGCATTTGCCGCAAGGCTCGCCGCTGGCGAGCTGCTTTTTGATCATCGTGATGCGCATGGTTCGAGCTCGATGCCCGCGCCGTCGCGGGCTCGAAACGAGATTTCTACCACTGGCCCGGTCGCCGGCAAGGTCGCTCCGGGAACGGCGCTGACACTCGCGCGCTTCGAAGCGCGTGGCGGCGTCGAAGCGCTGCCGAAACGGACGAGCTAGAGCGCCGCTCGCTCGGCGGCGATTCGATCCTGCTGGAAGTCCGTCGTTGTCGCTCTGCGCCTCGAGGATCGGGTTCGAAGCCAGCGCCGACCGATGAGCGCGCCGATGCTGAGCACGTGCCAGGCGCGCACCCCGCTCGCTTCGCCCGCGTACACGGGGCGCACGGGGACCTCGACCACGCGCATTCCGTGCGCCGCCAGCAGGGCCAGCAAATCATTCGGATAGCCGTAGCGCGGCCAGAGCTCGTCGAGCGGCAGCACCCGCAACGCATCGGCGCCGATCACCGTGTAGCCGCACTGAGTGTCGCTGACGGCGAGGCCCGTGGCCCAGCGCGTGAGCAGGGAGAGCAACCGGCCCCCGAGGCGCCGCGCCGCCGGCATGTCGTGGGCGCGCGGATGATCGAAGCGGTTGCCTTTGGCGTAGTCGGCGCGGCCCGACGCCACCACGTCCACCAGGCTCGAGAGATCGCCCGGGTGCATCTGGTTGTCCCCCGCCATCACCGCGACGGCGGCGTGTCCGTCGGCCAGCGCCGCGCGATAGCCGGTGGCGATGGCGGCCCCCACCCCGCGGTTGTCCGCGTGCCGCAGCGTGCGCACCCGCGCGTCGCCGCTGGCGACCACGGCGGCCGTCGTCTGGTCGCTGCTGGCATCGTCGACGACGTACACCGTGTCGACGAAGCTCGGGATGCCGGACAGGGTACGGCCGATCAGCCGCTCTTCGTTGAACGCCGGGATCACCACGGCCACCTTCGCGCCCTGCCACATTCGGCGCGGTTTGTAGCATCGAAGACGCTCGCTGGTACAGATCGGCGGCGCGCGCGTGCTAGACAACGGCGTGCTGCCGCGCCGCCGCATCACCTGGATCTTGGTCGCCGCCGTCTCGGGTTTGCCGCTCCTGTGGTTTGCCTGGGCGTGGCTGACCTATCCGAGCGATCGCACGCCCGAAGGGGCGTACCTGCGCGTCATGAGCGCCATCAATCGCGACCGCCCCGAGGAGTTCTTCGCCTACCTCGAGACGGCGGCACAGCATGCCGCCTACACCATCCGCGACTACCGGCGCAAATCGCGCGAGCTGGTCCTCGCCGACTACCCCGAGCCGGAGCGCCAGCGTCTCGCTCAGGCCTACGCCGTGCACGCGAACGCCCCGGACGGGGCGGACGTGTTCGCGGCCTTCGCCAAAGAGCGGGGCTGGGTCGAGCGGCTGCGCCGGGACATGTCGGGCATCGATCACGTCGACCAGCAGGGGGACCGCGCCACCGTGCAGACGGTGCGGGGCACGCGCTACCCGTTCCGGCGGCGCGAGAACGGGATCTGGGGGCTGACGATCTTCACGGCCGAGCTCGTGTCCGAAGCGGAGAAGGCCGCCCGAGACCACTCCGTGATCGAAAAGTCGGCCGCCGACTATCGGCGGGCGCGAGCGAGCCGCTGAGCGGCGAGGACCTCAGGTGGACGAGCCCCGTCGCTTGACGTCGGCATAGCTCTGGCCCGCGGGCAGCCCCTTCTCGACCGGCAGCTCCTTCTTGCTCCAGCCCGGCACGGCGCGGCCGAAGGCGTCCCGGCTGCCCTCCCAACCCGCGGCCATGTCGCAGAGATCCCCAAAGCCGGCCGCGAGCAGCATCTCGGCCGCGCGGCGCGAGCGCCCTCCCGAACGGCACCCGATGATGAGCTTGTCCGATTTGTCGAACGCGGACTGCATCACGTCCAAAAACTCCGGATTGGGCTGCATGCCGCCAGGAGCCATGTGCAAGAGCGGCACGTTCACCGAGCCGGGGACGTGTCCCTGCTCGAACTCGGGTTCGCTCCGGACGTCGACGTAGACGTACCCTTGGCTGAGCAGCTGCTGGGTCTCTTCGGGCGAAACGGCTTTGATGTCGGCCACGGTTTCCTCCTGGGAGCAAAGCTTGCCACCTGCTGTAACTCGCGCACGCCTCGAACGCCAGAGCCGCACGGCACCGGCGTGCCCGTGCCGCCCCGGGCAAGTCCACCGAGCCGCCGCTTCCCCGCCGAAAGGCGGCAAAAGCCGTGGCTTCGACCAGGCGGACGTGTACGATGCCGGTCTCCCCGTTGAAGGCCCTTCCCCCCCTCGACCCGCACTCCATTCGCCTGATCCCCCTCGGAGGCCTTGGCGAAATCGGGATGAACTGCCTCGCCATCGAACAGGTCGACGGCGTCTTGGTGATCGACTGCGGCACCAGCTTCCCCCACGACGATCTGGGGGTCGACGTGATCCACCCGGACTTCAGCTGGTTGGTCGAAAACGCGAGCCGGGTCGCTGGCGTGTTCCTGACGCATGGTCACGAGGATCACGTCGGCGGGCTGCCGTACTTGCTCGCCGATCTCGCCGTTCCCGTCTGGGGGCCTCCCCACGCGATCGGCCTGGCGCGCCAGCGCCTGAATGAGCACGAGCTCGGGGACGCCGATCTGCGAACGGCCGAAGCCGGCCGCAGCTACGGCGTCGGACCCTTCGAGATCGAACCCGTGCGCGTCACGCACTCGATCGTGGAGGCCTCGGCGCTGCGCATCCGCACCCGGGCCGGTGTGATCCTGCACACCGGAGACTTCAACCTCGACCCCGATCCGCCCGACGGCGAGCCCACCGACGAGGAGCGCCTGCGTCAGATCGGCGATGAGACCGTGAACCTGCTGCTCAGCGACAGCACCAACATCGACGTCGCCGACCGTCCCGGCTCGGAGCGCGCCGTCGGTGCGGCTCTGGAGCGGCTGGTCTCGAAGGCCACCGCGCGCGTCTTCGTGGTGATGTTCGCCAGCAACGTGCAGCGCCTGATGCTGCTCGGTGATATCGCTCAGCGAGCCGGACGCAAGCTGTGTCTGCTCGGGCGAAGCTTGAACACGCAGGTCGAGATCGCCCGCCGCATCCGCCGCCTGGATTGGCCAAGCGATCTGGTGATCTCCGCCGATCAAGCGCGGACCTTTCCGCGTGACGAGCTCTTGGTCCTGGCGGGCGGCAGCCAGGCCGAACGCAACTCGGCCATGCGCCGGATCGCTGGGGGGACCTATCCGTACATGGAGATCGAGGCCGGCGACGACGTGATCCTCTCGAGTCGGATCATCCCCGGCAACGAGCGCGGCGTGTTCGAGATGATGGCGGATCTCCTGCGCCGGGGCGTGCATTTGCACTCGCGCATCTCCGACCCCGACGTGCACACCAGCGGGCACGCGGGCCGCTCGGAGCAGCTGCGCATGCTCGAGCTGACCCGACCGCGAGCATTCTTGCCCGTCCACGGCACCCTCCATCATCTGTTGCGGCACGCCGAGCTCGCGCGAAGCTGGGGCGTGGCAGAGACGCTGGTGATCGAAAATGGGCGCGTGGCGCGCTTCGACGGCGCGAGCCTGGTCGATGAAGGTCAGGTCCCCCACGGCAAGGTGGCCGTCGCCATCGGAGGCGAGCCGATGACGGAGGAGGCGTTGCGCCGGCGCGCCGAGCTCGGTCGCGCCGGCCTGATCACCGTGGCGCTCGCCGTGGACGACCGGCTGGAGCTGCTCGCGCCGCCGGAGCTCCGCGCGCGCGGGGTGCCCGGCATCGACGACGAGCCGCGAGCGACGCGTCAGCTCGCGGCCGAGATCGCGCGCCGCATCGAGCGGGTCCGCACGCAGCGGAACGCCGATATCGAGGAGGAAGTGCGCCGCGCCATCCGGCGCCGAGTCTTCGACCTGTGTGGCGGTCGCCCGGTCGTGGAGGTGCAGCTGGTGCGGCTGCCGGGCGAGGTGGCGCGGTGAGGCGCTGGCTCTCGCTTGCGCTCCTGGCGACCCTCGCGCTGGGGTGCCGCCGGGAGGATCCGACGCCGGCCCCGACCAAGACCGCCCCGCGGCCCGCCCCCAAGGCCAGCGCTGCCCCGGCGCCTGCGGCGGCCCCGTTTCGATTTCCCTCCGCCGAGAGGATCGTCGCGATCGGCGACGTGCACGGCGACCTCGAGGCGACCCGGCGGGCGCTCAGGCTGGCGGGCGCCATCGACGAAGAGGATGACTGGATCGGTGGGGCGTTGGTCGTGGTGCAAACCGGCGATCAGTTGGACCGCGGCGACGACGAACGTGCCATCTTGGACCTCTTCGATCGCTTGCGAACGCGAGCGCCGAAGGCCGGGGGCAAATTCATCGCCCTCAACGGCAATCATGAGACCATGACGGTCGCTGGCGACTTTCGCTACGTCACGCCCGGCGGTTTCACGGCGTTCGACAACGTCGGGGCGTCGAGCGGCGGCGATCCGCGCATCGCCCGCTTGCCCCCCCGCGCGCGCGGGCGAGCGGCGGCGTTCTTCCCGGGCGGCGCGTACGCGCGCAAGCTCGCCGAGCAAGACGTGGCGGTCGTGGTGGGCGATTCGGTGTTCGTGCACGCCGGGGTGCTGCTGGCGCACGTCGACTACGGCATTGGGCGGATCAACGCCGAGGTCAAGGCGTGGATGCAGGGCGACCGGGACACCCCTCCGCGCGTGATCGCCTCCGATGAAGCCCCGGTCTGGACGCGGCTATATGGAACGCCGGCGCCCAGCCCAGCCGCGTGCGAGGAGCTCGGCAAGGTGCTCGAGCGCCTGGGTGCGAAGCGCATGGTGGTGGGGCACACGGTTCAAGAGAACGGGATCACCTCGGCGTGTGACGAGCGGGTCTACCGCATCGACGTCGGCATGGCGCGCGCCTACGGAAGCCGCCCGGTGGAGGCGCTGGAAATTCGGCCGGACGGCGTCCGCGTCTTGCGGGAAGCCGGCGACGGAGGCGCGCGCTCCCCATCGCCGACCGGCCACCACTGAGATCAACCCGCGGGGGGCGCTTCGCTCCGGAAGATTTCGACCTTCTCGACGAGCTGGTCTTGCTCCGGCACGTCCCGAGCGCCGCGCGGCGCGCTGGCGATCTTCTTCACCACGTCCTGTCCGGACACGACGCGGCCAAAGACCGCGTGGCGCCCGTCGAGGTGGGGTGTCGGTCCTTCGGTGATGAAGAACTGAGAGCCGTTGGTGCCAGGGCCCGCATTGGCCATCGAGAGCACGCCCGCGCGATCGTGGCGCAGCTCTGGGTGGAACTCATCGCCGAAGCGGTAGCCGGGGCCGCCGGTTCCCCAGCGCGCCTTCGAGCCTGGATCGGTGTGCCGGCTCAGCGGATCCCCACACTGGACCATGAAGCCCGGGATCACGCGGTGGAAGCGCACGCCGTCGAACATGGGCGTCCCGCGCATGCTCGCGCCGGATTTGGGATCTTTCCAGTCGATGTTCCCGATCGCCAGGCCGACGAAATTCTGCACCGTTTTCGGCGCGCGTTGCTCCTCGAGCTGGACGACGATGGCGCCTTGGTTGGTGACGAAGCGTGCGTAGAGCTGTCCCGTGCCGGGGACATCGACCGCGGGGAAAGTGGGTTCGGCCAAGATGGACCTCCTGAGTCGGCTGCTGAGGCGCGGCCCGCTCGGGGCCGCCATTCGAGCCCTCTCTATTAGGGCATGTGCGCGAAGGCTTCCACCTCGACGTGCACTTTCGAGATTCGACCGATCGGCGCGCGGCCGTCCGTCGGCTGCTCCGGGCAGCCCATCGGGGGGTCACTCAGGTGACGTCCGATCGGCACGCGTCAGACTGCGGCGTGCCGCCCTGAGCCGGGCGTTCGCGGCCGCATCCGCGATCAAGGCGCTGCTCGGTGTCCGGGACAACAAGAGCCTGGCGAAATCGCCGAGCCCGGACAACCCGTAGAAGAGCCGGAGCTTGCCGCCGCCGCGCAAGCAAAGCACGTAGCTATACCAGGTGGGGCTCCAGCCGACGGCCTCGATGTCCTCCCAGCGAACCTGCCGCTGGCGCCGCCAAGGGCTGTCGATGGTCAAGCCGTCGGGACGCAGCCGGTGACGAACGCCGAACGTCTCCAGGCAGGCCGGGATCAGGAGGATACCGAAAAAGACGATCGTTCCGAGCAGGCTCCTCAACCGAAGGGGCTCGACCGGCACGACGAGCAGGACGAGCGCCGGAATGGCGACGAACACGGCGGCGCCGATCGCCGCGGCGACCCTCCAGGGTCTCCCGTATTGGAGCACCAGCACACCGGCTTCGCGCTCCGCCGCCATGGCACGGCTGCGTGACAGCCAGCGCAAGGCCAGCGGTAGCGCGAGGATGACGATGACCGTGGCCAGGGGGTGCATGTGCTCGGAATCGACCGGCGACGCCCGCCGAAACCCTAGTTTGAGCACCCGGTGACAGCTCGGCAATGCGCGCCGTCGCGGCGATACGAGGCCGATCTGCAGCGAAGTGGACGTTGCACCCTGGCTGCCCCACACTGGCGGAGTGAGCGATGACTACGACTATCTCGTGATTGGAGGGGGCAGCGGAGGGTTGGCGTCGGCGCGCCGCGCCGCTGCCCACGGAGCGCGCGTCGCGTTGGTCGAAGGCGCACGGCTCGGTGGAACGTGCGTCAACCTGGGCTGCGTGCCGAAGAAGATCATGTGGAACGCGGCCGTCATGGCGCACGCTCTCGAGGATGCGGGCGACTACGGCTTTCAAGTCGCTGCTCACGGGTTCGACTGGGGCAAGCTCAAGCATCGGCGCGATGCCTACATTGCCCGCCTGAACGAAATTTATCGTAAGAATTTGGTCGTCGATCAGGTCGAGCACGTGCCGGGGTGGGCGCGCTTCGTCGGACCGGATCGGGTGCTGGTCGGGGAGCGGCGGTTGCGGGCGAAGCACGTGCTCATCGCCACCGGCGGGCGCCCGAAGGTTCCCGATCTGATGGGGGCGGAGCTTGGGATCACCTCCGACGGCTTCTTCGAGCTCGAGCGACAACCGGAGCACGTCGCGATCGTCGGGGGCGGGTACATCGCCACGGAGCTGGCCGGCGTGTTCGCCGCGCTCGGCAGCAAGGTGACGCTGGTGCTGCGGGGGGAGAAGCTGCTGCGGCGCTTCGACGCGCTGTTGCGCGACACGCTGATGGAGGAGCTGATGGCGTCGGGCGTCGACTTCTCCGCCGGCGCGGAGCTCACGAGCGTCGAGCGGTCGGTCGACGGGACGTTGACGCTGACCGACGAACGCGGCCAGACGTCCCCCGGCTTCGATACATTGATCTGGGCCATCGGGAGGGAGCCGCGGACCGCCGATCTCGGCCTCGATTTGGCCGGCGTGGCGCTCGACGACGACGGCTTCGTCGTCACCGACGCGTTTCAGAACACGAACGTCGCGGGGGTCTACGCGGTGGGTGACGTCACCGGCCGTCCGCCCCTCACGCCGGTCGCGATCGCGGCCGGGCGCAAGCTCGCCGATCGCCTGTTCGGCGGCGAGGCCGACGCCAAGCTCGACTACGAAGGCATCCCGACCGTCGTCTTCAGTCATCCGCCGATCGGGGCCGTCGGTCTGACCGAGGACGAGGCCCGCGCCAAGTACGGCGACAGCGTGAAGTGCTACACCACGCGGTTTCGGAACCTCTACCATGGGGTCACCGAACGCAAGACGACGAGCGCCATGAAGATCGTCACGGTCGGGGCGCGCGACATGGTGGCGGGTATTCACGTGATCGGCATCGGCGCGGACGAGATGATCCAGGGCTTCGCCGTCGCCGTGCGCATGGGCGCGTGCAAAGCGGATCTGGACAGGACGGTAGCGATCCACCCGACCGCCGCTGAGGAGCTCGTCACGATGCGCTAGAGCCCCGCGCCGTTCGCCAGAGCTGAGATCCCGAAGAATCGGGGCCCCACTTTGTGTGAGGGCCCCGATTCTTCGGGAAGCCCTCTCGTCTGCTGACGGGTCGGTGCTCTAGGTCTAGAAGGTCTAGCTGTGACAGGCCCCAATCCGCCTGCGAAAGCGCCTCTGGCCCCGGGTGTCTTCATTTTCGGGAGCGCGCTGGTGAAAAGCTCGCGTAAGATTCCTGCTGCTCGGTCGTCGAGGTGCTCATGCCGACCAACAAGCTCTGGCTCGAACACACCGAACGCGCGGCGTGGGATTCCGTCCAGGCGCTGAGGGAGAAACTGGCGTCGGCGGAGGACCGCCTGGCGCGCTTCGCGCCTGCCGGTGAAAACTGGAAGAAGATCCTCGACGCCCTCGATGGCGTGCGCGCCGACCTCGGCGCGGAGCAAGAGTCCTACGGCAACCTCGCGTCGCGGCTCGCTGAAGAGCTGAACCGCGCTCGCGACCGGGTCGCCGAGACAGAGCGCGAGGTCGCCGAGCTCCGCAGATCGCTCGAGACACGCGCTGCCGTCTCGCCGGTGGCGCAGGCGACGCGCGCCGATGATGGCGTCGCGTCGAGCGAGGACCCCTCCGTCGCCAAGACGCTGCGCAGGCTCGCGCGACGCCTGGAGAATGAGAGCTGGCCGGCGCGGCCCCGTGCTCGCGACATCGACAACGCCGTCGCCGCGATCGAACGGCGGCTCGAAGAGCTCGACGACACCCCGGCCAGCGGCCGAGCGGAACTGACGCTGGAAATTGCGGCTTTTGCCGTGCGGCTTTGCATCTTGCAACGTCTGCGCAGCGCCGAGCGGTCGTAAGAACCAGAAGCCGGCAGGGGGGCGCCGCCGGTATGCGCTCCAGCGTCGACGAATCCCGTTGCCCGGAGGGACGCCGAGGGGGAGAAGGAACGGAGCTCGTTCTTGGCACCCGAGCAAGCTCGCAGCGCCGAGGCGGCGCTCTCCGGAGTGGAGGAGCGCCCGGCCTCGAGCTCAATACCCGCACAGGCAGGTCATCAACGCCAGCGTCCAGGCGAACGGACCGTCGGGATCGTTGTGAGAGGCGAGGTAGCCTTCGTTCAAGCACGGCGCGCTCGGATCCTCGTCGCCGAAGCAGAGCGGGTCGCTCGCGCTCGAGCAGCCGGGGTTACTCTGCACGCAGGCCACGAGCGCCTGGCAGCTCTCGATCGGATAGGTGTTGAAGACGTCCGCGCCGTTGGCTTTCTCGCAGGCGAGGTGGCTGCAGCAGGTCTCGACGCGCGAGAAGTCGCAGCTCGGGGACGCGCTGTCGTCGCACGCCGAACCTGTTCCGCCGGTTCCTCCAGAGCCCGCGCTCGAGCCGAACACGTCGCTGCCGAGCCCGGCGTCTTCCGGGCGGGCGCCAGCGCTGCCACCACCGCCGTCGGCCCCGCCGCTTCCGGGGGCCGCGGGGGCACCGCCGGTGCCCGGCGCCGATCCCCCGAAGCCGCCCGTCGCCCCGCCAAAAGACGGTGCGCCGGCGTCCGGCAGGCTCTCGACCGGTACGGGCTCGGCGCAGGCGAGCGCGAGCGTGGCGCCGGCGAGCGCGGCGCCGGCGAGTCGTGGCAGCGCCAGCGTTCGTGCGGCCGGTGAGCGGTTAGTGGACATAGACGATCGGGGGCGGCGGCTCGACCTTCTTCTGCTCTCCCATGCACGGAGGCTCCTCTCCCCAGATCAGGTCACCGGAGCTGTAGACGGTGACGTACGGCGTCTTGACCACGTCCTCGGTGGCGCCCTGCTCGAGGAACTGAATGCTCCAGTCGTTGCTCGGATCCCACACGCAGCCAGGGTTGTGTTCGACCCCGTATTCGAGCAAGAGATCTCTGGGGGCGCCGATGGCGGGGATGAGCCCCCAGAACCGGGAGCCGGTGTAGTCGAACTCGAAGTAGTAGACGCCGGCCTCTTCGTCACACGCGGTGGGGCCGCGCATCCCGGTGGGGTCGGGTGGGGTGGCGCTGTGTCCAGTGTCGCGCACGACCTGGGCGGTGACGGTCGTCAGCGGATCGAGCCCCGCTGCCATGAGCTCGCTGGCGTCGAACCAGTAGCGCACCGTCAGCGTCTCGTCGTAGCGCGGCGGGTGGATGGACTCGTTCATCGTGCGGAGGTTGACCTGGGTCCGGCAGCTCGACAGATCGGAGTTCAGGTTCGCCATCGCGTAAAACTCGTCGATCGGCTGTTCGAGCGGCGGGAAGTCCCGTTGCGGGCACTCGCCGGCGCCCCGGAAGGCGTAGTGTCCCGCCAGGGCCGCGACGAGCGCGCCGTTGTAGTCGATGGTGACCTCGTTGGAGCCGTAGTCGTCGCGCGCGTCGACGTGCGAGCCATCCCCTTGCGGACCGTTCACCAGCGCGCCCCAGATGATGTGCCGGTTCTCCGCCGGGGTGCTGGGCAGACCGTAGATGCTGGCGTGGCCGGCCGCGTGGTGAGGCTGCAGGGCGTAGCTGTCGGTGTATCCCATCACGTAGGACTTGCCGAGGTCGTTGTCGCCCAAGATGTAGTCGATCTGGCGCTCCGCCCAGGTTTGGAGCTCGGGCACCGCTGGATCGTCCGGGAAGTTGCGGTTGAAGAGCAGCGTGGTGAACTGCGCGGCAGAGTTGTAGCGCGCCGAGCCCCAGCTCATGTACATGTAGAAGCCATCGGGCGTGGAGACGCCGCGGGCGAAGCCGAGCGCCATCTCGCGCGCGATGTCCACCCAGGCGCTCGCCATCGGATCGCCCCGCTCGGTCATGATCTGCGCGAGCTTGGTGATGACGCCGCCGCGGACGGCGTCCCACGAGTGTGGCGAGCTCTCGGCCCACGCGGGCACCCACACCCCGGGCGTGGGCGCAGGGATGAGCAGGTTGCTCTGCGCTCCGAAGCTCAGCCACGGGCGCTCCCCGGCGACGATCTGATCGAGGTACGATAGGTGCTTGGATGGGTTGACCAGGTACAGCCAAATCGCGGCCCACGCCAGGTCGTCGGTGGTGGAGTTGGAGTTGTAGAGGCCGCCGTCGTCGCCGGCTTTGGACTCGGGGTGGCGCGCGGCGAACTCGTACAGGGCCTTGGCGTGGGCCACGCAGCGTTCCGCGTAGTCCACGTCCGCCTGGGTCTGGCGGTTCGCGTAGGTGACGAGCCCGGTGAGCGCGAGGGTCGCGGCCGCCGCCGCGGTGACATCCGCGCCGGGTCGCTCATCCCAGACGAAGTAGGCCTTGCGCGGGCAGAGGTCCGTGCGCCGCACCTCGGGAGGCATCCAGAAGCAGCCGTGATCGGTGACGTCCGAGACCTGGTGCGCGTACGCGACGAGCTTGCCCGCGTCGTCGAGGAAGGTGGCCTTCATCAAGTAGTCCGCTGCCCACCGGATCTGCCCCAGCGCCTCGTCGTATAGCCCCGTGGTCAGGTAGGAGTCCGGAAACTCGTACAGGCTCCAGGCGATCATCGAGGCGGCGTAGGCGGTGGTGAGGGTGAACTTGATGTAGTCGCCCGCGTCGTGATAGCCGCCGGCGAGATCCACGGTGCCGTCGCCGTCCGGATCGAGGACGGCGCGGTGCTGATCGATGAACGCTTGCGGCAGGTTCACGCCGTTCGGGTCGTCGGGGTCGAGCCGGATGTGTCCGTCACCGACGTGCGCGTCGCCGCGCCACTGCACGTCGGTGCAATACACCCCGGGCCCCGATTTGTTGACGTTGAAGAACCACAGCGTCTTCTGCAGCGCCTCAGCCCAGGGGCCCGGCTGTCCGGCGCAGGTGTACTGCTTGGGGAACGGTTCGGGGAGGCAGACCCGCGCGGGCGTGACCTGCTCTTCCACCTCCGACATATCGAGGCTCACGTTCGCGCCGTAGCCACCGTGCGGGATCGGGGGCGTGCCTCCCGC
>JAEZYZ010000020.1 GCA_023418705.1 Pseudomonadota bacterium | reverse complement strand
CGGCTCTAGTCGACGGCCGCCGAGCCCGTGCGCGAAGGCTCCGAGGAGCTGCCGTAGCCGAGCCCGAACCCGAACGGGAACAGCGGATCGTAGCCCGCGTCGCCCACGTTGAGCGGCAGCTGCCGCACGCTCCTCGGCCAGCTGTGGCTCAGCTTGCCGGTGGGGGCGTGATCCCCAAACAAGACGTCGGCGACGCCGTCGCCCTCGCTGCCGGGGAGCCAGGCGGCGACCCAGGCGTCGGCCTGCTCCAGGTGCGGGGCGATGATCATGGGGCGCCCGCTGAACATCACGGCGACGGTGGGCTTCTGACTGGCCCGCGCGCGCGCGAGCTCCTCCAGATCCGCGGGCTCGAAGGTGATGTCGGCGTCATCACCGAACCACTCGGCGTAGCTCGGCTCGGAGAGCACGACGACAGCGGCGTCGGCCTGCTCGACGCTCTCCACGACCTGGGCGACCTTGGCGATCGCCGCGCGCACGGTCGTGCCGGACGTCTGCGCCCCCGCGCCCATCCAATCGACGGTCCAGCCGCCGCACTGGCGCGTCAGGTCGTCGGCGCCGCTGCCCCCGACGTAGATCTTCGACCCCTTATTCAGCGGGAGCGGGGCCGTCTGCTCGGCGCCCGCCTCGTTCTTCAACAAGACCAGCGAGGGCCGCACCGCCGCTCGAGCGAGCTCTCGGTGGCTGCCGATGAAGCGCTTCCACTGAGGGTTCGGCTCGGCGTCGAACAAGCCCGCCTCGCACTTGACGTGCAGGATCCGGCGCACGGCGTCGTTGATGCGCTCGAACGGCAGCCGCCCGCCCGCGTGCTGACGGACCACCTCGATGGTTTCGCGCCACTTTTCGGGATCCATCAGCATGTCGACGCCGGCCGTGTAGGCGGCCACGACCTGGTCCGCGTGGCTGCCGGGCAGCTCTGCGTGGCCCTCGTAGTCACCCACGGTGAAGCCCTGGAAGCCCAGCTCGCCCTTGAGGATGTCGGTGATGAGGTGACGGTCGCCGTGCGCCTTCCTGCCGTTCCAGGAGCTGTAGGAGATCATCACCGTCAGCGCGCCGGCCTCGATCGCCGGACGGTAGTGCTCGACCGCGAGCGCGCGGAAGCGATCTTCCGGGAGGTTGACGTTGCCGCGATCGAGCAGCCCGTGCTTGTCCGTCCAGCTCGGCTTCATGGTCGAGGTGCCCATCTCGACCAGGCCATCGCCGGCGAAGTGTTTGACGCAGGCGACGATGGCGGGCTCGCCCTCCGGCGCCCGCTGCAGCCCGCGCACGGACGCCGCCGCCAAGCGCCCGGTGAGCGCCGGATCTTCGCTGAAGCTCTCGTAGGTGCGCCCCCAGCGCACGTCGCGGGCGACGATGGCCGCTGGCGCGAACGTCCAGTTGGCCCCGATCGCGGCGACCTCCTTGGCCGTCGCGCGCCCGATCTGCTCCACCAGCTCGGCGCTCCGCGCGGCGCCGAGCCCGATGTTGTGCGGGAAGATGGTCGCGCCGATGACCTTGTTGTTCCCGTGGACGGCGTCGATGCCGTAAAGGAGCGGGATCCCAAGCCGCGATCGTTTGGCCGCGTCGTGATACGCGCCGACCATCTCCGCCCACGGCGCCGGGCGTGCGTCGCCGTGGTTTTCGTAGCCGGTGGCGAAGGCGGCGGAGTTGCCGTTGCTCAGGATGGCGCCGAGCGACGCCCGCTGCACGTCCTCGGGCGAGGCCCGCACCTGCCAGGCCACGATCATCTGGGCCGCCTTCTCCGACAGCGTCATGTTTCGGATCAGCGCCTCCGTCTGCTCCTGGCAGCTCGCGCTGGGCCAGGTCGCACCGGGAGCGGGTGGGGTGTACTGAGCCGGGTCCGGCACCTCGACCGGCGCGGGGCTCGCGGCCGCCCCTGTCCCTGGCGAGGCCGCGGGGGCGCACGCGCCCAACGTGACGCAGGCGATCGAGCTGGCGACCCGGGCCGAGCGGTGGCAGATCGCGTGGAATAGGCGGCAGCGCGTGCGCGTTTTCATGCGCGCCTCTTCTCACAGCTGGTCGCGGGAGGCCAGTCGCGCGAGCTGGCAGCGTTGGGAGAAGGTGCGGGCGCGGGCTCGAGGTCGTAGGCTCTCAGGCGGCGCTCGGGCAGCTTCCCGTGACCGGCGCGCAGCCGGCATCGTTTCTGCATCTCGCCCAAGCAGCCACGCCACTCGACCCCGCGAGGACCGTTTCATGCTCGTCAACATCGGCCGCCGCTCGGCCCCCGAAGCCCAAGACCTCGTCGGCCTGTTGCTCGAATGCCACGAGCGCATCCGCAGGTTCACCTCGATCGCACAGCGAGTCGCGGAGCGCCGCGACCTGCCGGACCCAGAGGTGATCGACGCGTGCGAGCGGGTCGATCGCTACTTCCGCCAGGCGCTGCCGCTGCACGTCGAAGACGAGGAGCAGAGCCTGCTGCCTCGGATCCGAGGCGTTCAAGCGGACCTGGACCGGGCCCTCGCCACGCTGCAGGCGCAGCATGCGAGCCAGGAGCCGCTGATCGAGGCCCTCCTCGCCGCTTTGACGTCCGTGCGCACCGCACCCGGGGACGCCGGCGCTCGCGACGCGCTCGCGAGCATCGCGGGACGCCTGGCGGAGGAGTTCGAGGCGCACTTGAAGCTGGAAGAGACCGTCGTTTTCCCCTATGTGCGGCGCGACCTGCCCGCGGAGGCTCAGGCGCAGATCGTCGCCGAGCTGCGGGCGCGACGGCACGCGACCCTGTGATCCGGGGGTGGCTGCGAGCGTGCTCCCAGCAGGTTCACCCGACGGCGCAGTCGCAGTCCGCCGCCCGCACGATTTGACGGTGGAGCCGCTGGTACGTCGCCTGCACGCGGCCCCCGAAGAGCGGGTCGTCTTCGGACTGAACACGATCGCGGAGCTCATCCCAATCGGCAGTCGTCAGGTGCTGGCGGCAGGCCGGGAAGAGCTGCCGCTCCTCCGCGTCCATGTGCCCGCGAAACAGCTCGACGTACTCGCGCGCGGGCTGCTCGATGGCGTCGCGCCGAACGATGCGCCTCCCTCTCAGCGCGTCCTCCAGACGCTGGCTGAACGCCGCGCCGCGCGCCGCGAGGTCCTGGTGCTGGCGGTGCAGCTCCACGCATCGAGGCCTGAGGTCGGGGGCACGCTCGGCGAGCCTCTCGAAGGCGAGATCCTCGAGAGGGTGGTGCACTCGATCGGGAAAGCGCGTCATGTAGAAGAAGACGTCGCGCAACAGGTCGAAGTCGGGATCGTCGCCTCGGCCGAGAGCGATCACCTCTGCCTCCAACACTGCGAGCAGCTTGTCGAACCTCCGATGCTGCTCGAGCAACAGGAACAACACCTCGGGCTCACCGCGCGCTTGGCTCGCTCGCGCGTCGCCCGGCTCGGCGCTCGGGGAGGGGTCGCCCCGGGCGTGCGCCAGCTCGGCGCCGAGCTCGAAGGAAGACGATTCGACCATGTTGCTCTCCAATCCTTGGAACCGCCCAAATGGCGGCCCGCAGATGGCGTTTTGCAGGCCGCGTGCCACGGCGCGTCAGGCCCCGATGTGGGCCGAATACCGCGCATTTCTCGGCTCGCCGCCTAGGGCTTCGTTCGATCGACGTTCCAAAGTGGAGCACGTCAAACAAGCGTGCCGCTGCGCTCGGCGCCTTGGCGTGGGAACGCAGATCTCGCGCCCGGGGCCACGCTCCTACGTCGGCCTTTCACGCGGCCAGCTGGGGCTTGCTGACGGTCATCATGCGAAACCGCTCGCCTGAGACGCCCCGCGCACCGTCCGACACATGTCCCTCAGGAGAGAGCCTCGCTGGAGGGATGCATGGCGATGACGTTCATCAGGAGCAGTTCTATGTTGTGCGCGGCTCTGCTGGCCGCCAGCGGCGTCTTGGCTTGCAGCGGCGACGGGCAAGGCGAAGGGCCCAGTACGGACGGTGGGAATGGCGACACCGGGTTGGCGCCGGGCGCTGGCGGAACCGGCAGCGGCGGCCCTGACGCGGGTGCCGGCGGCACGACGCCGGGGACGGGAGGGACGAGCGCCGGCACGGGCGGTGGCGGCGGCACGACC
>JAEZYZ010000488.1 GCA_023418705.1 Pseudomonadota bacterium | reverse complement strand
CACCGCAGGCGACGAGCGCGAAGGCGATCAGTAGTGCAGAAACGGCTGCGTAGCGTCCTTTCATCGGCATACACACGCGTATATCCCAGCGAATCGAGCGCCACAACCCGGGCGAAGCCCCGCCCGGATGGTAGAGTTTCGCCGAGAAGAGCGCCGGCGGCCGCGGGCGCTGATCGGGGAACCATGAGCCGAGCCGATCGCGCGGAGGTACTTCATCATCGCTCGATGCGGCGCGCGGCGATAGGTGTAGCGTTGGGTGCGCTCGGCACCGCCTGGGGCTGCAGCGATCCCCGCGTGACGCACGCTGAGCCCGAGGCGGCGCTCAGCGCCGAAGAGCTGCGCGATCCGGAGACCTGCCGCAGCTGCCACAGCGACCACTACCGCGAGTGGGCCGGCAGCATGCACGCCTATGCCAGCCGCGACCCGGTCTTTTCCGCCATGAACCGGCGGGGCCAAGAGGAAACGGCGGGGGCGCTCGGTGATTTCTGCGTGCGTTGCCACGCGCCGGTCGCGCTCGAGCAGGGCCTCACCTTCGACGGCCTCAACCTCGACGAGGTCCCCGCGGCGGCGCAGGGGGTCACCTGCTACTTCTGTCACAGCATCGCGAACGTGACCGGCACGCACGACGCCGCCGTCGAGCTCGCCAGCGACGGCCGGATGCGCGGCGGCATCGCCGACCCGCTGCCGAACGCGGCGCACGCATCGATGTACTCGCCGCTGCACGACAGCGCGCGCCCCGAGAGCTCGGCCCTGTGCGGCGCGTGCCACGACATCGTGACGCCGGCCGGCGTCGCCATCGAGCGCACCTATCTCGAGTGGCAGGCCTCGATCTTTTCGGGAGGGCCGGCGGCCACCTCGTGCGGCGCCTGCCACCTGCCGGCGACCAGCGGGCTCGCCGCGACCGGCGCGCCGCGCTCCCGCCTCGTGCACGCGCATGGGATGCCCGGGGTCGACCTGGCGCTCTCACCCTTTCCGACGGGCGCGCCGCGCGAGGAGCAGGACGCGGCCGCGCTCGCGCAGCGTGCCCTGGTCGAAGAGCTGCTCGATGGATCGTTGGCGCTCGAGATCTGCGTGCAGCGCTTGCCAGGGCCCGCGTCGGCCGTGTACCTGACGCTCGACAACGTCGCCGCCGGTCACGGCTGGCCGTCGGGCTCGGCGCAGGATCGGCGCGCCTGGGCGGAGGTGGTGGCGACGGACGCCGAAGGCGCGGTGCTCTACCAAAGCGGCAGCGTGCCGGACGGCGAGCCCGTCGTGGGTCACGACGCCGACCTCTGGCTCTTTCGCGACGAGCTGCTCGGCGCGAAAGACGAGCCCGTCCACATGTTCTGGGACGCCGCGGCGTACCGGAGCCACACGATCGGCGCGCCCCAGACCCTCGATCCGACCGATCCGGCGTACTATCGGGCGCACGTCACCCGCCGCTTCCCGAGGTCGCTCACGGAGACGATCCCCGGCGTGCCAGAGCGGGTCAGCGTTCGGGTACGCATGCGCCCGGTGGGCCTCGACGTGCTCGATGATCTGGTGCAGAGCGGACACCTCGATCTCGAGGTGCGTCACAAGATGCAGACGCTGACGCTCTTGCCGAACCGCCACCTCGCCTCGCACCCGGAGCTGTCGCGGCTGGCCGAGGTCACCTTCGAGTGGAGCGCGCTGACGCGCGAGCACTCCGCGTTCTCGACGCGGCTCCTGCACGACGCCGCGTTTCCCAAAGAATGCGTCAGCGCGACGCCGCCGCGGCGTTAACATGCCGGCGATCATGCACCTGAGAAGGACGATGTCGTTCGCGGCCGCGGCGCTGCTCGCTGCGGCGACGGCCGCGGCCAACGGCCGCTTTCCCCGAGCCCAGCGGCTGGTCGAGCGGCCCGGCGCCCCCGACCAGCTGGCGCTGTACGGCACCTACGGCCTGCTCATCAGCGGCGATCACGGGCAGCGCTGGTTTCACGTCTGCGAAGCCGCCACGGGCGCGTACTTCGGCGAAGATCCGGTGCTGGAATTTCTGGAGGACGGCGCGCTGCTCGTTCGCACGGAGACCGCGCTGGTGCGCTCGGAGCGCTCCGCTTGCGGCTGGCCCGTCTCGCTCGGCGGCGAGGGCGGCGACTCGATCTTCGACATCACGCGCGACGTGTCGACCCCCGGCGTGGTCCTGGCGCTGCTCGGCGCGTTCGACGTGAACACGGGCTTCATCACCAAGCTGCGCCGCTCCGACGACGGTGGGCAGAGCTGGTCCGCCGCGCTCGAGCTGCCGCCGGACGACATCTCCGCCGGCCTGTCGCTGGACGTGGCGCCCTCGGACCCGGCGCGGGTGTACATCTCGGGGCTCACCAGCGCGGGTGATGGCGTGCTCCTGCGCTCCGACGACGGCGGCGCCACGTTCACGGCTCGGCCCATCCCGAACGCCAGCAACGCCGCGGCGCCCTACCTGGCCGCCGTCGATCCGAACGACCCCGACCGCATCTTCGTCCGCACCGACGCCTATCGAGAGATCGACGGCCTCGACACCGGCGACGACGCGCTCCTCTACTCCCCGGACGGCGGCGGCCGCTGGCACCAGGTCTTCAACCGCCAGGCCAAGCTCTTCGGGTTCGCGCTGTCGCCCGACGGAGCGACGCTGCTGCTCGGTCTCGGCGATCCCGTGCTCGCCGCGACGGCCGTCGATCCCGATCACCTGGGTTTGTATCGCGTCTCGACCGCCGAGCTGTATGCCGAGCCGGAGGCGGCGGCGTTCGAGCGCATCTTCAGCGACGGCGTGACCTGTTTGCGCTGGACGAGCTCGGCGCTGTACGCCTGCCTCTCGCAGACGGCGTCGGGGTTCGAGCTCGGGCGCCGCGCGGACGCCGACTTCGATGCCGGCGAGCCCGCGCCGTTCGAGGCGGCGCTGCGGCTCGACGAGGTCCGTCCGCTCGCGTGCCCTGGCGACACGGCCGGCGCGGCCTGCGCGACCGACGGCGTCAACGGCTGGCCCGCCGTCTGCCAAGTGCTCGGCGCCGACTGCGGCGCGACACCCGGGCAGCCAGAGCCC
>JAEZYZ010000430.1 GCA_023418705.1 Pseudomonadota bacterium | reverse complement strand
CTTCCTCCGGCGGGGGGCCCGCGCCGCCCGGGGGGCCCCCGCTTCCGATCTTCCGTTCCTTCCTGTGAAAACCGTGAGTGAGATGAAGTTTCGAAATCTGGTGTCGGTGGTAGGTTTGTTGCTCGCTGCTGGCGGCTGCATCCCGAAGAAGAGCGCAGCAACAGGAGAGCAGCAGGCGGCCGCAGCGCCCACGGACGTGAGCGGCCTGGTGGCTCACAACCTGCTCAAGAACAGCACGTTCGAGGACGGCACCAGCCTGCCGTGGATGACCTCCTTCTCGGCTCCTGCGAGCGGCGAAGCGATGGTGCAGAACGGGGCCTATTGCCTGCGCATCGACGGCGCGGGGACGAACCCGTGGGACGCGCAGGTGCGCCACCGCGAGATGGTGATTCAAAAGGGCCACTCCTACACCGTCAGCTTCAAGGCCTGGGCGGACAAGCCGACCAAGGTGCGCCCCAAGGTGGGCCAGTCCGGTCCGCCTTACTCGGAGTACTGGTCGGAAAACCTCGAGCTGTCGACGGCGCCGCAGCAGTTCACGGGCACCTTCACCATGTACGAGCCCGACGACGGCACGGCCGAGCTCGCCTTTCACATGGGCGGCGGCATGGTCACCGGCGGCACGCCGCTCACGGTCTGCATCGACGACGTGATCCTGGCCGATCCGCAGTTCACCCCCACGCCGGGCCAGCAAGAAGCGCCGCCCCCTGACGTGCTCGTCAATCAGGTCGGCTACCTGCCGGGGCTGCAGAAGCTCGCTACGGTCAAGGATGCGTCCACCGCTCCGCTCACCTGGGAAGTGCTGGACGCCGAGGGCAAGCCGGTCGCCTCCGGTCAGAGCAGCGTGTTCGGTCAGGACGCGCCGTCGGGGGACCACGTGCACGTGGTCGACTTCTCGAGCCTCACCCAACCGGGCAAGGGCTACACCCTCAAGGTTGGCGACAAGGTCAGCTACCCGTTCGACGTGGGCGAAGACGTCTACCAGCAGATGAAGTACGACGCGCTCTGGTACTTCTACCACAACCGCAGCGGCACGCCGATCGCCATGCCGTACGCGGGCGAACAGCAGTGGGCGCGCCCGGCGGGGCACCTGAGCGACAGCAAGGTCGCGTGCGCGCCCAACACGGGCTGCAGCTACACCCTGGACGTGAGCGGCGGTTGGTACGACGCCGGGGATCACGGAAAGTACGTGGTCAACGGCGGCATCTCCACCTGGACGTTGCTCAACTGGCACGAGCGCACCAAACACCTCGGGACGTCCGCCGCCGACTACGCCGACGGCAAGCTGCGCATCCCAGAGAACAAGAACGACGTGCCGGATCTTCTGGACGAGGCCCGCTGGAACGTGGAGTTCCTGCTCAAGATGCAGGTACCCGACGGCCAGCCGAAGGCGGGGATGGCCCACCACAAGATCCACGACGAGAGCTGGACGGCCCTTGGCATGGCGCCGCACGAAAGCAAGATGACGCGCTACCTGCGCCCGCCCAGCACGGCTGCCACGTTGAACCTGGCCGCCGTCGGCGCGCAGTGCGCCCGCATCTGGAAGGCGATCGACGCCAAGTTCAGCGCGCGCTGCCTGACGGCGGCGGAGAAGGCCTGGCAGGCCGCCAAGGCGAACCCCAACGTGCTGGCGCCCGCCAGCGACAGCCAGGGTGGGGGGCCGTACGACGACAAGGACGTCAGCGACGACTTCTATTGGGCCGCGGCCGAGCTGTTCACCACGACGGGCAAGGGCGAGTACAAGGACTTCGTCCTCAAGTCCCCGAGCCACGCCAAGATTGTCACCCACACGGGTGAGGGTGCCAACAGCATGAACTGGGCGAACACCGCGGCGCTCGGGAAAATCACGCTGGCGGTCGTGCCCAATCAGCTCGGCGGCGACCAGGTGAAGCTCTTGCGGGGCCAGATCCAGAGCGCCGGCGACGCCTACGTAAAGCTCATCGACGAGAACGGCTACCGCGTCCCGATGAAGGGCGACGCCGAGGGCAAGTACCCGTGGGGATCGAACTCCTTCGTCCTCAACAACCTGCTCGTTTTGGGCCTTTCGCACGACTTCGGCAAGGACCCGAAGTACCTGAACGCGATGCAAGCCGGCATGTCTTACCTGCTCGGGCGAAACCCGCTCGGTCAGTCGTACGTGACCGGCTACGGCGAAAGGCCGCTCGAGAACCCGCACCACCGCTTCTGGTCGAAGCAGGCGAATAGCAAATATCCCGAGGCCCCGCCCGGCGTGATCTCCGGGGGACCGAACTCCAGCATCCAGGACCCCTACGCCAAGGCGGCGGGCCTCAAGGGTTGCGCTCCCCAGAAGTGTTTCGTCGACCACATCGAGGCGTGGTCGGTCAACGAAATCACCATCAACTGGAACGCGCCCTTCGCCTGGGTAACGGGCTATTTGGACGAGAAGGCGGCGGTCAAGACGCCCGCCGTGACCGGGACCAAGCCCGGCGGCCAAAAGGCCGCGAAGAAGTAGACAAAAAAGGCGAGCGGGGCGGCTCGAGCGCCGCAATTTTCCTCGCACCTGGCGCGGCGATGTTGGCAGAATGCCGGTCCCACATCGCCCGCCCGGGGCCTCTCCCGACCGGCGCGTGTCGGGAGCCCGCGTCCCCGCGCGGGCTCGAGCGACGACGACTACGATAGGAGAAAGTGTCTATGCGTTTTGGCCATTTCGACGACGATCGACGTGAGTACGTCATCACCACGCCCAAAACGCCGTACCCGTGGGTCAACTACCTGGGCTCCGAGCAGTTCTTCGGGCTGATCTCGCACCAGGCCGGGGGGTATTGCTTCTATCGGGATGCTCGGCTCCGGCGCGTGCTGCGTTATCGCTACAACAACGTGCCGACCGACGCGGGCGGGCGCTACTTCTACATCCGGGAAGAGAACGGCGAACTTTGGAACCCGAGCTTCATGCCGGTCAAGGCGGAGCTCGACGCGTTCGAGTGCCGCCACGGGCTCGGCTATACGAAGATCACCGGCAAGCGCGCCGGCCTCTCCGCGGAGGTCCTGTTCTTCGTGCCGCTCGGCACCACCGCCGAAGTGCACCAGGTCACGCTGAAGAACGAGGGAACGTCCGAGCGCAAGCTCAAGCTCTTCAGCTACGTCGAGTTCTGTCTGTGGAACGCGCTCGACGACATGACCAACTTCCAGCGCAACTGGAGCACTGGCGAGGTCGAGATCGACGGCAGCACGCTCTATCACAAAACGGAGTACCGAGAGCGCCGCAACCACTTCGCGTTCTACCACGTCAACGCCAAGATCAGCGGATTCGATACCCAGCGCGAGGACTTCTTCGGCCTCTACAACGGCATGCACGAGCCGGACGTCGTCAAGTCCGGCAAGCCGAGCAACTCGGTGGCCGCCGGCTGGCAGCCGATCGGTTCGCACTGCCTGGAGGTGACGCTGAAGCCGGGAGAGAGCCAGACCTTCGTGTTCCTGCTCGGCTACGTGGAGAACCCCAAGGACGAGAAGTGGGAGAAGCCGGGCGTGCTCAACAAGAAGTACGCGCGGCAGATGATCGAGCAGTTCTCCCGCCCCGAGCAGGTGCAGGCGGCGCTCGACAAGCTCCGCCAGTACTGGTCGAACATGCTGAGCGTGTACTCGGTCGAGTCGAAGGACGAGAAGCTGAACCGGATGGTCAACATCTGGAACCCCTACCAGTGTATGGTCACCTTCAACATGTCGCGCAGCGCGTCGTACTTCGAGACGGGCATCGGGCGCGGGATGGGCTTTCGGGACTCCAACCAGGATCTGCTCGGCTTCGTGCACCTGGTGCCGGAGCGCGCGCGGGAGCGCATCATCGACATCGCCTCCACGCAGTTCGCCGACGGCAGCGCCTACCACCAGTACCAGCCGCTCACGAAGCGGGGAAACAACGACATCGGCAGCGGCTTCAACGACGACCCGCTCTGGCTGATCCTCGGCACCGCCGCGTACATCAAGGAGACCGGCGACGAGAGCATCCTGGACGAGCAGGTCCCGTTCGACAACGACGAGAACAACAAGGCCTCCTTGATGGAGCACCTCAAGCGCTCCTTCGACCACGTCACGAACAACCTGGGCCCGCACGGGCTCCCGCTGATCGGGCGCGCGGACTGGAACGACTGCCTGAACCTGAACTGCTTCAGCGAGACGCCGGACGAGCCCTACCAGACCACGGCCAACCGGGAAGGGCGGACGGCGGAGTCGATCTTCATCGCCGGCATGTTCGTGCACATCGGGCCGGACTACGCGGCGCTCTGCGAACGCCGCGGCGACAAGGCCGAGGCGGAGCGCGCGCGCAAGGAGATCGCCAAGATGGAACAGACCGTGTTGAAGCACGGCTGGGACGGCGAGTGGTTTTTGCGCGCCTACGACTACTTCGGCAACAAGGTCGGCAGCAAGGAGTGCGACGAAGGCCAGATCTTCATCGAGCCGCAGGGCTTCTGCGTGATGGGCGGCATCGGCGCCAAGACGGGTGAGGCGCAGAAGGCGCTCGACGCCGTCAAGGAGCGGCTCGACACCCGCTACGGCATCGTCCTGAACAACCCCGCGTACACCCGCTACCACGTCGAGCTCGGGGAGATCTCTTCTTACCCTCCCGGCTACAAGGAGAACGCGGGCATCTTCTGCCACAATAACCCCTGGATCATGATCGCCGAGACGGTCATCGGCCGCGGCGACCGCGCCTTCGAGTATTACAAGAAGATTGCGCCCGCCTACGTCGAGGAGATCAGCGAGATCCACCGCGTGGAGCCGTACGTCTACGCGCAGATGATCGCCGGCAAGGACGCCGTGAAGCCAGGAGAGGCGAAGAACTCCTGGCTGACCGGCACCGCGGCCTGGAACTTCGTCGCCATCAGCCAGTACATGCTCGGCGTGCGGCCGGAGTACGACGGCCTCTGGGTCAAGCCCTGCATCGGCCGGGACGTGCCGGAGTTCACCGTCACCCGCAAGTGCCGCGGCACGACCTTCCGCGTCCGCGTGACGAACAAGAGCGGCGGAAGTGGCCCGGTGAAGCTCAAGGTCGACGGCAAGCCGATCGAGGGCCACCTGGTCCCCTACGGGAAACCGGGCAGCACGGTCGAGGTGGAGTGCGAAGCGTGAGCGCCGTCGGGAGAGCCCCGTCGTTCAGCGCGCCGTCGGCGGCGTAGACTGAAGCACGCGAAAAAGTACACCCATAGGGCAATCCGCTCGTCACTATGACAACGCTGTCGCACCCGGACAATCCGCTTGCCCAGGGGACGTCAGAACGTATGATTCGATTACCCAAGCGGGCGGGCAACGGTGGTTTGGTAACTTGGAATGAAACAGATCTCGCGGCAGCTCTCGAGCCTGTCGCAGGGCCAAAAAGTACGCTAGAAAGCGCACGACGACTGGCAGTCAGGTAGATCTCGAAAGGTTCGGTTCAAAGTCATGAAATCAGTTCTTTCAAAGTTCGGTTTGGTTTTAGGGGCGTTCTGCGCGCTGGGCGCCATGGGTTGCGACGGCAGCAGTGAGGGCGACGGCGGCGGCAGCGGCACCGGCGGCACCAGCGGCGGCACCGGTGGCGCCACGGGGGAGCCGGGCGTCGAGCTGCTGACCGACGAAGTGAAGATGGACGGCTGGATTGGCGGCGTCCCTGAGGACCCGACGGACG
The DNA here is from genome assembly GCA_023418705.1 of Pseudomonadota bacterium. Lineage (GTDB taxonomy): Bacteria > Myxococcota_A > Polyangia > Polyangiales > Polyangiaceae > JAEZYZ01. The sequence goes on along the minus strand of JAEZYZ010000430.1, from coordinate 1,517 downwards.
ACCCCAAGGGCATCCAGGGTGCCATCTACATTTACGGCGATGAAGGCGTTTCGTGCGAATTGGTCGAGGGCAACCCCTGCACGATCGAGGAGGGCTGCTGCCTCAGCGGCCAGACCGTCGTGGACGAGACTTACACGAACTGGGGCTGCGGCATCGGTATTTCGCTGAACGACACCGGTGGCGACGCCAGCATGAAGCTGCCGTACAAGGGCACCGCCACTGCCTTTAACTACACGATCACGGGCTCCAGCGCTGCCCAGGTCCGCGTTGGTTTCACTCAGTTCGCGGATACCACCGGTCTCGTTTCGCCCTACGCCGTTGTCGGCACCTTCGACAACGGCATTGAAGGCACAGTGACGTTCGACGACGCGAAGTACCAAAACTGGTGCGGCACCAACGCCGGCTGCCTGCTTCCCCCCGACCGGACGCAGGCGGCCGGTGGGGAGTCTGCGAACCCCATGTACGCCCACGACATCCAGTTCCAGGTCGCTGGTGGCGACGACGTGAGCGACTTCAACTTCTGCATTACCAGCCTCGAAGCGGTCGAGTAAGACCATCTTTCGGCGTGTGAAAAACCCCTGCGGGCCCGCGCGGCTCGCGGGGGTTTCTCGCATTTTGATTGTGGCCGACCGCCATAGGTCGAGCTCGACGTTGCAACGTAGCCGGTGCACCACCCCCATCTTTTCGTAACCGGTGCACCGCCCCCATCTTTTCAGGCGCACCGCCTTGTGGCAGGGCCGGGCTCGAGATCACGCAGGCGGGATCGTGAACGAGCAAAGCGGCGCGTCCAGCTCCTGGGGAGCGAGCTTGGCGCGGGTGGTGGGCCAGTACTTGGGCGCGAGCTCAAGGTAGCGGTCCCTCGGCCAGTACGGCAGGACCCTGAGAACTTCGTCGAGGTACTGGTGGGGGTCGAGCGAGTGCAACCTGCACGACGCGATGATCGAGAAGACGGCGGCTGCGCTCTCGGCGTGGGCGTCGCTCCCGTAAAACATCCAGTTTTTGCGACCCACCACCACCTTGCGCAGCGCCCGTTCCGAGCGAGTGTTGTCTAGCGGAAGGCGGCCATCGTCAAGGACGCGTAGCAACTCCTTCTCCTGGTTGATCGCGTAGCCCAGCGCCTTCGTCGCCAAGGTGCGGCCCTGCACGGTCGCGCGCTCCGCCTTCACCCACACGTGAAGAAGGCTTCGAGCAGCGGTCGCAGGTGTTGCTCGCGCATCAGCTTGCGTTTGCTGGGTGGCAGCGATCGGAACGCATCCTCGGCGGCGTAGATGGCACGGATGCGCATCAAGCCCTGTACGCCAACGGGGTACCTGTTGATGGCCGCCTCGAAGAAGTAGCGTCGGCAGTGCGCCCAGCAGCCCACGAGCGCAATGCCTTCATCAGTATCCGACGGAGGTCCGCGCTCGAGGATGTCGTAGACGTTGCTCGCATCACACTGCAGATAGCCCGAGAATCCGCCGAACAGCTTCTTCACGAAATCCTGGGTGTGCCGCTCGGCGTAGGCGAACAACACGTGG
>JAEZYZ010000365.1 GCA_023418705.1 Pseudomonadota bacterium | reverse complement strand
TCCTGGTCAGCGGCCAATGGAATGACTTCGTCGACTATCTCGCGCGAAGGAACGTCACGCTGCGGGCTCAACCGATCGAGGCCTCGCCCCATGCGGCAGCGGCTTGAAAAGCAGGATCTGCACCCGTATCCCATGAAACACTTGTAAACCTCGTTATCTCGGACGAAACCGCTGCCGCCAGCGTGCGTTCCGCGCGCGCTCAGTCGATCTCAAGCGGACAACCGCAATCGGCTACCGCAATCGGCTACCGCAATCGGCTACCGCAATCGCCTGACTTCGATCGGCAAGCTGCGCGGCGGTTGGTCCGAACGGTGGTGACGCCGGCTTCGGCGTCAGTCCCTCTTCAGACGGCCAAATGGCGGTTGACGAGATCTTCGTCGAGGTGGTCCATCGGCCCGGTCGCGACGACGCGGCCGCGCTCCATGAGCGCGAAGTCGCTGGCGACCTTGCGGGCGAACTTGAGCTTCTGCTCGACCAGCAGGATTGTGATCTTCTCTTGCTCGTTCAGGTACCGAAGCACGTCGGCGATCTCGGCCACGACGCTGGGCTGGATGCCCTCGGTGGGCTCATCCAGCACGAGCAGCTTCGGATCGAGCGCCAAGGCGCGGCCGATCGCCAGCTGCTGCTGCTGTCCACCCGATAGATCGCCTCCCCGGCGCTTGAGCATGCGCTTCAGCACGGGGAACAGCTCGAGGATGCGTTCGGAGGGCGCCTTGGACGGCGATCGGAGGGCAGCGGGACCGATCCGCAGGTTCTCGGCCACCGTCAGGTGGGCAAAGATGTCGCGGCCTTGAGGGACGTAGCCGATCCCCGCACGCGCCCGCTGCTCCGGCGGACGACCCGCCAGCTCCTGGCTCATGAAGCGAATGCTGCCCGAGTCGAGCCGCAGCGTCCCCATGATCGTCTTGAGCAGGGTGGTCTTGCCGACCCCGTTGCGACCCATGAGGCAGGTGCAGGATCCTTCCCGGACCGCGGCGTCGACGTCCCAGAGCGTGCGGCTGCCGCCATACGACTGGTTCACCTGCTTCAGCTCTAACATGGAGCTTCTCCCAAGTAGACCTCGATCACCTTGGGATCGTTCTGGACGTCGTTCATCGATCCCTCCGCGAGCACGCTGCCCTCGTGCAAGACGGTGACCTTGTTGGCGATGCTGCGCACGAACTCCATGTCGTGCTCGACCACGACCACCGTCCGCTCCCCCGACAAGGACTTCAACAGCTCCGCGGTGCGTTCCGTCTCCTGGCCCGTCATGCCGGCGACGGGCTCATCGACCAGCAGCACGCGCGGGTTCTGTACGAGCAGCATCCCGATCTCGAGCCACTGCTTCTGGCCGTGAGAGAGGGTGCCAGCGCTGCTGTGCGCCAGCTCTTGCAGCTGAATGGTTTCGAGAGCTCGTTCGATGACCTCACGCTGGTTTGGACGCAGCCGCCCGAACAAGCTTCGGAACACGCTCTTGTCGCCGCGCAGCGATAGCTCGAGGTTCTCGAACACCGTGTGGCCAGCGAACACCGTCGGTCGCTGGAACTTGCGGCAAATGCCAAGCTCGGCGATCGCGTACTCGCTGAGCTGAGTGAGATCCCGCAGATCGCCGACGAGGAAGACGGTCCCTTCATCGGGGCGCGTCTTGCCGGTGATGACGTCCATCAGCGTGGTCTTGCCCGCCCCGTTCGGCCCGATCAAACACCGGAGCTCGCCGTCGTCGAGGATCAACGTCAGCGCATCGAGCGCCTTGAACCCATCGAAGCTGACCGAGACGTTGTCGACGCACAGCACGGCTTTGCGGCCGGCGGTCAGCGCATCGTGGCGAGCTCGATCCACGGACCCGCCGCGCCCCCGTTTGAACGGCAGCAAACCAGAAATCGACGATTCCCTGCCGGACCGCCCAGCGGGCTCGGGCGTTTGGCGAAGTGCGGGTTGATTCACGCTCGTCTCCTCAGGCGCCGCAGGGACCGCTCGAGCTTGGGCCAAAGCCCCATCACTCCTTGCGGCAAAAACAGCGTCACCGCGATGAAAAGGGCGCCCAGCACGAACAGCCAGAGGTCGGGCACCGCGCCGGTGAACCAGCTCTTCGCTCCATTGACCAGGAACGCGCCGAGCGCCGCGCCCGACAACGTCCCGCGGCCGCCCACGGCGACCCAGATCGCCATCTCGATCGAGTTCGAGGGCTGCATCTCGCTCGGGTTGATGATGCCGACCTGCGGCACGTACAGCGCGCCCGCCAGGCCGCAGAGCACCGCCGACAAGGTCCAGACGAAGAGCTTGTAGCGGGTCGGATCGTAGCCGCAGAACCGAGCCCTCGCTTCGTCGTCGCGAACGGCACGCAGCACGCGGCCTGCCTTGGAACGGACGATCGCGCGACACAGGAAGTAGGTGCCGACGAGCAAGGCCGCTGACGCCGCGTAGAGGCCGAGCCGTGTCGAGGCCTCGTGGAGAGGGTAGCCGTAGATGTGTTTGAAGTCCGTCAGGCCGTTGTTGCCGCCAAAGCCGGTTTCATTGCGGAAGAACAGCAGCATCAACGCGTAGGTGAGCGCCTGAGTGATGATCGAGAAGTAGACCCCTCGGATACGAGACCGGAAGGCGAGGAAGCCGAACAAGAACGCCAGCACGCCCGGCACGACCATGGCAGCGGCGGCGGCGAAGAAGAAGTTGCCGAAGCCTCGCCAAAACCAGGGCAGCTCCTTCCAGTCCAGGAACACCATGAAGTCCGGCAGGTGACTGCGGTACACGCCCTGTTCTCCAATGGAGAGCATCAAGTACATGCCCAGGGCGTAGCCGCCGAGCGCAAAGAACACGCCGTGCCCGAGGCTCAAGATGCCGCAGAAGCCCCAGATCAGATCGAGCGCGACGGCGACGGTCGCATAGCACAGGAACTTGCCGCCCAGCGTGACGAGATAGTCCGGGACATGGACGGCGGAGTTGGCCGGCGCCACGGCGTTGACCAGCGGCAGCGACAACAGCAGGAGCACGAGCGCGGCCAGGGGCAGCGACCGCGGGGCCGACGCTGGCGCGAGCTTGGGCAGCGTGACGCTGGCAGCGCGGGCGTTCACACGACCTCCGCGGCGCGGCCTTTGAGCGCGAACAAGCCCTGCGGGCGCTTCTGTATGAAGAGGATGATGAAGGCCAAGATGCCGATCTTTCCGAGCACGGCGCCCGCGGCCGGCTCCAGGAACTTGTTCAGCAGGCCGAGCCCCGCGGCGCCGAGCACGGTGCCAGCCAGCTTGCCGACGCCGCCGAGCACCACGACCATGAACGAGTCGACGATGTACGTCTGGCCAAGCTCAGGACCGACGTTGCCGATTTGCGACAAGGCGACGCCGCCCAAGCCGGCCACGCCAGAGCCCACGCCGAACGTCCACATGTCCACCCGCCGCGTGGCGATGCCGATGCTCGCCGCCATTTCGCGGTTCTGCGTCACCGCGCGCACCATCAGGCCGAGGTGGGTCTTCTGCAGCACCGCCCAGACGAACGTCACGACCAACACGCTAAAGACGATCACCGCCAGGCGGCTGTGCGTCAGGACCACCGACGGCAAGAGCTCCACCCCGCCCGACAGCCAGCTCGGGTTGGCGACGGTCACGTTCTGCGCGCCGAACACCAGGCGAACGGCCTGAATCAGGATCAGCGCGATGCCCCAGGTCGCGAGCAACGTCTCCAGCGGACGGCCATACAAGAACCGAATCACCGTCCGCTCGAGCAGGATGCCGACCGCGCAGGTGATGGCGAAGGCGACCGGGATCGCCACGATCAGCGAGGCGTCGATCCACTGGGGAAGGTGATCGCGAAACCAGTTTTGAACCACGAACGTCGAGTAGGCGCCGAGCATCAACATCTCGCCGTGGGCCATGTTGATGACCCGCATCACCCCGAAGGTGATGGCCAGACCGAGCGCCGCGATGATGAGCACGCTCCCCAAACTGATCCCGTAGAAGAGGTGACCGAGCGCGCCGTAGACCATCACCTTCCGGTCGGTGCGGGTCAGCGCCGCCTGCGCGACCGCGCGCACCTCCGGGTCGTCCTCGGACCCCAGGAGCGCTTCGATATCGGACCGCAGGCGCGGGTCGGCAGCGTCCCTGAGCGCCTGCGCCGCCGCCAACCGCCGGGCCGTGTCGGGGCTCCGGACATCGAGCTGGGCCAGCGCGAGCCGCAAGGCCGAGCGCACCTCGTCGTCGGTCTCTCGCTCGAGCGCCGCTCGCAGGGTGTCCTCGAGCTCCGCGCTCGGGCGCTTCGCCAGCTCCTCCGCCGCGCGGCGGCGCGTGTCGAGATCCTCGGCCGAGAGGCTCAACGAGGCGATGGCGGGCTGCACCACGCGGCGCAGCTGATTCGTCATGATGGGCGTTTCGATCGGAGGCTCGGGCGTCGTCGCGGGCGGGTCCAGCAAGGGGACGAGCTCTGCCTCTCGCTGCACGAAGGGGCGGCCCTTCGCGTCGATGCGCAGGGTGCCGGCGCGCAGGGACTCGACCAGCGGCAGTGCCTGACGGTGGCGGGCAGCGACGAGCTCGGAGATGAGCTGCTCGAGCGCCGCGCCGCTGGGAGCGTGGTCGTCCACGGCACGAGCCGGCGTCGCCGTCATCAGAACGACGACCGCCATCCAAACGTGCCAGAGCCAACCTTTCGGGGATCGAGCGCTAGAAATCATCGAGTTCACCGCCGACGACACTGCTCCATGTTTTTGGGGGGACTGCATAGCAAGCTCGAAAGTTCAGAAGGCCTCGGACAACGAGAGGAGCCTCGCAGGGTTCGACGGCGCGCCGCCAAACCCCGCGAGCACGTTCTCACCGCTACAGCGACGCGGCGGCCAAGCTCCCCTTCGCCTTCGGCTCCGTGCAGTTGCCGCACAGCCAGGGGTAGCTCCAGTCGGCGACCTTCTTGGCGCTCTCCGGGACGTGCGGGCTCCAGGGCATCGCGCGGATGGGGCCCTCCGTCTTCCAGACGACCTGGAACTGACCGTCGGCGCGGATCTCGCCGATGAACACCGGCTTGTGCAGGTGGTGGTTCTTGCCATCCATCTCGAGCGTGAAACCCGACGGCGCTTTCACCGTCTGCCCCGACATCGCCTGGCGAACGGCGGCGACGTCGACGGTGCCCGCTTGCTGCACCGCCTGAGCCCACATCTTGATGCCGACGTAGGTCGCCTCCATCGGATCGTTGGTGACGCGCTTGTCGGCGTCGGGCAGGTTCTTGGCCTTGGCGTACTTCCTGAACTGCTCGATGAACGCCTTGTTCTCCGGCGTCTCGACGGACATGAAGTAGTTCCACGCCGCCAGGTGACCGACGAGCGGCTTGGCGTCGATGCCGCGCAGCTCCTCCTCGCCGACCGAGAAGGCGACGACCGGGATGTCCGCCGCCTTCAGGCCCTGGTTGGCGAGCTCCTTGTAAAACGGCACGTTGGAGTCACCGTTGATCGTGGAGACCACCGCCGTCGGCCCTGCAGCCGCGAACTTCTTGATGTCCGACACGATGGTTTGATAATCCGCGTGACCGAAGGGCGTGTACGTTTCCATGATGTCGCTCTCGGCAACACCTTTGCCCTTCAGGAAGTAGCGGAGGATCTTGTTGGTGGTTCGGGGATAGACGTAGTCCGTCCCGAGGAGCACCCAGCGCTTCGCTCCCCCGCCCTGCTCGCTCATCAAGTACTCGACCGCAGGAATGGCCTGCTGGTTCGGCGCGGCTCCCGTATAAAAGACGTTGAACGACGCCTCCTCACCCTCGTACTGCACGGGGTAAAATAGGAGACCGTCCAGCTCTTCGAAGACGGGCAAGACGGACTTTCTCGACACGGAGGTCCAGCAGCCGAACACGGCGGCGACCTTCTCTTTCTGCAGCAGCTCGCGAGCCTTCTCGGCGAACAGCGGCCAGTTGGACGCCGGGTCGACCACGACGGGCTCGAGCTTGCGTCCCAGCAAGCCCCCGCTTTCGTTGATCTGCTCGATGGTCATCAGCGCCACGTCCTTGAGCGAGGTCTCGCTGATGGCCATCGTCCCGGAAAGGGAGTGGAGGATGCCGACCTTGATCGGGCCGGACTCGCTCTTGGCCGCCGTCGAAGCGCCCGACGACGCCTCCTCCTTCGGCGCCGCCGCCTGCTTCTCCGTGCCCGCGCCCCCAGGGCCCTTGCAGGCCCCCAAGCCCAACCCGAACAGGCCCACGACCGTTGCTTTGACCCAGCTTCTCATCAGATGCTCCTCGAGTATTTGTTCAGTACCGACCGGGAGAACTCACCCGTGTGGCTGATTGATCGGCTCGCTGTTTTCGCGCCCCTGCGGGGCAGCTCGGGTTATCGCGAGGGCGACGTTTCGGCAGCATGTCGGCAGCGAGGCGACGTGGTATCTTTCGACGATTTTGGGAGAGCGGCGCCGTCTGATGCTTCATTCATCCCGGTGAACTCGATACGCTCTTCCCAGAAAACGGGGGCCAGGCAGCCGGGCTCGCTCTCGACCGCGTGTCGGCTGCCCGGAGGATGGACGACCACCGACCGCGCCTCGTAGCGGCCCCCGGCGTCCGCCTGGGCCCCGGACAGCACGACGACGCACTCGTGGCCCCGGTGCGTGTGCTCCGGAACCGCCGCACCGGGCTGGTACCGAATCAACGCCGCCGACGCTCCTCCCTCCCCGCGCCCGAACAACCGCAGCAGCTGAACGCCGGGGCGCAGGACCTGCCAACCGGCGGTGGCTTCGAGATCCGTCAGGGACAACAGCACGCGCCCTGGCAGCTCTCCCGAGGCGGCCCTCACGAAAGCACCTCGAGCAGGTCGACAGAGCTCGAGACGGCGCCGAAGACGCCGTTCTGCATCGTGACCATCTCGAGCGCTGCCGCGTGATTGCCCACGGCGGCTGGCGCGCCTACCTTGCCTCGACGCGCGCGAACCCCTACGCCGCCGGCCTCGACCGGGGACGCCGAGGCTGTCCCGCCCGCCGCGCGGTTGCGAGACGCGCTGCGGCGGAGCCCCGGAGATCGGCCGACCACCGTTCGGCCTCGATTTTCCGAGTGTTTTTGGGCCTCTGCGCTCAACGAGAATTATCGGCGTTTCCGGGCATGGACCGCAACCACCGCGGGTTTTGACGAAATAGCGCCCTGGCGAACCGGCCAAGAGCTGCTAGGAAGCGGTCGCTTCGCGGCCCCGGGAGCGCCCCTTTCGCTTCCCCCGCGCGGCCGGTTTCTGTAGGGAGCGCCGTCGAAGTCCCTTTGGAGAGCCCTAAAATGGCAAAGCTAGTCCCCATCGATCGCATCCGTAACATCGGCATCTCGGCCCACATTGACTCGGGCAAGACGACGCTCACCGAGCGCATCCTGTTTTACACGGGCAGGATCCACAAAATCCACGAGGTGCGCGGCAAGGACGGCGTGGGCGCCAAGATGGACTCGATGGAGCTCGAGCGCGAGAAGGGCATCACTATCCAGTCCGCGGCGACCTACTGCATCTGGAAGGGCTCGAACGGGCAGCTCGAGGACTACAACGTCAACATCATCGACACGCCCGGTCACGTGGACTTCACCATCGAGGTCGAGCGTGCCCTGCGCGTGCTCGACGGCGCCATTTTGGTGCTCGACTCCGGCAAGGGCGTGCAAAGCCAGTCGATCACGGTCGACAAGCAGATGAAGCGCTACCGCGTGCCGCGCATCGCCTTCGTCAACAAGATGGACAACGTCGGGGCCAACTACGAGAAGGTCGCCGACATGCTCAAGGAGAAGCTCGGCCACCACCCGGTCAAGCTGCAGGTGCCGATCGGCGCCGAGGACAAGTTCCAGGGCATCATCGACGCGATCACCGGGCGCGCCTACTATTTCGATGGTGGCGACGGTGAGATCCTGCGCGAGGAGGACCCGCCGGCCGAGCTCGCCGAGCGCGCCAAAGAGGCACGTGAAGAGATCGTGCAGCTCGTGGCCGACGTGGACGACGAGCTGGCCGAGAAGTTCCTCAACGAAGAGCCGGTGACCGACAAGGAGCTCCGGGCCGCGATCCGCCGCGCGACGCTGGGCCTGAAAATGACGCCGGTGATGTGCGGCTCCGCCTTCAAGAACAAGGGCGTGCAGCTGCTCTTGGACGCCGTCGTGCACTACCTGCCGAACCCGACGGAAATCGACAACGAGGCCCACGACCAGACCGACGGGGAGAAGAAGATCGTCCTCGATCCGGATCCGACCAAGCCGTTCGTCGGGCTCGCGTTCAAGCTCCAGCAGGACAAGTACGGCCAGCTCACCTACTTCCGCGTCTACCAGGGTCAGGTGTCGATGGGGGATACCATCATCAACACCAGCAACGAGATGCGCAAGGTGCGCGTTCCCCGCATGTTCCGCATGCACTCGGAGGAGCGCGAGGAGATCGAGGTGGCGCGAGCGGGCGACATCATCGCCGTCTACGGCGTGGAGGCAGCCTCCGGCGAAACCTTCACCGACGGCAAGGTCAACATCACGATGACCTCGATGTACGTGCCGGCCGCCGTCATCTCGCTGGCGATCGCCCCGAAAGATCGCTCGGGCGAGGCCAACTTCTCCAAGGCCTTGAACCGCTTCACCAAGGAAGACCCCACCTTCCGCGTGCATCAGGACGAGGAGTCCGGGCAGACCATCATCAGCGGCATGGGTGAGCTCCACCTGGAGATCTACATGGAGCGCATGCGGCGCGAGTACAACTGCGACGTCGTCGCAGGCAAGCCGCAGGTGGCCTATCGGGAGACCATCACCCAGCGCTCGGAGCTCGCGTACACCCACAAGAAGCAGACCGGTGGCTCGGGTCAGTTCGCCCGCATCGCCGGCTTCGTGGAGCCGCTGCCGTCCGACGCGGTCGAGGCCTACGAGTTCGTGGACGAGATCGTCGGCGGGGCCATCCCGCGCGAGTACATCCCCGCCTGCGACAAGGGCTTCCGCGAAGCGATCAAGAAGGGCAGCCTGATCGGCTTCCCGGTGGTGGGCGTGCGCTGCACGATCAATGACGGTTTGGCCCACGCGGTCGACTCGTCCGAGGCCGCGTTCAAGACCGCCGCGCTCATGGGCTTCCGCGAGGCGTACGCCAAGGCCAAGCCGGTGGTGCTCGAGCCCATCATGAAGGTAGAGATCGAAGCTCCGACCGAGTTTCAGGGATCGATCGTCGGCCAGGTCAACCAGCGGCGTGGCGCGATCATGGACACCAGCAGCGGCAGCGACACCGTGACCGTCACCGCCGAGGTGCCGCTGAACAACATGTTCGGCTACTCCACGGACCTTCGCTCTGCCACGCAAGGCAAAGGCACCTTCACCATGGAGTTTTCTCGCTACGCGCCCATGCCGAAGCAAGAGCAGGACGACATGATGAAGAAGTACCGCGAGAAGATGGCGGCCGAAGCCGCCGCTCGAAAGTAAGCCGCGCGGGCCTCACGAGCCCGCGGCTGCTCGTCGAAACGCCCTCGGCTTCCGGGGGCGTTCGCATTTCGAGGCGCTCGGTGGCGACGCCAAACCGTGCCCCGCCGGAGGGCGGGAACCGCCGGTCAGCGCCACGGCCCCGACAGCGCCACCTCGCAAAGCTCGGCAGGGCGGTCGGGACGATCGGCGTCCGTCACCACCCACAGACGATCGTCCCGCTCCGAGCAGGGGCACACGCCCTCGACCTTGCGCGTGCTCGGGCGACCGCTCGAGTCCAGCAGGGTCGTGAAGCGCGGGGGGCCGTCGGCGAGCAGCCCGATGCGGGTCCCGAGCACGGGACCGTCCCTGAAGGTGTCCGGCGACGCCTCCGCGCTGGCGACGAACACCACACGCTCGGGGCCGAGCCGCGCCGCGTCGGTGAACGTGAAGGGCACATCGCCAGCGCGGCCGAGGTCGTATTGCTTCACGTCGCGGAGCTCTGGAGGCGGACCGCTGCCACCCGCGGCGAGCCAAGCGGCGAAAGCGCCAAGCGGCAGCTCGCCCGTCGCGTTGACCGGCAAAAGCCCGCGTCTCGGCGCGCCGTTGCCGCGCTGAAACAAGATCAGCCGGTCCTCGTCGACGACGCTCCCCTCGACGTTCAGCTCGCTCCCGGAGAACGCCGTCTGGGCGCGCAGCTCCGCGTACCAACCTGCCGCGTCGACCAGCTCGACGTTCACGACCCGGGGATTCGTCCCGCCCTCGACGGCGAGATCGACCACCGCGATCCGATCGCGGCGCAGCGTGGAGCCGGACCCGAAGGCGACCAGCCGCAACCCGTGCGCCCCCTCGACGACGATGGCAGCCTCCAAATCTAGCTTGTCCCCCTTGTTGCCAAGGCGTTCCTCGAAGCGGCGCCGGCCGCCAGCGCCAGCCGGCAGCGCAATGGCCGTCACCGTGCCGTCAGGCGACCAGAGGGCGATGAACGAAGCGTCATCCTGAACGATGAGCAGGTGCTTGCCGACGGCGGCGATCGCGGAGGCGGCGCGGACGTGATCGGGGCGGTCGAGCTCCGCGGGGGCGCGGGCGCTGTAGACGAGCGGCTCGCAGCGCTCGAGCGTCGCGCGGAGGGCGGGATCCTGGGCTGCGACAACCGTCATGGCCGGGCGAGGCGCCGCTCCTCCTGCGCCGCTCTTCGCAGGCTCGGCCGTGGAGAGGTTCTGTCCGCACCCTTGCAGAGTCGTCGCAAGGATCAAAATGGTTTGAATCTTCCGGCTCGGCATGCGGCTCGCACGGGCTCTGGACGCTCACTCACGCCGGGGTGATCCGGCCCACGCGCAGGCGGAGCGGCCAGCGAACGGGACGCCGGCTCTCGGCGGCGCCCCAGACGGCCCTGAGCGCTTGCCCGAGCGCTGGCAACGGATCGCTGCCGAGCGCCTCCCGGTAGCGTTTGACGGCAGACCACGTGCCCAGATAGCCCAGGACGTCGCTGAGCGACCAGCTGGCGCTCATCTGAAACGGCGGAGCGGGGAGCCCTTCGAACGGGAACGCGATCGTCTGGTAGCCCGCTTCGATGAGCAGCCGCTCCGGCGGCCAGTACGGACCGACGACCTGGCGGTAGAAGTGCTCGACGACCGCGTCCACCTCGGCGCTGACCTGCTGCAGCTCGTAGCACCAGACCGCCAGGATCGCGCCCGGTCTGGCGACGCGCCGCACCTCGGCGTAGAAGCGCTCCCGATCGAACCAGTGGAGCGCCTGCGCCACCGTCACCAGATCCACCGAGCCCGCGGCGAGGCTCGATCGCTCTGCCGGAGCCGTGATGAACCGTACCTTCGGGTGGCGTGGCGCGTGGGCGATCTGCTCCGAGCTCGCGTCCGTCGCGATCACTGCCGCGAACCAACGAGCCAGGTCGAGCGCCGCCTGCCCGCTCCCGGTCCCGACGTCCCATGCCAGCTGACGCGTCGGCGCAGCGGCCGCCAAAAACTCGAACAGCTCGGCGGGGTACGTCGGCCGGTGCTGGCGGTAGCGGTCGGCGTGACCAGAGAAATGATCAGCGAAGCTCATCGATGGCCCCTCGGCTGGGCGCTCGGAACGAGCCGCCGGCTTGCGGTGCGTCAGCGCACGCCGAGCAGCTCCACCTCGAACACCAGCGTCGAGTTCGGCGGGATGGCACCCGGGAACCCGCGAGCACCGTAGCCGAGCTCCGAAGGGATCGTCAGGCGGCGCTTACCACCCACCTTCATCCCTTGCACCCCTTGATCCCAACCCGCGATCACCTGGCCGGCCCCCAACCGGAAGCTGAATGGGCCACGACCGATGCTGGAGTCGAACTTCGTCCCGTCCGTCAACCAGCCCGTGTAGTGAACGTCCACCGTCTTGCCGCTCGTCGCCTCGTCGCCCGAGCCCACTTGCTGATCTTCGACCTGTAGCTTGTCCGTCATGGTGAAAACCTCTACTAAAATCCGAGCGGCGCGACCAGCCACCAAACTCCGAGACGGCGCTCTAGATCTAGATGGTCTCGTTTTCCGCGACAAACGCTTTGCAAACCGTTTGTCGCTCTAGAGCTGGTGCTGCAGGGTTTGGGCGGCGGTTTCCCGGATCCGATCGAGCCACCCGCGTGCGATCCAGCGCTTCCGCAGCACGGGCTTGCAGTGTGCCAGGTCCTCCTCGAAATGGCGGCCGAGGATCCGAAGCGTCGGCGGGTCGATGATCACGAGGCAGAACTCGTCGTCCTTGCGCAAGGAACGGTGATTGAAGTTGGCCGACCCGGCGCAAGCGACGATGTCGTCGACCAAGATGCACTTGGTGTGCTGCATCGTCGGCTGGTACTGATAGATCCTCACGCCAGCCTCGAGCAATCGCCCGTAGCGGGCACGTGCGGCCGCGCGCACGATCCGTTGATCGATGTACGGTCCGGGGACCTGGATCTGGACATCCACGCCCCGCTTCGCGGCATCGCACAAGAGCTGGGACGTGTCGTTGTCGGGGACGAAATAGGGCGTGGTGATGCGCAGGCTACGCTGCGCCAGCTGCACCAACGTCTGAACCAGCGTCGCGATGTCGCTCCAACCCGACGACGAGACCGACCGCACGCACAGGACGCGGGCGTCCCCCGCGGCGTCCAGCTTGGCCACTTTCTCTTCATCCAAACGGACCTGCCGCCCCATTTCCACCCAGTTTCCCACGAAGGCCCCATGAATGCCGTGCACGGCCGGACCCTCGACGCGAAAATGGGTGTCACGCCACTCGCTGGGGTTGCGGGCGTCTCCCTCCCACTCTTCGGCGATGCCCACGCCGCCGGTGAAGCCGACACGCCCGTCACAAACCAGGATTTTACGATGTGTCCGGTTGTCGTAGCGCCAAAAGCGCCAGGTGGGCGGGCGGAACCACAACACGTCGACCCCCGCCTCGCGCAAGGTGCGCAGGAGGTCGCGGCGCATGGCCTTGGCACCGTAAGCGTCGAGGATCACCTCGACGTCGACGCCGCTCCGTGCTTTCGCGGCGAGCGTGCTCGCGAACCGCTCGGCGATCGCGCCCGTCCAGTAGACGTAGGTCAAAAAGTCCACCTCTTCTTCCGCCTGCTCGATCGCTTCGAGCATCGCGGGGAAGATCTCACGCCCGTTCTTGAGCACGGTGATTCGGTTGCCGGTCGTGAACGGGATGCCCAGCGTGGCCTCGAGCGTCCGCTGATACACGTCGGGACTCCCATGCTCCACCTCTGACCGCTGTCGCTTCGCGATCGAGGAGTGGGCGGCATCGACTTCGAAGGGAGGCTCGGGCCGGCGCTGGTTCATGTGACGAAGTGTCCAACGGAGGGTCGGGAAGTGTCCAACGGAGGGTCGGCACGCTTCGCTCGGGCCGTCTGGCGCCCCAGGCAGTCCCGTAGCAGCTGGGTGCCTCGGATCCTCACCCGGGAAAGCAAGGCATATGCCGATGCCTGCAGCTCGCGGCATTTGGTACGGGATTCGCATGGCTCTTGTCGCGGAAAATGAGACGATCGAGAGCGCCGATCCGCGAGCAAAGCTGAGGGTGTCCCGAGGAATCGGGGCCCTCATCCAACGTGGGGCCCCGATTCCTCGGGGCTCTCGGCTGGCAAACGGATCGGTGCTCCAGGGCGCCATTCGCCGGCTGCCCATCGAAGGAGCTCAGCGGTTGATCCCGATTCGCAACCTCCCCTGGAAAGCCCTGATCCGAGACGTCAAGCGCCAGGTGGAGGAAGACAACGTCTGGAACGGCGCCGCGGCGCTGGCCTTTTATCTGGTCTTGGCGATCTTCCCTGCCCTGATCTTCTTGCTGAGCGTTCTGCCGTACTTGCCGATCCCCAACTTGGATCGAGAAATCATGGATCTGTTGCACCGGGCTTTGCCGGGCGAGGCGGCCGCCTTGCTCGAGTCGACGGTGCAATCTCTACTGCACGAACGACAGGGGGGCCTGCTGTCCTTGAGCTTTCTGGGGACGATCTGGGCGGCGTCCCTGGGCATGTACGCGATCATGCGCCAGCTCAACATTACCTACAAGGTCAAGGAGGCACGCTCCTTCATCAAAGGGCGGGCTACGGCCATGCTCTTGACCTTGATGTTCGGCCTTCTGGTGATCGGCGGGTTTGCGCTGATCGTCCTCGGCGGCCTCCTGCATGACTGGTTGGCCCATTTCATGGGGTGGAGCACCCCGCTTCAGGTGGCGTTCGCCGCCTTGCGATGGGCTTTGGTGTTGCTCTTTTTGCTGCTCGGTTTTGCGTTCGTGTACTACTTCGGGCCGAACGTGCAGCAAAAGTTTCGCTGGATCACCCCCGGCTCGGTGATCGGCACCGCGCTGCTCATCGCAACGTCGCTGCTCTTCCGCGTCTACATCGCCAACTTCGCCAACTACGAGGCTACCTACGGCAGCATCGGAGCGGTGGTGATCTTGATGCTATGGCTCTATGCCGCCGGCGCCGTGCTGCTGCTCGGCTCGGCGGTGAACGTCGCCATCGAAAAGCACTTGCCGGGAGGCAAACAACCCGGTGAGAAGTGCCTCCCCGACGACAAACGGCGGCCCGCCGCCGCACGGGACGGCGACGCCTCGGCGACCCGCCGGCTCGCGCCGAGCCCCGGCACCTGAGCTCGGCGCGGAGGTCCCGACTCGGCTATTCCCACCCTGGCCCGCGGGTCTCCCAATCGTCTTCACCACGAACGGGTTCCGTCTGCTCTTCGTCTCCGCGGAACACGCCGGTGATCGAGTTGACGAGCGCGTCGATCCCTGCCTCCACTCGGTCGAGCTGCAAGCCGATGGTACCGCGCATCTGACGGAATTCGTCGGGGCTTGCGGCTTCGGCCCTGGCCAGCTCCGCGCGCGCGACATCCCGCTCCTGACGCAGCTCGAACAGCTCCTGCTGCCACTCGGCCTTCTGTGACTCCGAGACCAGCTCTGACTCGTTCGCGAGCCGAGAGTCCAACTGAGCGATGCGGTTGTCGATCTCGTCCAGCCGTTCACGGGTTTCGACCACGAATTCCCGGCGCGACTCCTCGAGCTCCGACCGCATTTGTCCCTTGAAGCTGCCCGGGTTGCTGGGCGTCGGGCTCGTCGGCGCGTTGCCGCAACCGGAGAGCAAGGCGAACGCGGCGAGGCCGGCCGCCGCACCGAGTCCGCGAGCAGAAATGTTCCAGATCCTCATTCGATCCTCCTTCATCTGAAGATCTGCGTGACGAGGGGTCCCGCCACGCCTCGACAGCAAGGGCGTGCACGGGACGTGCCCGAGGGGCTCCGGCCCACCCCTGGCACACCCCCGCGGAGACGCGAGGCAATCGGCCACGCTGGCGCGGCCCCGCATGCCATGCCCGCACGGTCGGGATGAGCACGCTCGAGCGCTACGCGGATGGTAGGCCGCCCGGGCGTTCGATGGTGTCGGTCGCGAAGCGCATCAACGCTGCGGCTCGTTCACCGAGGCCTGCTCGCGTTCGGCCATCAGGCGACCTTCGAACCCGACCCGCCACTCGATGCCCTTGTGAACGAAGGGCGCCGTGTAGATGGAGGCCGTCCTGGCCCGGCGCGAAATCATCGTCGCGATGGCGGTGGTGAAGACCAGCGGCAGGACGATCGCGTAGTCCCCCGACAGCTCGAAGGCCATGACCGACGCCATGAGCGGCGCGTGCGTCGTCGCGGCGACCATCGCCGCCATGCCGACCAGCACGTAGCTGCCCTCCGACCAAGGACCCGCGACGAAGGTCCCGGCGCCGTGTGCGGCGACGACGCCGAGGGCGCCCCCGAGGAACATCGTGGGGGTAAAGACGCCGCCCGGGCTGCCGGTCGCCACCGAAGCGATGGTGGCGATGGCCTTGGCGAAGAACAGCACGATGACGAGCTTTACCGCGAGCTGCCCGTCGAGCAGCTCGTTCAAGGGTTCGTAGCCGTTGCCCGTCACCTCGGGCAGGTGCAGCGCGGTGACACCGACGACGAGACCGCCCAGGCCTGCTCTCCAGGGCTGCCTGATCGGTGAAGCTTGGAGCACTTTCTCCGCTCGGCTCAGGCTCCGCATGAAGAGCTGCGCGCCGAGGCCGCAGAAGGCCGCCAGGAGCCCGAGCGCGATGAACTCGCCCGGCGACGAGAGCGCGAAGTCGCGCTCTCCGTAGATGGGACCGCCGCCGACGATGCTCCGAGAGATCAGGGTCGCCAGCGCCACCGCGACCATCACCGGAAGCATCGCGTCCAGCACGACCACGCCCGTCACCACTTCCAAGACGAACAGGGCCGCCGCGAACGGTGTGTTGTAGGCCGCAGCAAAGCCGGCGGCGGTGCCAGCAGCGACGAGCACTCGGGAACTGTCCCGACCGAGACCCGAGACCCGCGCCACGTAGTTTCCGAGGCTGCCGCCGAACTGCACCAGCGGGCCCTCGCGTCCGATGGAGCCACCGCTGCCGATCGCGATCCACGAGCCGAGCGCCTTCCAAGCCGTGCTGCGCAGCGAGAGCTTCGAGCGCCCGAACACCACGGCCTCCATGACCTGGCTCACTCCGTCCCCTTCCGAGCGGCTCGCTCGCGTTACCAGGAAACCTGCCAGCAAGCCGCCGACGGCTGGAGTGAGCACGCGGGCCCAACCCGGCAGCGTCCGGAATCCGTCCACCACATTCTTGGCGGCGTACGATGACTCGTAGAACCACTCGAGCGCGCCGCGGAACAGCACCGCGAAGGCGGTGGCACCGAACGCGACCGCAATGACGCCGAGGGTCCGGCGCAGCCGCTCGCCGCGAGGGGGACCGCCGGCCATCCCCTTGGTCGTAGTCATTTATCGAAGGATTGCAAATCTCGTTGGGTTTCGCGCCGAACGCTGGCGCCTGCCGCTTGGCCTGGCCTTGCGCGCGCAATGACCGCACGCCGGTTGCGCTCGTTGGGTTCTTTTCCCGAGCCGCACGAAGGCGCGGCCCGTCCCGTCACTCGAACGGGAGGTGTGCGGCCTTGCGTCCCCGCCGCCCCTTCGGCAGCTTCGGTCGCAGCTCGGGTTGCGCACATGTCGGAGCTCCTCGTCATCCTCGCCCTGGTCGTCGCCAACGGCATCTTCGCGGGTTCCGAGATCGCCGTGGTCGCCCTGCGCCGCAGTCGTATCCAGGAGCTGGCGGACGAAGGCGGCGGCCGGGCACGAGCGGTGCTGAAGTTGAGGGACCATCCAGAGCGGTTTCTGGCCACGGTACAGGTGGGGATCACCGTGGTGAGCTTGTGCCTGACGGCGGCCGGCAAAGTGCCGAGCGCCGGAGACGTCCTGACGCTCGACGACGGCGTCACGCTCGAGGTGGTGGACGCCACTCCGCGGCGGGTTCAGCGAGTACGCCTGCGCTTGCCTTGCCCCACCGCGGAAGAGACGCCTGAATGATTCGACTGGCCCCCGGCCGCACGCCCGACGCTCAGCCGCGAATGCCAGGGAGGATATCACCCACCTGCGACAGGTCGTAGTCCACGGGCCAGAGCTCACCGTCGCGGCCGCTGGTGCTGGTCGAGCCGTAGCCCGCCTGGCCATCACGTTCATAGTCCTCGGGCGACAGGCCCATCGCTTGGAGGGCGGTCACCAGGAAGCGATTGTGCGGGATGCCCTTGATGACGTTGCCGTCCTCCTGGGAAAAATACGCGCGTCCGTCCCAGTCGATGTAATCGAGGTAGCGCCCCGGCTTGAGGTAGCCGCCCGCGCTGCCCGCCAGGAGACAGGGCACGCTGTAGGCGATGTGGTTGAAGCCGAGCTCGTTGCCCCAGTAGACCAGGGAGTTGTCCAAGATGGTGCTGTCGCCGAGCTCCGGGATGTCGATCTTCTCCAAGAACTTCGCGAACAGCTCCTCGGCGATCCAGCGATTGATGCCAGCCAGCATCCGGCGCGAGTTCTCGTTGCTCCAGTCGTGCGCCAGTCCGTGCCAGGTGCCGCCGCTGGCGTCTTCGGAGTGGTAGTGGCCGGCCAAGGTCGGATCGTCGGGATCGGGACCCGGGCCGAGAGCCTTGTGCACGCCGATGGTGATGATGCGCGTGCGATCGCAGATCAGGGCGGCCGTGACCAGGTCCAGGTAGATGTCCCACTTGGCCTTGATGTCGCTCGGGTCGGTGCCGCTGTTGTTCTGCAGGCTCTCCGGCTCCAGCGGCTTGGTGCACGACAGCGTGGGGACGCCGGCCAGCTTGGCCTGCACCTCGGTGATGAGGGTCACGTACTGGTCGACCTTGAGCTTGTCCTCGGCCGAGAGCCGCGAGCTCTGCTTGAGGGCGCGGTACTGGTCGAGCACCGTGTCGATCAGCAAGCGATCGGGGTTCGGGCTGATCGGCTGGTCCCCAGGCTCGTCGCTGACGCCCGCGAAAAGGTCGTTGAAGACATCGCGCGGGTTCGTGCGCGCTTTGAGCTGCTCCACCGGTCCCCCGGCTTGCCCGCCGTCGGAGTACGACATCGAGTCGACCACCCCCTGGGAGATGTGCAGGTAGCGCTGGCCCGGCGCTTGCTCGTAAAATTTCGGAGAGTGGGCCAGCACCTGATCGATGGTCGGGACCGCGTCGAGGCTGTCCGCGTCGCAGGGGGTCGCCGCGGTGCAGGAGGAGAAATTGCCGAGCAGCCCGCCATAGTTGTGGTTGACGCTCGGCAGAAAATCCAGGCCGCGGATCAGGGTGAGCTTGTCCAAGAACGGGTTCAAGCGCGGCCCGAGGATGCCGGAAATGCCGTCGTCCGTTCTGAGGTCCGAGAGCGGCGCCCAGGTATAGGGCAAACCGCTGACGAGCGGCTCGGTCAACAGGGTGGTGCCGTCAGCCTTGCTGCCGCTGTACTTCGAGTCCTTGAGCACGTAGCCATTGCCTTCGAACCGCGGATACCACGCCTTGATGAGCTGCGTGCTGAACGACTTGAAGACGATGAAGCGCTTGGGCGCGGCCGCGGAGGCCGCCGCCGCCCGCGCGGGCAGCAGCGATTCGAGCACGGGCAGCGCGAGCAGGGCGCCGCCCGCGCCACGCAAGAACATGCGGCGCGACAGCGCCCTTCCGGTACCAAACGCTCTCATCGGGGGCCCACCTTTCGCACGAAGAAGCTCGAATACTGGGCGAGTCGCATGAACGCCCCCGCCAGGCCGATCTCCTGATCCTTCAGCGCGCCCGTGAGATCTTCTGCGGCGCACTCGTCGCGCGAGCTCGCTTCGAGCGTCCTGCGGCTGGCGAAGGCGAAGAAGTGGCTCGCCAAACACGCCTCGACCTTCCCGCTCTCGATCAGGCGCTGATTGAGCTCGGCCGGACCCGCCACCGGCGTGTCGTCGTCCGGCGTGATGTACACGGTCGCGGTCGCGTCGATCGGCAGCTCGGCGAGCAGGTCGCCCGTCTGCTCGTCGAAAACACGCTCGACGGTTCGATGACGACCGAGCGCGTCGAACGCCTCCAAGACATAGCCGATGTCGCTGAACTGGCTGTGGCAACCGGCGCAGAGCCCATTGCCCTCGACCTTCGCCTGGAAGCGCTCGCGCGTCGTCTGCGCTTCGTCGAGCGGCGGCGGGTCGAGCGAGCCAGGCGGCAGCGCGTTCGGATCCGGCTGCGGCAGCGGATCACAGAGCAGCTGGCGCCGCACGATGGCGCCGCGGTGGAACGGGTTGGTTTGTTCCAAGTTCGAGGCGAGGAGCGCGCCGCGCTGGAGCAGGCCCGCGCGGGTCGCCCCCGGCAAGCGTGGGTACTCGCCGCTCCCGCTGTAGGGCTCCACCCCGTACAGACGAGCTAGATCCTCCGACGGGGTCACGGAGATGTCGGTCGCGAGCAGGTCGGCCACGCTCGCCGTCCGCTCGAAGGTGAAGATCGTGGTCAGATCGCGGAGCTCCTGCACCATATCGCCGTAGTAGTCGTGGCCCGCTTCTCCGACGGGCTCGCCGTCCGCCATCGCCTGAAAACCAGGGCGCGCGGTCTCGAAGCCGGTGAACTTCTCCAGGCGCAGCCACTCTCGCCAGAACTGCCACAAGGTGTCGCGGGTGCGCGAGTGCTCGAACACGCGCTCGAGCTGGGCGGCGAAGCCGGCCTCGGTGGCGAGCGAGCCGTCCGCCGCCGCCCCCAACAGCTCTGCGTCCGGCATGGTTTGCCAGAAGGTGTACGACAGGCGGCTCGCGATTTCGTACGCGGTGAGCTGGAGCAGATCGCTCTCGCCCTCGATGGCCGTGCCGTCGATTTCCAGGTGGTTGACGAAGCGCGGCGAAGACAGCGCGACCACGATCATGGCCCGGATCGCCTGCGCCGGTGTCCGCACTCCATCGTTCAGGTGCTGGTAGTCGTCGGCTTCTTCCTCGGTGAGCGGGCGCCGGTAGGCCAGCCTTACGAAGGTTTCCAGAAACTGCTCGACACAAGCCTCCGTCAGCTCGTCTTCGGAGGCGCAGTCACCGGCCACGGCGGTGAGCAGCTCCGGGTCATTGGCGACGGCGTCGCCCACCGCCACGCCGACGTTGAAGTAGCCCTGCACGTGCTCGATCGAAATGCGGTTGTCGAGCCCTCTGACCGACTCGCCGAGGCTGTCGTCGGGCACGGCGTCGAGCAAACCTTCGATGCCATCGATCACGTCGGCCGCGCCCGCCATCGTCAACAGATCGCGCACGCTGTTGCGATACTGCACGGTAGACAGCTTCATCAGTGGCGTGATCCCTGGCTGTCGGTCGGTATCGCACCCCAAGTCGACGCCCCCGGGGTTCGTGCCAGGAGGAACGGCTCCCGGTCCCATGCCGCCGCTGCCCAGATCGCTGCCGCCCGCTCCGGAACCCGCGGAGCCCCCCGACCCGCTGGCACTCGGACCGCTGGCCCCCGCGCCGTCCGCTCCGTGCTCACCGATCTCGCCCGTGCAGGCCGCGACCGACGCCGCTGCCACCAGGACGACAAATCTCGAACGAAATCCAGAACTTATCAGCTTCATCCGGCAGGCTCCCGCGCAGCAGTGGCGTAAGTACCCTCCGGGACCTGACACCGATCAGGAAAATGCGCGGGGCTGATCGGCGCCGGTTGACGCACACCTCGACAGCGTTGGCGGCCGCTCGCGAGGATGACACCATGGGCGCCGCTCGAGACGCCGGATCGGCTTCAAGCTCGCCGTCCGGCTCGGCCCCCCAAGATCTTTCGACAAAGGAACCTTCGTGACCCGATCAGCGCTGTTCGTCGTTTGCACCTGCTGGATGCTCGCATGCTCAGAAGACTCGAACTCGCCGTCCCAAGCTAGCGGCGGCGCGACGTCTGCCGGGGGCAGCGGCGGCTCGAGCGCGACCGGCGGCAGTGGAGCGGTGACGTCGACCGGCGGCAGCAGCGGCGCGAATGCGACCGGCGGCAGCACGGCCGGCGGCGGCGCGAGCTCCGGAGGCAGCGGTGGCTCGAGCGCGAGCGGTGGCAGCGGTGGAGCAAGCGCTGGCAGCGGCGGAGATGCCGGCCGCGGCGGAGGAAGCTCCGGCGGCGGCGGCCGAGATTTTGGCTCGGAGCGCGACGCGTTTTTCGGCGCCCCCCGCTGCGACGCAGCCACCGATCTCACCCTCTGCGAAGATTTCGAGGCGGCGGCGATCGACACCGGCACCTGGTCGGGCGAGGCCTCGAGCTCGAACACCGTCGAGCTCGACACGACCGAGGCGGCGCGTGGTAACCAAAGCCTGCGCATCACGGCGAACAACGGCTTCGGCTTCGTGCGCGTCAGCAACATCTTTCCGATGCCCAACAATGTCTACTGGGCTCGGATGTTCTTGCGCGTCGCTCGCTACTCCAGCGTGGACTGGGCGCACTGGACCGTCGCGGAGGCGGCGGGCGCCGGCGACGGATCGCTCATCCGGGTCGGCGGACAATACGTGACGAACCTGCAACGGAACCGCTGGGGGGTGGGCTCCGACGGTGGTCCGACCGGCGACTGGACCAACCACGATCAGGATCCGAACGGCATGCCCGAAGAGCCACCCCTCAATCAGTGGACTTGCCTCGAGTGGCTGCACGACGGCGCCTCGGACGTAACGCGGTTCTTCGTCGACGCCGTGGAGCACCCGTCGCTGGCGACCACGGCCGATGACCATGGGGGAAGCAACGCGCCGTACGTGATGCCGGAGTTCGAGTCGGTGTGGTTCGGCTGGTGGCAGTATCAAGCGGACCCGATGGCCTTCGACGTCTTCGTCGACGAGATCGCCGTCGACGACGAGCGCATCGGCTGCAAGCTCTAAGCGTCCGACGCACGATCGCGTGCGGGCGCCTTGGGTGGAGCAACGGACCGAGCCGTGCTAGGAGGCCGGCCGAATGCACGCGCGCGAATTGCCCCGTCTTTTTACCCTCTGCACGGTGCTCGCGATGGTTGGCTGCGGCGGCAGCACAGCCAAAGCCCCCAAAAGTGCCGCCACGACGAAATCCGAGCGACCGAAGGACGCACCGGTCGCGGACCCCATCGATCCGGGTCGCATCGTGTTCGCCATGCGCGGCTACGAAGTCGGCTTTCGCAAATGCTTCTTCAAGAGCCCGAGGACCCCGGCGAAGGTCAAGATCACCTGGGACATCGATCGGCTCGGTGTGTCTAGCGGCGCCAGCGTCGTGTCCTCCAGTTCGAACGAGCCGCTCGTCGAGGAGTGTCTGGTCGAACGGGTCAACGAGCTTCGGTTCGGCGAGCTCGCGATGCCGGCAAGCGCCGAATGGACGTTTGTTTTTCGGCTAGCCAACCCTGCCCCGGAGAAGCAGAAGGCGAAGCGCGCCAAGCGCCGCCGGTCGCGCGGTGCGAAGCAGCGTCCAGAGCGAGAGGCACGCGAGCCGGTCGAGGGGACTCGCATCCTGTCCGGCAGCGGGGTCGAAGCGGAAGACGTGGACGGCACCATCCAGGCGGGCGCGCGCCTGTTCGTGCGTTGCTACCGCGACGGCGTTGGACGTCACGAGCGCCTCGTGGGCACGGTGCGGCTACGCTTTCAAATCGGCCAACAGGGACGCATGACGAAGATCGAGGACGCCGGCTCGGAGCTGAGCGATCTCTTCGCCCTCGATTGCGTGGCCGAGAGCCTGTACGCCCTGAAGTTCAAGAAACCGAACGTGGCACCGGTACAGGTGCTCTACGGGCTTCAGGTGAACTGACGCCTCGCCAGGTGGCGCCCCTTTTCAGGCGTGCCCGCCGATTTATCCTGGTGCTCATGGCTTCGATGCGCGGCGCTCCTCGCGTCTTGGGACTTGCGCTCGTGGTTTGGGGCTGCGCGACGCCACGGCCAGCCGATCGGGCGGAGGGCGAGCTGGCCCTCGCGGCTCGGCCCGCCGATCGCTCACCAGCGCTGGCGGCGAACGCACCGCCACCCGCGGAGCGCCAGCCCGTGTCGGGCCTCGATGCCGACGACGGAGAAGCTGGCGGTCCGAATCCCGGCGCGCCAGCTGCCGCCGGCGAGACCTGGGCGACCGACGCCGACGCCAAGCCCGAGGGAGCTCCAGAGCCTGGCTCGCCGCCAGCCGGCGCGCGCGCCGACGCTGCCCCGCGCGACGCGATCGCGGACGCCAAACCGCTGCGCGTCCTGCACGGCAACGCGACCTACTACGCCCAGAGCTTCGCCGGCAAACTGACCACCAGCGAGGCGCCCTACGATCCGAAGAAGCTCACGGCAGCGATGAAGACCCTGCCGCTCGGATCGGTGGTGCGCGTGACGCGCCTGGACACGGGTGACTCGGTGGTGGTCGAAGTGAACGACCGCCTGCCGAAGCGCATGGGGGCCACCATCGATTTGTCGCGCGCCGCCGCCGAGCGGCTCCATATGATCGAGGAGGGCATCGTCAAGGCGCGAATCGAGGTGCTCTCGATGCCGGAGGACCGCTGAGTCGGTTTCCCGCTGGACCGGAGCGACGGCGGCCGCTTCAGCCAGCCGGAGGCGCGGGCTTTGCGTCGTCTCCGACCTGGGGCGTCGCGGCCTCGGGCAGCTTCACTTCACGCGGCGCGGGTTCTGCCGGACGTCCGCGCCGACCAAGCAGACGCGCGACCAGCGGCGTGAGCGCCAGCGTGGCGGCGATGCGAAGTGGCTGAATGGCTTTGGTGCCGAGGTAAGCAGCGCCGAGCAGGCCGGCGCCGCCGGCCGCGCTCTCGATCTCGAAGCCGAAGGCAATCGCTACCGCGAAGGCGGCCAGCGAAAGCACGAACAGCGCCAAGTAGGTGACCAGGGCGAGCCGCCCATATTCGGCGAG
Organism: Pseudomonadota bacterium; assembly: GCA_023418705.1. GTDB lineage: Bacteria > Myxococcota_A > Polyangia > Polyangiales > Polyangiaceae > JAEZYZ01. The sequence continues at coordinate 2,727 of JAEZYZ010000365.1, read as the reverse complement.
GAGCCGCTTGAGTCGTTCGGACACCCGTTGCCTCTAGCACGGCGGGCTCGCGCGCGCCTCGCCGAACTGATAGCTCTTGGCTATCAAAACCATACAAAACGGATCCTGGATTCGATCTGCTGTCTGCCGCATGATGGACGGCGAGGCAGGATGGCGACAGCGGCGTTCACGGGTTTGACGGCAGGCGCGATCCACGCCGTGGCGGGGCCGGACCACGTGCTCAGCTTGGCACCGGTCAGCTTCGGCCGGCCACGAGGCGCCTGGCGCGTCGGCCTGCTCTGGGGCATTGGCCACGGGATCGGGACGATCGTCGCGGCGCTGGGTTTGTTCCTATTCGCCGCCGCGCTGCCGCTCTCCGGGCTCGAGGCCTGGGCGGAGCGGTTGGCTGGCGTCGCGCTCCTGGTCATGGGGATCGTCGGGTTGCGCAAGGGCGCCGCCTCCGTCGCGATGGGCGCCGCTCAGGCGTCCCGATCGCTCGTCGTGGTGGGCTGCGTCCACGGCCTGACGGGAGCTGCCGCGCTGGTGATGCTGTTGCCCGCGGCGCTGTCGAGCTCGCCCTCCTTTCGAGCGCTGTACGTCGGCGGATTCGCGCTGGGCAGCACGCTGGCGATGGCGGCCCTGACCAGTGCCTTGGCCGCCCTGTGCCGGCGCGGCCGACTGCAGCGCGCCACGGGTTGGCTCACGCGCGCGGCTTCGGTGGGTGCGGTGCTGCTCGGCAGCTTCTGGCTGCTCGGCGCTTGAGGACCCGATGCCCCGGCACACGCGGTGGGATTGTCGCGGGCCTTCGCCCGTCGCATGTTGGACCATGAACGCCAACGGTTTTTGGAGGACTCGATCGTGATTTCGATACGACGCTCGGAAGAGCGTGGACATGCCGATCACGGCTGGCTCGACAGCCGCCACACCTTCTCGTTCGCGTCGTACTACGACCCCCGTCACATGGGATTTCGAGCCCTGCGCGTGATCAACGAAGACAGGGTGGCTCCAGGGGCGGGCTTCCCCACCCACGCCCACCGCGACATGGAGATCATTTCCTACGTGCTAGAGGGCGCGATCGCTCACAAAGACAGCACCGGCCACGCCGAAGTCCTCCGCCCGGGCGAGGTTCAACGGATGAGCGCCGGCAAGGGCGTCAGCCACAGCGAGTTCAACGCCTCGAACCGCGAGCCGCTGCATTTTTTGCAGATCTGGATCCTGCCGGAGCGCGCGGGGATCGAGCCCGGCTACGAACAGCGCGCATTTCCCGCAGCCGACCGCAGCAACCGCTGGCGTCTGGTGGCGTCTCCGACGGGGGAGGAGGGGTCGTTGACCATCCATCAAGACGTGCGGCTCTACGCCGCGCTGGTCGATCCTGGGATCACGCTCGAACAGGCGCTGGAGCGCGGACGACACGCCTGGCTGCAGGTCGCGCGTGGGAGCGTGCAGCTCGAAGGCGAACGTCTCGAGCCCGGCGACGGCGCCGCGATCAGCGAGGTCGAGCGTGTGCGGGTGACAGCCCTCGAACCCGCCGAGCTCTTGCTGTTCGATCTGGCCTGACGCTGCACACCGCCCGTTGCTCTACTTGGACACTCGGGGCTCGGGCTTCGGCGCCGTAGTGCGCGCCTCGATCGCGGCGATGGCGTTGTCGAGCCGATCGTCCTGGTGCAGGCACTCGTAGCAGTCGTCACGCCCCCTCCGCCCGCAGCCGACGCGCAGCCGCAGCGGGCGCAAATAGGTCAGGGCGCGAACGTCGCCGTGCTGTTCGGCACGAGCGAGGAGCTTGTAGCGCTCCCGGCAATTTTTCGCGTTCCTCAGGTCGAGCGCGATGGCAAACGCCGGCGAGCCGCGCGCCGTCAGCGCCGTGTCCTTCAGCCACTCGTTGGCGCGGTTGCGGACCGGGAGCGCCACCGTCTCGGAAGCGGCAAGGTCGTAGATCAAGTCCGGCCCGCGTTCGCCCAGATGCTCCCGCGCGACCCCCAGAGCTGCCTGGGCAGCAGCGTCGTCGCCTTGGAGCGCCTGCCAGACCACCTTCTCCGCGCCGTCGTCGGACGTGAGCGACGGAGCGAGCTTGAGCGCGGCCTGGAGCGCGTCGATCGCAGCCGTCGCTTGCTTGGCCTCGATGAGCAGCGTGGCCCGCTTGAGCGGGATACGAGCGTCCCGTGGGTACTTCGCCGCCAGCGGCTCGAGGTCGCGCGGCGTCTTGGCGCTCGCCAAGAGCTCGGCGGGGGCCGCCTCGGGAGGTGGGGCTGACGCTGCTGCCGCCGGGACGCTCCTCGCCGGACGCAGCGCGAGCCCCAACGCGACCACCACCGTGAGCAGGCAAAGCCCGAAGCCAGCCGCCACGATCACGGGCGTGGAGATGGGCCGCAGGCGTGTTCGCCAGCGGCCCGGCAGGCGGTCGCGAAGCGCGTCCACCTTGCCGCAAGCGGCAGCGTGGGCGCGGCGCGCGCCCGACGCGCTCTGCTCGGCGCCCCGCCGCAAGAGAGCGACGCTCTGGGAGAGCCACCGCTCGAACCCGGGTGTTGGGGGCGTGGATGGGGGGCGCGGCGCGGGCGGCAGCTCCCCCGCGGCGGCGGCCTGGACCTCGGGCTTCGCCAGCACGGTCCGGCCTTCGAACTTCACCCGAGTAGGGACACCCGCGAACGAGGGCAACGGCAGGTCCGGCCCCGGCGGAGCAGGGACGGTCTCGCCGCCGGAGTCTGCGATGGGCGCGGCGCCCGGAGGCGGCGGCGCGGCGCTCGGAGGCGG
>JAEZYZ010000373.1 GCA_023418705.1 Pseudomonadota bacterium | reverse complement strand
CCCACGCGGTGCTCAACGCCCGGGCGGCCGCGGCCGCCCATCCCGAAGGCCTCGCGCAGCGGTGCGCGCGCTTCAAGGACAACAGGCGGAGATCCATCCGACACCAACGTCGCGGTTCTTGCAGCCGGCGCGCGCGCCGACCTGGTTTCGGGCCTTGTGGGTGCCTCCCTGCAAGCGATACGCGCGCGGGCGACCGGGAGCATGCGCGCGGCAGTCTTCGTCGAACTCGGGGCTGCGCACGCGCTGGACGGCGGAGGGATCGACGCGTTCCGGAGCCACGTCGATGGGGGTGTCGAGCACGCAGCCGTGCCCTGTCTCCTCGTGCCAGCCGGCGCGGCAGCGCGGCTCCCCGGGCTTGGCGCAGCGCGCGCCGTTCCAGCTGCGCGGTGGCGTGCACTGCACCTCGAGCACCCCGTGCAGACACCGAAGACCGTCCTCGGCGCGGCCAAACGGGCAGCGCGCTGCCTTCGGGGTCAGCGCGCAACGAAAGCCGAGGTGTGAGCCCTCCCGGTGCGGCGCCGAGCGGTTGCGCAGGGTCGGGCTCAGCCACTTCTCGAAGCGCCGGCTCCAGCTGCCGCCGCGGTAGACGCGGGCGTGCCCGGTCTTCGCGGGCCACGGGTAGGGCGCGTACCAGCTCTCCGTCCACTCCCAGACGTTGCCGACGATGTCGTGCAGGTCGAAGGCGCCGGGCTCGAAGCTGCCGACCTCGCAGGTGCCGTGGTGTTTCCAGCAGGTGCGCCCGTCCGGCGGCGCCTCCCCCCATGGGTACGGCAGCTGGCGATCGCCCCCGCGCGCGGCGTACTCCCACTCGATCTCGCTCGGGAGGCGAGCGCCGCGCGCCGCACAGTAGGCCGCGGCCTGCGCATGGTCGACGCAGTTGATGGGGTGCTTGCCGCGCGCGGCGCGTCCGCCGTTGCAGGTCTTTCGGTCGCGCTCCGCGGAGCTGCAGTGCCCCGCTTGCACGCAGCGCTCGTAGGCTTCACTGCTGACCTCGGTGCGATCCAGGCAATAGTCGCCGAGCTCCGTCAGAAAGCGCGGGTGTTCGTCGTCGGCGCCCCGCCCTCTCGGCGAACCGACCCAAAAGCGTCCGCCGCTCACCCGCCGCATTTCGGGCGGACAAGGGTTCGCCGCCGACGCGTCGGCAGCGTCGCTCGCCGACGCGTCCTTCAGCGCCTGCGTCGTGCCGCCGTCGCCGGTTGGCGAAGCGCCCTCTGCGACGACGCGGCTGCTCGCCGCGGGCTGGGCCTTGGGTGCCTCTTCGCCGGGGCGGTCCTTGCAGCTCCCGAGCGCGAGCGCGGCGGCCGGCAGGGCGATCGCGGCCGCTGGCCAGGCCGGGCGGATCCGGGCGGAGCTGAACGAGCGTGGCCGAAATGACACGGGATCGGAGCGGCTAGCGGCACGCGGCGGCGCGCGTGGAGCGGTGATCGAAGGGTGCGCGGCCGCAGGCAAGCTGCCAAAGTTTGCGCGCCGGCGCGGTTCCCTATACCACCTGGAGCCGGACGCACCCGTCGAAACCACCGGCTCCATGGCATCGCCGATCCGCATCGAGGCCCTCACGCGTACCTACGCCGGCAACGCCCGCCCGGCCGTGGACCACCTGGATTTGCACGTCGGTCGCGGTGAGGTCGTCAGCCTGGTCGGACCGTCGGGCTGCGGCAAGAGCACGACCCTGCGTATGGTGGCGGGGCTCGAGACGCCAGACTCGGGCAGCATCCGCATCGGCGATCGCGACATGGCCGGCGTCCCGCCCCAGAAGCGGGACGTGGCCATGGTCTTTCAGGGCTTTGCGCTCTACCCGCACATGAAGGTGCGCGATATTTTGGCCTTCCCGCTCCGGATGCGGGGCGTATCCCCGTCCGAGCGGGCTCGCGCGGTGCAGAGCACGGCCGAGATGCTCTCGATCGCGGCGCTGCTCGATCGACGACCCGGCCAGCTGAGCGGCGGCGAGCAGCAGCGCGTGGCGATGGGCCGCGCCATCGTCCGGCGGCCGGAGGCGTTCTTGTTCGACGAGCCGCTGTCGAACCTGGACGCGGCGCTGCGAGCGGAGCTGCGGGTGGAGCTCGGCAAGCTGCTCAAGCGCCTGGAGGCGACGGCGGTCTACGTCACCCATGACCAGACCGAGGCGATGACGCTGAGCGATCGGATCGCGGTGTTGCGCGCCGGTAGGCTCGAGCAGGTCGACACGCCGCGCCGCATCTATGAGCAGCCCGCCACGACCTTCGTTGCGCGCTTCTTTGGCTCGCCGCCGATGAACCTGCTCGAGGCGGAGCGGGACGGGAACCTGGCGACCGTCGGCCCGCTGCGCGTGCCGGCGCCTGCATCTGCCGGCGCGCTCACGCTCGGCGTGCGCCCGGAGCACGTGCGGGTGCTCGCCGAGGGGGGCGCGACGGCCAGCGCGTCCGCCCCCGCGGTCGTGATCGCCCGCGAACCGCACGGTGCCGAAACCTTCCTCGAGCTGGAGCTCGCCGGCCACCACCTGCGCGCGCGGGTCAGCGGCTTCGACGCTCCCGAGGTCGGCAAGACGGTGCAGCTGGCGCTCGATCCGGGGACGCTCCGGTACTTCGATCGCGACAGCGGCCGGGCCATCCCCACGAGCCCCTCATGAAGCCCTCGGGCGCGCGCAGCGTGTCGCGGCGCCATTTCCTGCAGGGCGCGGCCGCCCTTTGTGGAGCCGCGTGCCGCCGCCAGGACGAGGCCGCTGGCCGCACGGTCGCCTCGCTGTGGTTCACCTACGGCGGCCGCAATCGGCAGGTGCTCGAGCGTCTGGTCGCGCGCTTCAACACCAGCCAATCGAGCTACTTCGTTCGTGCGGTCTACCAGGGCGATTACTTCGAGGGCCTGGCGAAGCTGCGCACGGCGGTGGCGGCGCGCTCGGGGCCGAGCTTCAGCCACGTCGTCGGCGAGGTGGTCCCCTACCTGTTCGAAGCCCAGGTGCTCGAGCCGCTCGACGACTACCCCGGCGCGGGCGAGCTTGGGATCCTGCACGCGCTCGGGCAAGCCGGCTCGTTTCTGGGCGGTTCGAGACGACCGCTGGTCGCGCTGCCCTTCAACCGCTCGACGCCGATCGCCTATTTGAACGGACAGATCTTCGAGCAAGCGCGGCTCGCTGCCCCCACCTCCTGGGACACCCTTCGCGAGGTCGCTCGGCGGCTGACGGTGCGACGCGGCGGACGCGTCGTGCGCCACGGCTTTGGCTGTCCCATCGACTGGTGGTTCTGGGTGGCGCTGGTGGGCCAAGCGGGGGGACGCATCGTGGATGCCGCGGGCCGCGTGACGCTCGGCGGGGACGCCGCGGTCCAGGCGCTCGAGCTCTGGCAAGACCTGGTTCAGCGCGAAGGCAGCATGAAACCGCCACCCGGGCGCGACTACAACGCCTGGGAGCAGACCAATCAAGACTTCTTGGCGGGCAGGACCGCCATGATCTGGACCTCCACAGCGTTCCTGAAATACCTGGAGGAAAACGCCCCCTTCCCCGTCGTCGCGGCGCCCCTGCCGAAGCACGTCGAGCGCGCCGTGCCGACCGGCGGCACCCACTGGATCGTGTTGCGCCAGGCACCGGAGCACGAGAAGCGCGCGGCGTGGGCTTTCTTGCGCTTCATGCACGAGCCCGAGCAGGTGATCGAGTGGGCGACCGAGACCGGCTACTTGCCGGTGACCGAGGCGGCGATCGCGCGTCTCGAGCGGGACGGCTATTTCGCTCGGCATCCGAACGCCAAGGTGGCGCTCGATCAGCTCGCGGTCGCCATGCCCTGGCCGTGGTCCACGGAGCTGTTCCGCATCCAGCGCGAGATCGTCCAGCCGCGGCTCGAGAGCGCGGTGCTGTCCGGCGCGAACGCGGCCCGCTTGATCGAGCAGGCTCGGGCCTTGATCGAGGGTCAGTCGGGATGAGACCGCATCGCCCCGCCGCCCCCTACCTGATGATGGCGCCGACGGCGTTGCTGCTCGGGGTGTTCTTCTTCTACCCCGTCGTGTACGCCGCCTATCGAAGCCTTTATGAATGGGATTTGTTGACCGAGCCGCGCTACGTGGGTCTCGGCAACTACGCGCACTTGATCCGGTCGGGTGAGCTCGGTCACGCGCTGATGACGACGCTGAGCTTCAGCCTCGTGGTCGTGACCGGCGCGATGAGCCTCGGGCTCTTGTTGGCGGTCGCGCTGAATCGACCTGGCAAGTTCGCGGCCTTCGTGCGGGGTGCGGTGTTCAGCGCCTACGTGATCTCGTGGGTGAGCGTGGCGCTCCTCTGGCTCTGGGTGCTCGACGCGGACGCCGGCGTGCTCACCGCCAGCTTGCGGGCGCTCGGGCTGCCCACCGCCAACTGGCTCGGCGACCCCGACGTGGCGCTTTATACCTTGTCGGCGGTCACCATCTGGAAAATCGCCGGCTACGCCATGGTGCTGTTTTTGGCGGGCCTTCAAGACGTGCCGCTCGTGCTGCACGAGGCCGCGGCGCTCGACGGCGCCTCGGCGCTGCACCGGTTTTGGCATGTCACCTGGCCGCTGCTCCGGCCAACCACGGCGTTCGTCGGCACCACCAGCCTGATCCTGAGCTTTCAGGTGTTCGACGTGGTGCGGGTGATGACGCAGGGCGGCCCCGTTCAGGCCACGACCGTGTTCGTGTATGCGATCTACGAGCAGGTCTTTTTGAACCTGCGCGTCGGCCGAGCCAGCGCGCAGGTCGTGATCTTTTTCTTCGTGCTGCTCGTCCTCACGCTGGTTCAGCTGTGGCTGTGGCGGCGCAAGGGGGCGGCGTGAGCCCCGCCGCTCACCCGCGCCCCCTCGGTCCCGGGCAGCGGCGCGCCGTCGGCTCCCGCGCCTTCGTCACGCTGACGCTCGCGGTCGTCTCGTTGCTGTGGCTGCTGCCCTACGCCTGGATGGTCCTGACGAGCTTCAAGACCCTGCCGGAGATCGTCACCGCGCCGGCAGCGCCGCTCCCGGCAGGCCTCGAGTGGGGGGCCTACGCCGCGGTGTTCGATGCCATGCCGGTCGGTCGCTATTTCTGGAACACCACGGTGATGGCGCTCGGCATCGCGGCCATCCAGATCGCGGTGGCGCTGCCGGCGGCCTACGCGCTCGCCAAGCTCGACTTCAAGGGCCGGACGCTCGCCTTCGGGTTGGTCGTCGCCACCCTGCTCATCCCGGCGCAGGTGCGGTTCGTGCCAGTGTTCGCCACGCTCGCGGAGGTCCGCCTCGTCAACACGATGGCGGCGCTGGTGCTGCCGTTCGGGGTCAGCGCCTTCGGCACCTTCTTGCTGCGCCAGGCGCTGCTCTCGGTCCCCGATAGCTTGATCGAGGCGGCGCGGATGGATGGCGCCTCTGAGTGGCGGATCGTCTATGGTTTGCTCCCGCCGCTGCTCGGGCCAACGCTGGCGTCCTTTTTTCTGTTCAGCTTCGTCTACCACTGGAACGACTACTTCTGGCCGTTGGTCATGACCACGGACGACAGCGTGCGCACGCTCCCGCTCGGGATCGCCCTGCTGCGGGAGCAGGGCACGGGCGTGCGTTGGCACATCGTGATGGCAGGCAACGTGCTGCTCAGCGCGCCAGCCCTGCTGGTGTTCGCGCTCGCTCAGCGCCACCTGCTGCGCGCCGTCACGTCGCGGGCCGCTTGAAACCGGGCGCCTGACAAGGAGGGAGCCCGGGGCGGCAACCGGGGTGGGCACGGGCACGGACTAGGGAGACGCAAGCCCCTACCGGATGCGATAGTCGATGGTGACGGGCTTGCCGCCACGCTGGACCTTCACCGAGATGTTGCTGGCGGTGCGGAGGCGAGCGTAGGCGGTGAGGGCCTTCTCGGGGCTCGTGAGCGGGAAGCCGTTGATCGAGTCGATGCGATCGCCATTCTTTAGGCCGAGCTCCGACAGCAAGGTCCCCGATTGGATACGGCTGATCCGCATCCCGACGAGCTTTCCGTCCTTCTGCACCGGTCGCATGCGCACCCGGCGCATCAGCTTGGCGTAGTCGCCCAGGATCGTGTCGATGGCGCTGCGCTCTATTTGGTATTCGTTGGCGCCGATCTTGTCGATCTTCTTGGCGAGCGCCGACGGCAGCTTCGGGGTGGCCTTTCGGCGCCGTTTCTTGGGCTTCTTGCGCTGCTTGGCCTGCGCCTTGGGGCGCTTGGCTTTCTTCACCCGCTGGCGCGGCGTCTCGCTGAAAAGGACCGACTGGCAGAGGGCCCCCTCCCCCAGCAACCACACCGACGGGCTGCGCTCGACCGGGTTGTAACCGATGTACGCTACCCGGTAGTCGCCAACCTGGTCACCCACGCGCCGCACGAGCCCCCGAGGTGCGCCCGAGGCTTGGACCACCGCCATCGACCAGCGCGGATCGGTCGACTCGGTCACCGTGTACACGAACACGCCGTCACAAGCCGGCGCTGACAAGGGATCGATCGGCCGCTCTTTTTCCGCCGGAGCCTCCGCCCCCGGCAACAGGGATCCGGTCACGGAATCGAAGGGATTGCGCTCGATGATCGGCAGCGCCGAGCGGCTCCGCCGCGGCGCCCACCCCGCAAGCGCCCGCTCGCTGAGCTCCGGTCCGGCCTCTCCGCCGTGCGCGCGACTCTCCGTCGACGCGCCTTCCAAAAGGCTGGTGCCGAGCAGCGCCGAGAGGCCGCGCGCCTGCAGGTAGGCCGCGAGCGCAACCATCCCCAGCATCGCAAAGAAGAGGCAGCGCTCGAGGTAGGCTCGTCGCATCGGACAGCGGGTGGAGGCCCACGGTACGCGGCCTCCGGGGCGCGCGCCGAGCGGAGAAGCCCGATGACGCACACGCCGGGCTCAAGGTATCGGCTCTCGGCCGTCGGCGCAACCCGATGACCGAGCATCGATCGAGTGTGAGCGGAAGCGGGTTCCGCGCGGTGCGGCGGGCTCAACAGACTCGGTGCATCCAGCCGTGGGGATCGGCCGCGACGCCATGCTGGATGTCGAGCAGCGCCTGACGCAGCCGCATGGCCACCGGACCAGGCTCCCCTCCCCCGATCACCCACTCCTCGCGCTTGCTCTTGACGGTGGCGACGGGCGTGATCACCGCGGCGGTGCCGCACGCGAAGACCTCCGTCATGCGCCCCTGGCCGAGGGCGCTGCGCCACTCGTCGACGGTGATCTGCCGCTCGGCCACCTCGTAGCCGAGATCGCGGCCGAGCATCAGCAAGCTATCGCGCGTGATGCCTGGCAGCAGCGTTCCGGTGAGACTCGGTGTGACCAGCGTCGTCTTGCCCTGCTCGACGTAGACGAAGAACAGATTCATGCCCCCCATCTCCTCGACGATGCTGCGGCTGCAGGCGTCGAGCCACACGACCTGATCGCATCCCTCTTCGGCAGCGCGCTGCTGAGCGACCAAGCTGGCGGCGTAGTTGCCCGCGCACTTCACCGCGCCGGTCCCGCCCGGCGCAGCGCGCACGTACTCTTCGCTGAGCCACACGCTGACCGGCTTCAACCCTTTCGCGAAGTAGGCTCCCGACGGCGATCCGAACAGCAGGAACAGGTACTGCTTGGCGGGGCGAACGCCGAGCGCCGCCTCGGTCGCGATCATGAGCGGGCGCAGGTACAGGCTCTGCCCCACGGCGCGCGGCACCCACTCGCGCTCCTGGCGGATGAGCGTGTCGGCGGCCTCGACGAAAAGATCGACGGGCATCTCGGGCATCGACAATCGGCGCGCCGACTGGTTGAAGCGCGCTCCGTTCGCTTCCGGACGGAACGTCGCCACCCCGTCGTCGGGTTGACCGTAGGCCTTGAAGCCTTCGAAAATCGCCTGACCGTAGTGAAGGACCGAGGCGGCCGGATCGAGCGCGATAGAGCCGTACGGCCGGAGCTCCCCTCGCCCCCAACCGCCGTCGGCCGAGAAGGGGATCACGATCATGTGTTCGGTGAAGTACCGACCAAATCCTAGGTTTTGCATCCGCGCCGCCCGGTCGGCGGCGCTAAGGGGGGTCGGCGTGGGATTCAGATCCAGTCGGCTGTGTTGACTGCCCATGACGCTAGTGGAGGCACGCTAGCACGAGGCGGTCCCGATTGAGCGATCATCGACGCGCTGCGGCACTGGTCAAACCAATGTGGATTCAGAGGCTTGGCCGTGCTCCGGGCGCCGCCGCGCGTCGTGCCTCGGGCAGAGTGACGGGATCGGGGCGTAGAAAATTGTCTGCCCGCGGCGAACTCCTGAGCCGCGTGCGGCCGGTGCCGGTACATACCGCGTCGGAGCACGGCGTCCTCCGGGCGTGAAGCGGGAGGAGCGCCGGCGCCGCCAACCCGTTTGCCGAACCGCCCGGGGCTTGGGACCGCCGAGTCCACTATGATTTTTCCACGTGACGTCCCCGACGCCTGCCACTCGATCCGGAGCCGGTCCGACCGACGCGGCGCTGGTCGTGGCCGCGCGGGCGGGCGACCGCTGGGCGCAGGAGGCGCTGTTTCAACGACACGCGCGCATGGTGGTCGGCCTTGCGCACCGTGTCTTGGCCGACGACGTCGAGGTGGACGATCTGGTTCAGGACTGTTTCGTGCAGGCGCTGAGTCGACTCGACACGCTGCACAACCCGCAGGCGTTCGCGTCCTGGATCTGTTCGATCGTCGTGCGGACCGCCGCCAAACGCCTGCGGCGGCGGCGGCTGGCGCGGCGCCTCGGGCTCCGTCAGGCGGCGCCCCTGGATCCGGAGGCGATCGTGGCAGCCACGACGCCGCCCGACGTGGCCGCGGAGCTCCGCGTGGTCTACTCGGTGTTGGAACGGCTGCCCGCCGAGGAGCGCATCGCCCTGGTCCTGCGCCGGGTGGAGGGGCTGCAGATGGCCCAAATCGCCGAGCAGATGGGGCTGTCGTTGCCGACCGTCAAGCGCCGTCTGGCCGCCGCGGAGGCCCGTCTCGAACGCGCGCGACGCCGCCTGTAGGATTTCGGAGGCCACTATGAAGGACCCGCCGTCCAAATACGTTCAGCCGAACCTCTCGCCGTCGCGCATCGCGCGGCTCTGGGACGGCATTTCCGAGCAGCTCGACGCGCGGCCCAGGCGGTGGTGGCAGCGGCGCTGGCTGGCGGGGGCGGCCGCGTTGAGCCTTGGGGCCGCGGCGGCGGGCGGTGTCCTCTTGCTGGCCGGGCAAGGCGCCGGGCCTGCGGAGCAAACGGCGATCCACGACGCGGCGCTGGAGACCACCGGCACCGCCATGTCGGTCGCGCTGGTCGACGGCTCGCACATTCGGCTCGACGCGCGCACGCGGGTCGAGGTCGTCGCCAGCGAATCGGAGGCGATCCAGCTCAGCCTCGAGCGCGGCGAGGTGGTGTGCGATGTCAGCAAAAAACCGCAGCGCCGCTTCGTGGTCGTCGCGGGCAATGTCGAGGTGCGTGTCGTCGGCACCCGCTTCGCCGTGCGCCGCCAGGCCACCGCGCAGGGTGACGAGGTGCGCGTGCGCGTCGAGCGCGGGGTGGTCGAAGTGCTGGCCCCGAGCTCGGACGAGCCGAGGCGTCTGGCCGCCGGTGAGACCTGGTCGGTCTTGCTGGACGGATCGCGGGCCAAGGGCGCCGCAGCGACACCGGCGCCTGCCGAGCCGCGCTTGCCCGAGCCGCCTGCCGCCGCTCCGACGGTGCCACCGGCCGACGGCGGTCCGGTCGACGTGCCGCGAGAAGCCACCACGCCCTCGTCGAGCGCGAAGCTGCTGCTCGATCGAGCCAACCAGGCGCGCCGCGCGGGCGACGCAGCCGGCGCGGCGCGGGCGTATGCCGCGCTCCTCGACAAGTACCCGGGCGACAGTCGAGCGGGGCTGGCGGCGTTCGAGCTCGGGCGCTTGCGCATGGATCGGCTCGGCGATCTCGCCGGCGCCGTGGCGGCGCTGAAGCAGTCGATCCGGGCGGCGCCCGGATCCGGCTTTCGCGAGGACGCCCTGGCGCGGCTGGTGCGAGCGCACGCAGCGCTCGGCCATCGAGCGGAGTGTGAACGCTACCGCGACGCGTACCTGAAGAGCTACCCGCAGGGCGTGCACGCCGCGACCGTCACCGAACGCTGCGGCAGGCGTTGAGCGGCCCGGGCGCTCGATCGCTTCGCCTTCGCGCGGGCGGCACTCTTGCACGCCGTTTGTCGCTCAAGGTGCTGTAGGCTAGCCCGAGGTGGTGCCGATCTCCCCCCGCCCTGCCGTGCTGCTGGCGCTCGCGGTCGCCCAAGCCAGCGCGACCGCCTCGGCCGAGTCGCGTGCGTGCGGCGCCGCGTCCACCCCTTGGGTACAGGTCAGCATCGAAGGGCAGTGGCCCGAGGGGTTCGTCGAGCGGCTGCTGGCCGATTTTCGCGCCGGGCTCCTTCAAGAGGGCATCGATGCGTGCACGACCGGATCGGGGCCGGCGCCGGCGCTGGCCAGCGTGCGCATCGCCCCTTCGGACGCCCATAGCGTCGCGGTCAGCGTCGACTTGAAGGACGCGCTGACCGCCAAGCGCGTCGGTCGCGACGTGGACCTCTCCCGCTTGCCTCCCGACGGGCGCCCGCTGGCGGTGGCGGTGGCTGCTGACGAGCTGCTCCGCGCGAGCTGGGCGGAGCTGGCGCTGAAGAGCGCCCCCGAGCCGATCGTCGCTCCGCCACCCGAGGTGACGGCCGCCGTGGACCGCGTGCTGCCCAAAAGCGAGGGCCGTGGCAGCTTCTCGCTTGGGCTCCGGGCTGCCGGCGAGCGCTACCTCGGCGGTCAGACCCACGTCGGTGGCGACGTGACGCTCCGGCAACGCTTCGGGCGGCGCTGGCAAGCGCAGGCGTATGGCGGCTTGCGGCAGGCCCTGGACGTTCGGGGCGACGAAGGGGACGTCAGCGGGACGGCAACGACGTTCGGGGCGACGGCGCTGCTGGCGGTGCTCCCGGCGTCGGCCGTCGAGCTCTGCGTGCTCGCCGGCGCCCACGGGGCCATCGTCACTCTCGAGGGTGAACCTCGAGGGGACGCGACCGGCAGCTCGTTGTCGGGCGTCGTCGTCTACGCCGTCGCCGGTGTCGGGCTCTCGGCGCGCCTCTACCGGGGCCTGCGCGCAGAGCTCGGCGTGGGAGCTGGCTTGCCGCTGCGATCGCTGGAGGCGACCGAGGGCGGGCGGGTCGTCACGGGCGTCTCGGGCGGTCAAGGCAACGCGAACCTTGGCATCACGGGAGAGTTCTGATGCGGCCCGTCGTGCTGCTCACCGCCGCGGTTGGGATGGCGCTCGGATGCCGGGACGTCGGGGAAGTGCTCACGCCGTCTGACGGGAGCCCCGACGATGGGGCGGCGGGCGCGGGTCAGGTGCCAGCCGGCTTGATGGCCAGCGACCTCAGCGCGGGCAACGCTCACGCCTGCGCCGTCGGCGGCGCGCCGCTCTACTGCTGGGGTGATGGGAGCGACGGACGCCTCGGGCTCGGCGACGACCTCGAGGATCGGCTCTCCCCCGTCCTGGTCGACGACGCCCGCGAGTGGCGCGACGTCTCCGCGGGCGGGCAGCACACCTGCGGTCGAACCGTGGACGGAGAGGTGCTGTGCTGGGGCGACAATCGCTTCGGGCAGCTCGGCACGGGCGACTTGCTTGCCCGCCACCGACCGGTCGTCGTCGACCTGCCTTCCGCCGCCCGGCAGATCGAGACCAAGTTCGACGTGACCTGCGCCATCTTGCAGGACGCGAGCCTGTGGTGTTGGGGAAACAATACCGAAGGCCAGCTCGGCCAAGACGACGCCTTTCTGCCGGCGGGGGAAGAGGCTGGCGTCGCCACGCCCGTGCGGGTCTTGGAGGCGACCGATTGGCTGTCCGTCTCGCCCGGCCAGGGGCACGTTTGTGGCATTCGAGCTCCAGGGACGTTGTGGTGCTGGGGGCGCAACTCCACCTCGGAGCTCGGTCTCGGCGCCGATCGGCCCGTCCAGATTCGAAGCCCCCAGCAAGTCGGTGACGGGACCGATTGGAAGCAGGTCGCCGCGGGACTGCAGCACACCTGTGCAGTGCGCGCCGACGGCAGCGCCTGGTGCTGGGGCGGCGCGGATCACGCGCAGCTCGGGCTCGGCGACATGACGATGCGCGCAGAGCCGACGCAGGTCGGCACAGCGCGGGACCACGACTCGATCGCGACCACGCAGTTCTCGACCTGCTCGATCCGCGGGCTCGATCGCGCGCTTTGGTGCTGGGGCCGCAACATCGAAGGCCAGCTCGGCCTCGGTCATACATCGGGGGTCGGCGAGTTCATGCACCAGCTCGACCCCGAGCTGGCGGGCTCTGGATTCGCCGCGGTCAGCGTCGGGCTGTTTTTTGCTTGTGCGCTCGAGGCAGACGCGCAAGTGGCTTGCACGGGGGCAAACGCTGACGGGCAGCTCGGGAAGGGAGACACGAGCCGTGCCAGCACGTTCACCAATGTTTCGTTCTCGCCTTAGCCGCTGTCGCGGGCATCGCGTCGAGAACGACCGACTCGCCGGTTCGAGCGTGCCGCCGGCAAACGACTTGGTTCGGCGGAGGCCCTCCGCTAAGATGAGGGGTTGAAGGGGCACGAATTGGCGGCGGTGCGGGACGATCACACAGAGGGATTGCCAGGGAGTGGTGCGTGGCGGAGCAACAGCACGCTGTTGACTCGGGCGGTGGAGCGCGCTCCGGAGGGAATTTTGGCGACCGACGCCCGGCTCTGCGTCATCTTCGCAAACCCGGCGGCGTGCTCGCTCTGCAAATGCAACCTCGAGGATCTCTTGGGCAAGGAGATCTTCGCGTTCTTTCTGGACGAGGATCAACCTCGTCTCCGGCAGCTGTACGAGAGCGGTCAACGCGGGGGACGCCTGCCGCTGCGGCTCTCGGCTGCCGGTGAGCTGTGCCCCGTGGAGCTGTCGATGGGGGCGCCGGACGATGACGGCGGTCGCAGCTTCATGCTCCGGCGGACGCTGGACGAGGCGCTCGAGCTGGAGCGTCTGCGAGAAGAGTGTCGCCGCGCTCGCGAATCGGCGGCGCTGGCGGAGCGCGCCATCGCCGTGGTGTCGCACGACTTCCGCAACCTGCTGAGCAACCTCACCCTGAACACCGAGCTCGTCGTTCAGCACCTCACGCCGGAGGTTCGCAGCAAGGTGGGCAAGCCGATCGAGCGCATCCTGCGCTCGGCGCATCAAATGCGTCGCATGGTCAACGATCTGCTCCACGTCGGGCAGCTCAACGCCGGGGAATGGACACTACGGCTCGGCACGCACGATCCGGGCGAGCTCATCGAAGCCGCGCTCGAGCTGCACGCCTCCATTGCGGCCAGCAACGGCACCGCCCTGGTCGCCAGCACGCCGACCGAGCTCCCACCGGTGCTCGCCGATCGCGAGCGGATCTTGCAGGTGCTCTCCAACCTGGTCGGCAACGCGCTGAAATTCACGCCGCCCGGCGGGACCGTGACGGTCGGCGCCAGCGAGGCGATGGACGCGGGCGGCGGGGTCTGGTTCACCGTCAGTGACACGGGGACCGGTATCGACGAGCTCGCGCTCGACAAGATCTTCGACAAGTTTTGGCAGGGAGGCAGCAAGCGCGGCGGCATCGGTTTGGGCTTGTCCATCGCCAAGGCCATCGTCGAAGCGCACGGCGCCGGCCTGGTGGTGAAGAGCGAGCTCGGCCGCGGGACGAGCTTCACCTTCGCCCTGCCGAGAGCTCCCAGCTACTGAAGCCGACCCCGCGTGAAGGCCGTGTCGCCACGCAGCAGGATGTCGCTGAAGCCCGCCCGGCGACAGACCTCAATCGCCTGGTCGAGTGCGGCGGGGGCGCCTTCATCGGACGGGCGGTTGCCGCTACGGTTCACGATGAAGAGGGGCTCACCGGTATTGGCCAATGAGATCAGCAGCGGGTGGTAGCCCCACACACCCTTTGTACGACCGGTCCATCCCTTCCTTGCACTTGCCCGTGGTCGGCACGATCGAACCGTCTGCGTCGATGCGAGCCGTTTCTGCGGTCAGGGTACGTTTGCGCTGCCAGACATCGGCCCGAGCCTGGT
>JAEZYZ010000352.1 GCA_023418705.1 Pseudomonadota bacterium | reverse complement strand
GCCGACGGCTGCTCGCTCGCCGAGCTCGCCGCGCTGCTCGACGAAGGCCGCGCCGCCGAGGTCCTGTGCGCGCTCGATGGCCCCGCCGAAGCGCTCGGCCCCGAGCACGCGCTCCTTCGGGGCCGCGCGCTCAAGCAGGCGGGCTATGGAGACAAGGCGATCCGCCAGCTCGAACGGCTGAGCAACGCTCCCTTGCTGGACCCCCAGATTCGGGTAGAGGTGGCGCGCCTGCTGCTCCAGCTGGGACGCCCCGCGCTGGCGCACGAGCAGGCGGACGCCGCCTTCAAGGACGACCCCGACGCGCTGCTCGGTCGGCTGACGTTCGCACAAACCTGTCTGCATTGTGCCCTGCTGGAAAAGGACGCGCAGGCGCTGCTCGATCGAGCGGCGGAGGCGCTGCAGGGGCTGAAGCTGCGCGCCGGTCCCTTCGCCGACGAGGGCCAAGGCGTGCGAGCGCTGCTCCACGCCCAGAGCCCGATCCCGGAGCGCGCCATCCCGATGGCCCAGCGCGCCTTGGTCACGTCGCCGTCGCCCGAGGCGCTGCTCGCGCTCGGCGTCGCCTCGGCGCGGCTCGGTCTCCCGCGCGATGCGCGCCTGGCGCAGGAGCGCCTGAACAGCGTCGCTCCCGCGGCGGCGGAGACGCTCGACGAGTGGCTGTCGAGCCAGGGCGTCGGCCCCGATCCCATCCGTTCTCCCTCCACGCTCTCGGCCGCCGGCGACGTGCTGCTCGATCCGATCGAGGCGGCCTGGCGAAGCGGCGATGGCGCGAGCGCGATCGATCACTTCGAGCAGCTCTGCGCGGCCGAGCTCTCGCGCCTGCTCGCGTCCGATGCCGACCCGCCGCTGTCGGTCCTGGCCGAGGCGGCCGCGCGCTTGTTGACGGCCGCCCCGATTTTCTCCCACTTCGCGCCCTTCGATCGCAGCCTGTGGAGCGTCGGCCGCCTCGAAGCCGGCCTCGATCTGACGTACGGTGAGCGCGGCATCCCCCGCACCTCAGAGGCTCGAAGCGCGGCGGTGCGGCTCTTGGCGGCCTACCTCGAGCACACGCTGAGCGGCTTCGGCGGGCGGGAGCCTGCCGCGCTCGGCGGCTCGCTGGCCCCCGACGCCCCCGAGCACGCGGCGCGCGAGTGGCTGCTGCGGCGTCTCACCTTCGGCGCCCACCACGAACCGAGCCTCTCCGAGCGCCTCGGCAGCCCCGACCCCAACGCCGAGCCATGGTGTGTGCGCCTCCCGGTGGAGCAGCCTCCCCCCTGCCCCTGGAACACCCAGGCCTGGCCGGACACCGACGACCTGGCGCTGTTGGCCGCGTACCTGCCACGCTCGGCGGTGAACACCCACTGCGAGCTTCGGTCACAGCTCCCGCTCGATTTCTCGGTCACGAGCCTGGCCGCCGTGGACGCCTACCTGTCGCTCATCGCGCCGCTTCGCGCCCCGCGCGAGGGGGAGGAGCCTTGGATGCGCCGGGTGAGCGTGCTGGTCGGGAGCTACTTGGGGGAGGTGATCCGGCAGAGCTTGGGCGGCGACTGGCTGCCTGCCTTCGACCCGACGGGGCCCGACGCCTACGTGCTCAGGATCTCCCCGGATCTGGAGGCCTGGCCGATCCTGCAGGTCTTCGACCGGCTGCGCGGGGCGAACATGACGCTCTTGTTCGATCATGTCGCGAGGCTCAGCGGCAAGAAGGTCCGCGCCTCGCTGAGACCGGACTGAGCGCCGCGGCGACCGCGGGAGCGCGAGCTGGGCTCAGAACGCGCTGAACCCGGTCAGGGCCTTGCCGAGCACCAGCGTGTGCACCTCGTGCGTGCCCTCGTAGGTGAAGACGCTCTCCAGGTTCAGCATGTGACGGATCGCCGGATACTCGAGCAAGATCCCGTTGCCACCGAGGAGCGCGCGGCAACGCCGCGCCACGTCGAGCGCGACGCGCACGTTGTTCCGCTTGCACAGCGACACCTGCTCCGGCATCAAGCGGCCCTGCTTGTCCTTCAGCCGCCCGAAATGCAAAGCCAAGAGGTCGCCCTTGACGATCTCGGAGGCCATCTCGGCGATCTGCTCTTGCACGAGCTGCTTGGAGGCGATCGGCACGCCGAACTGCACCCGCTCCCGCGTGTACGCCACCGTCGCCTCGAAGCAGGCCTTCGCCGCCCCCAGCGCGCCCCAGGCGATGCCGAACCGCGCCTGATTCAGGCACGACAGCGGCGCACCGAGCCCCGCCTTCCCCGGCAACATCGCGTCGCCGGACACCCGGCAGTCCTCGAGCACGATCTCGCCCGTTTCGCTCGATCGCAAGCTCATCTTGCCCTCGATGCGCGGCGTCGAAAACCCCGGCGCCCCGCGCTCGACCAAGAAGCCACGGATCGACTCCGCCCCGCCGTCATCCAGCTTCGCCCAAACCACCGCCAGATCGGCGATCGGTGAGTTGGTGATCCACATCTTGGTGCCATTGAGCACGTACTCGCTGCCGTCTTTGCGAGCGCGCGTCGTCATCGAGCTCGGATCGGAGCCGGAGTCCGGCTCGGTCAGGCCGAAACACCCGATGACCTTGCCCGCCGCCATCTTGGGCAGATACTGCTGCTTCTGCGCTTCGCTGCCGAACGCCCAGATGGCGTACATCGCCAGCGATCCCTGCACACTGACGAAGCTCCGCAAGCCGCTGTCGCCGTACTCGAGCTCCTGCAGCAGCAGCCCGTACTGGACCGCGCTCATCCCGGCGCAACCGTAGCCCTCCAGGCTTGCCCCGAGCACGCCGAGCGACGCCAGCTCCTCGATGAGATCGCTCGGAAAGCGCTCCTCTTCGTAGAGTTGCCCGGCGCGCGGCAGGTACCGCTCGCGGACGAAGCGCCGAACGCTCGCTTGGATGAGCCGCTCGTCCTCGTTCAAGTGCTCGTCGAACGCCGACAGCGAAGCGAGGGATAACGGTTGCATGCCGACAGGGTAGATC
>JAEZYZ010000252.1 GCA_023418705.1 Pseudomonadota bacterium | reverse complement strand
GGATCGAACGTCGCGACTTGGGGTAGTCTCCCTGGAGCTCAGAGCGGTCTGAGGTCGTCCTGCCAGAGCGAACGGCACAGCTCGTCGGTGGACCAAGAGAGGACGGCTCGCATCTCCACGTAGTGATCGATGGCCAGCGGGACGAGCGCGGAGGGGAGCGCGTCGATGTCGCAGCCCTCCCAGTCGAAGCCTGGCACCTTTTGGGTGCGAGCGCGCAGGCCCCGCGTGCGAGCGCGATCGCTGCAGCGCCAGGCGCGCACCGCCGAGGTGCCGAGCGCGCGGGTGAACTCGGCCGGGGGACGGAGCTCGGTCGGCAAACGGATCTCGTCGAGGCCGGCGGTCCAGCAGAGCCAGCCGAGCGTCGTCCATTCCGCTCGGATCAGGCGCAGGAGCTGCGAGGCGTCCAGGCCGGTCACGTCCAGCGCTTCGCGCACGTGGATCGGCACCCGCTTCCCATCTTCCTCGATGTCGAAGTCGAACTCCTCCAGGGCGACGGCGCCATCCGGCAGCAAGTGGGCGGGGTCCGGGGGCAATGCGGCCGCAGTCGCCTCGTCCAGTTGGTCGAGCAGAGCGGCGCGCACGAGGCGCAGCCGGGTCGCGCATTTCTGGATCGCCGAACGGAACACGGCGAGCGGCTGGACCGGAGCGTCGGGGAGCGCGTCGAAAGGTCCTGGCTCGAGCCGTTCCTTGGCGGGCCAGAAGTCGAAGCGGGGCAGCAGCGCCGCCAGGTACTGCTCCAGGAGCGCCGCAGCGGCCGGGTGCAGCGCGGCGAGCTCTGCGATGTCCGCGCGCGCGTCGACGACGCGACCGAGGCCGAGGCGGTGGGTGGCGCGGCTCACCAGCGCATCCGTCGAGCTCGGGTCGAGCCGCCGGGCGGCTTCGACCAAATCATGAGCCACGGCGTGCGGCAGGGGCGCGGCCAGCGCCACGAAGAGCGCTGCCGGATCGGCGCCGGACAGCAGCAGCGCCTGAAACGTGGACGGGTTCGAGTGTCGGTCGGCGGTCGCGCGCTGGGTGCGCCGCGCCCGCTCGGCGTCGCTGACCGGCAGCGCGTGCGCTCGGAAGAAGGCACCCAAGTCTTCGGGGGCTTCCCCCCGCGCTGCTAGACGCGCGAGCACGCAGGCGGCCTCCGCGTAGCGCCGCTCGGCGATCAGCGCTCGCCAAAGATCGGCTAGCGGCCACCTGCTCTCGACGTCCAGCTGGAGCACGGGCGAGCCGTCCTCGGGCAACTCCCCGAGATCGCCGCTCCAGACGGAGGTGGCCTCTGCGTCGAGCAATTGCCACTGGCCGGCGGGTAGATCCGCCAAGAAGGTCCCGCGCACCTCGTGAGCGCCGTCGATGGCGAACAGGTCGGCGATGCCGAAGCGCTGATAGGAGCCGTCGCGCACCCCGGCGACGTAGTGGCAGCGCTCGATCAGCCGCCCGTCGGACGGCTCGTAGATTTCGGTGAGGCCGTGGCGCTTGCCCTCTTCGAAGTGGGCGCTCTCCAAGAGCGCGCCGGTCTCGGTCCAGCGCAGCCAGCGTCCCGTGCGTCCCTCGGCCACCGCGCCGTAGCTGCCGTGCTGCCAGTGGCGGCTGCTCTCGTCGAACCAGGCCTCGTCGGGCACGTTCGGGGGGCGCGCCGGGTGCAGCGAGCCATCGGACAGCAGCAGCCGGTCGCTCGCGTCGTAAAAGCGCTCCCCGTGGCAGCGCCCTCGAGTGTAGCGGGCGCGCATGACGGCTGCCCCTTTCGGAACGCAGCAGCCTCGCAGCGGCTCGGCGCCGCCGGTTTCAGAAGCGTACGCGACCACGGTGCCGTCGAGCTGCCCCTCGACGAACGATCCTTCGCGGGACACGCTCCCGTCGGGATGAAATCGGCGAAACGCGCCGTGGGGGACGCCATGCTGGAAGCGCTGCTCGATGAGCAGGTTGCCGTCCGGCCGCCAAGCGGCGTACGCGCCGTGGCGCCGCCCGCGCTTGTCCAGCGCGCCGTGCTCCCACACGCCACGCTCTGCGCTGAACCGGGCCTCGGGCGGCACGCCTGCCGGCCGCGTCGTCGGTGCCTGCGCCATGGGCGCTCGAGCTTATCTCAGCGAGCCCGGCGCGGCTACGGTTCGCTCGGCGCGCAGCTTCAGGCCGCCCTGGCTCGCTTTTGCGAGAAGCGCTCGCTGACCTCGGAACGAATTTTTCGCGCCACGTCAGCGCCGAACTCGGCCGCCGCCCGCAGCCGAGCGACGGCTTTCAGACGGGTGGCCTCGATGGTGACCAGAGGCCGAAAATCCAACGCGAGCTGTTCTTTGTAGCGCGAGGCGCCGGCCAGAAAATCATACTCGGAGCGGCCAAGCTCGATCGACCGGCGGATGGCGTGAGCGTGCATCACGATGCCGGGGCGGATCTGCTTGGGCACCTCGAGGCTTCGCCCGCCTTGATAAAAGTGGACCTTGCCGTGCCACACCAGGTTGTACTGCGCTGCGATCGGCTTGCCTCGCGCTTCCAACCAAAGCAGCTCCAGCGCTCCCTGGTCCAAAAGCTCCGGCATCACCCGCTCGTGAAACTCGGTGAAGCGCCCTGCGGCGAAGACGCCCGCTCTGTCCGCGGCGCTCCAGCGCTCCGAGTGCAAGTCCTTCAACACCTGGACGCCTTGGGCCAGCGACGGGCGGTCGTGCGCGAGCTTTAGCTTCGCGCTCTTCCCGGCCCATTTGTCGAAGTCGCGCAGCGAGCGACGCACCAGGTAGCGGTGGTTGCTCGACAGCGCGTCGAGGTAGGTCTCGAAGCTCGCGGGCAGCGGGATGAAGGGACAGGTGGCCGTGACGCCGTGGCTGACCGCCGCGGGCGCGAGCGCTTCGGCGAGCAGGATGGGCATGGGGCTCTTGCCGTCCATGGCGGGCAAAACGACATCGTCCCAGGGGCCGAGCATTTGATCGCGGATGCACCGGGAGAGCTCGCGAGCCACCGCCTGTTCCCGCCCGCTCTCCGCCAAGATCCCCAGGTAGTCGGAACAGATCTCCTCTTCCTGGCGCTCGCCCGAACCGAGCAGCTCGAGCCGTCGCATCGGCAGCCCCGGGCGCACCCAGACCCGACGGCTGCAGAGCGGTGCCAGGCCGACCAAGCGGGAGTCGTGCCAGAAAGCGACGGCGCGCAGTTGGCGACCGTCTTGCTTGCCGAAGACGTGCCACCAGTTGAGCAACCAGGTGGGGGAGAGCGTCGGCTCGTTGGTCTTGCTGGAGGGCAGCAACGACGTCCAGGCTTCACGCAGGTTTCGCAGCTGCTCGGGATCGGCGACGACTTCGGAGAACATGGGTCGAGTCGCCAATCTTCGTCGTCGCATCACGACCGCAAGCGGCGGATCGAGAGCCGGGTCATCCCGTAGACATCGGGAAATGCCACCATCGTGGCGAAGGTACGGCGGGGGATGGTCGGATCGATCGACATGCGCCGCAGGTCCAGGCGGGCTGTCGGGTCGGCCAAGGCGTTGGAGCCGGGCACGTTGCTGAAACCCACCGTGTAGCCGGCGGCCTCCGCGGCCCGGAGGATGTGCGGCATGCGGCGCAGCGAGCTGCCGACCGGGTAGGCGATGGCGCGGACGTCCGTTTGGAGGTGCCCTTCGATCTCGCGTTTGGACGCGGCGAGCTCGGCGCGCAGATCGGCAGCCGGGAGGGTGGGCAGCGGGCGGTGCGAATGGGTGTGCGACCCGATGGTCATCCCGTGCCGCCGCATCTCTCGGGCTTGATCCCAGGTCAGCACCAGCGCATCGGCGAGCTCCGTTTCAACGGCGCGGTCGAAGCGCACGCCGAGCGCATCTCCAAGGCCCTGAAGGAAGCGCTCGACGTCGAGGGCGTGCTGGCGCTTGACGAACGCGGTGAGCAGCCGATGCGCTGACCGACGATCGCGCAGGTCGATCGTCAGATCGCAGGGGTAGCTGATCTCAGCGCGCTCTGCGCGCGTGTGGTGCAAGAGGTAGCTGATGCGATCCCACCAGAAGACCTTGCGTTCGCTGATGAAACGGGTGGCCAAGAAGAAGGTGGCCGGCAGCCCGAGCCGCTTCAGGATCGGGAACGCGACGTCGAAGTTGTCGCGGTAGCCGTCGTCGAAGGTGACCATCGCGCAGTCGACGGGGACACGGCCCCGCAACAAATCCGCCTCCAGCTCGTCGAGGCCGATCACCCGATGGTGCTCGGCGAGCCAGCGCATCTGGCGTTCGAACACTTCGGGCGTCGCCGAGACGACTCCGGGGTCGGACGCGACGGCGCCGTTCGGGAGCGCGCGGACGCTGTGGTAGGTGAAGATGGCGACCGGGTTTTTCGACCAGCGCCGCCGCAAACCGACGACGGGCGCCAAGAACCCCATACCGTTCAGAGCCACCGACGCGTTCGCCAACGCTACCTTTCGACCTCTCGGCGGTGCGTCGCCAACAACGGCGCCCCGCGAAGCTGAACCAAAAGCTCGAAGGTAAGGCTGCCGTCCGGCCGGCGCAACGCGAGGCGCATCCCGTACGCCACCGGCGACCTCTCAGCCAGCGCGCTCGGGTCGACGGCGCGGCCTCGGGGCGGGGGCCGCCGTCGAGGATCAAGCCACGACGCGTTCGGGCACGACGCGAGCGGCGGGGTCGTCGCGCTGGAAAACGAAGGCGAACAGGGCGAAGGCTGCCCACAGAAGCGCCAGGTGATACAGCATCAGGCCGCCGTCGTAGGTCGAAAAGATGTAGCTCGAAATCGGCGGGCCGAGCAGCATCCCGGCGGCATAAAAGCCGTTGTAGTAGCTGGTGGCACGGCTGTACTCGCGCGGGGCGCACACCACACCCTGCAGCGCCAGGCTCACCGGAGAGATGCTGGCGAGGCTCGCGCCAGCCACCGCGACGGCCAAACACATCAGCGGGTAGGCATCGAGGAACACGAAGCCGAGCACCGTGGCGGTGCCGACCAACGCCAGCAATCGCATGACCAAAAGGTGCCCGAAGCGATCCCCGGCGCGCCCCGCGTAGCTGGAGAACAGGAGCATCCCGAGCGCGAAGAAAGCCGGGATCAGGATGGTGCGGTCTCGCGCGATGTGTTTCTCCGCCATCAGGTACAGCGGCAAGAAGAGCACGACGCTCGCCTGGAAGTAGCCGTAGGCGAAGGTGGCAAAGCACGAGGTCTTGATGCGCCGCAAGAGCGGCGTCGACGCATAGCTCGCCAGCTGAAGGCTCGCCGAGTTCGAAGAGGAGGCGGGGGTCGAGGCGTGGTCGAGGCGCGGATCGGCGTCGAGCCGCCACCAAACGTACAGGCTCGCGCCGAGGGCGATCGACCCGGCGGCGAGGAAGACCGCCGAGAGCGGCGCCAGGCTCACCAGCGCTCGTGCGGCGATCGGCCCGGCGACGTAGCCGATCGAAATCGCGATGGCGTACAGGCTGGTGACGAACGCCTTCGTGCCCGGCGCCGAGCGCGCCAACAGGATGGTTTCACAGCTGACCCAGATCCCGACCGAGCACGCGCCGTCCAGGAACCGCACGGCCGCGAGTGACGGGTAGGACGTCAAAAAGGGAAACACCGAGACGGTGATAGAGTACCCGAGCAGGGAGACGGCCAGCACGGTGCGGGCCGACCAGCGCCGGATCAAGGCGCCGACCGGCACCGAGAACGCCACGATGCCGGCGGCGAAGTAGGCAGCGAGGCTGCCGATGTCCTGCTTGCTGAAGCCCCGCTCGTCGAGGAAGACCGACAGCGTGGCGATGGCAATGCCGTAGGCAATGCCCAGCGCCAGCGTGGTTCGATACACGCGCCAGATGTTCGGATCGGGAATGCGCTCGCTCAGTCGCATGATCGATGTGCCCATTGGGGCAGGCGCCGGGCGCCTGCCCCGCCACGCTCACCCGGCCGCAGCGGCCAGGTTGCTCGAACCCGAGCGATCTGGGGAGAGCGACAGCACCTTGGCCGCCCGCTCGCGCGTGCCGGCCGCCGCGGCGCGCATGAGATCCGGGCCCTTCTCGCGACCAATTTCCAAGAGCTCCGCGGCAGCTTGCCGACCGACCTGGCTCGCCTGAGCGAGGGCGCTGGGGCCCTGCTCGACCGTCCAGCGCCACAGCTGCCGAGCTTGGGCGGCGGTACGCTTGCCGGCCGCCAGCGCCCGCTCGGCGCGCGATGTCCCCGAAAGCTCGGCGACCTCGAAGACCAGGTCGGCGATGGTGCTGCCCGCTCGGTGGGGCGGGTGGTGCAGGGGTGAGCGCAGGCGCCGGTGCGCTTGCACGAACGATCGAACCTGTTCCAGCGTGAGCCCGGTGGCTTCGAGCGCCCGTTCGCACTCGCTCTGGCAGGCCTGCCGCGCCTTGAACAAATACATCTGCACCCGGCTCTGGAAATTGACGGCGCCATCGCCGCTCGTCTCCACGGCGCAATAAATGCTGCCAGGATAGCGCTCGGTGATGAGCGACTGCACCCCATCGCTGACGCCCGAGCTCGGCATGCAGCCGAAAGGCTTCACGCTCAGGGTCATGGTCGCCTTGCTCTTGACCACGTTGAGGATCAGCTTGCCGACCTCCATGTGGCCTTCCCCGCCGCGCAGGTCATTGTCGTAGAAGGGCGCCGCCACCCGCGCGACCTCGTCCATGTCGGGCAGCTGATAGCCGTAGAACCCACCCGCGTGGGCGAAGAGCTGAAAGGCCGCGCGCAGCGCCTTGTCCCCCGCCCACAGCCCGACCTTGCGCAAGAACACCCCGTGCTCCCCGGCGCCTGCGAGCCCGAACTTCCCGCCATCGGCCTGGCGGAGCAGCGCTCGGTTCTTGGTGTCGTGGCGGACCTCCCAGATGTTGTACAGGATCCACGCGGTGACGAACTGGATGTCGCACTCGGCGCCTTCCTGCTCCAAAAACCGCTGCAGCTGGTAGTTCCCGTCCCCTTCGGTGGTCATGGCCCAGAACTCGCCGATGATCGCGACCTTGGGCTTTGCCAGGGTGCGGTCGACCTCCACCTGCAAAAAGCGCTGCTTGGCCTTGAGCAGAGCGCGCAGGATGCTCTTCTGGTTGAGCAGGGCGTCGTGGCAAATCCGCTTCGCATCCTGGATGGCTCGATCGGTCGCGCCGGGCTCGACCTCGTAGGGCCGCAGGCGGTAGCCGATGCCATTGATGACGTCGCCGGCGATCAGCGCCTTCAGCAGGCCGATGAAAAACTTCGGGTTCAGCTCGAGGCCGCTCTCCTCCCCGGTGGCCTGGCTGAGGCCGCCCTGCTGCTGGAACAGCATGACGCGGAATCCGTCGAAGCCCGCGTCGCGCAGGGCCTTGCGGTACTCCGTCACGTACATCCCGAAGCGGCACGGGCCGCACGCCCCCGCGGTGAGGAACACGAACTTGTCGATGATCTCCTCGGTGCTGAGCCCCTTCTTGTCGCGCAGGGCGATCAGGTATTTGACCAGGTTGCCCACCGTGAAATACGTGGGGTTGCACTGGCCGCGGTTGCCGAACTCCTTGCCCACCCGCAAAGCGTCGTAGTCCGGGCAGTCGAGCGCGATGGTCTCGTAGCCCAGGCTCTTGAAGGCGCCCTGGACCAGGTAGTCGTGCGCCATGGTCAAGCCGCCGATGAGCAGGGTGATTTTCGACTTCTCGCTCTTGGTGAACATCAGGTCGGCCATGTCCTCGACCCAATGCTGCTCCGCTTCCAAACCGAGCCGCGCCCGCTCCTCCGCTTCGAAGCGTTCGAGCTCTGCGTCCACGTCGACCAGCCGCTCCTCGCTGATCACCGGCAATCTCTGTCGCTTGGTTTCGAATTCGAACTGCTGGCTCATGTTGGCTCTCCGGTCTTTTTGGGTCGACAGAATTTCGTTCGATCACTCTGCAGGGATGGATTCCGCTTCGTAGGCAGGGGTCTGGTCCGCGGCGGCCACTGGCACGACCCGCCCGTCGGCGGTCTTCTTGCCCAGCCGCACCACGCCCTTGGGGAGCTCCAGCTCGGCCTCGCGGGACACCCGGTACTCCGCGACCTTGCGTCCGAGCTCGGCGATCTGCGCGTCCAGGCTCCCGTCGTGCCGCGCGATGCTCTGCAGCTGCCGCTGCTTGAGCTTCAGGAGCTCGAGCCGCTTCAGGTCCAAGGCGTGGTGGAGCTCGCGCTTCTTCTCGCCGAGATCCTCGAGCCGCTCTTGCTGCATGCGCAGCGAATGGGCATACGTCTTGACCCGAATTTTGATCGATCCCCCGGGCTTGTTCGCGTCCAGGTCGTGCAGCGCGGAGGCGGGGGTCCTCGAGGTCTGCAAGATGGAGTCGATCAAGCCGTAGGTCGGGGCGTCGTGCCCGCACTTGAAGCTCGAGAGATCCAAAATGGCGACGTTCGGATGGTGGGCGGCGAAGTTCGCGCCCCACACCTTCTGCGCGCTGTTCGCCGAGTAGTTCTCCGGCCACACGTGGTTGAGCTGCAAGGGGCTCTTCAAGACCCCGCTCTCGAGCTCCTTCTTGAAATAGCGATCCAGGTATTCGCGGTCCTTGGGGACCGATCGGATGCTCAGGATCGGGTAGCCCAACACCTGAAACTCCTCGGGGATGCCGTGGTTCAGGCCCGGGTCGGAGTGGTAGGGGCGGTTGAGGACCAGGATGGCGATGCGGTCTTCGGCCTCGACCGTCTCGAGGATCGCGCGGCCCTTCTCCTGCAGGTCACGCTCGAACGCGCGCAGGGCGTTCCACGCCTGGCGGCAGGCGTGATCGTTCTCGTCTTCGGTGACTTCGAGCCGCGGTCCGAAGGTGTCGAACATCCGCCGGGCGAGCAGGTTCGGCTCCATGAAGGACAGCGCCGGATCGAGGTATTCGATGCCGCGCTGCGCGAAAAAATCGACCTCTTTGGTGAACGCCGCCTTCACGACGTCGGGGGTGCCGGCGACGATCGGACACGAGGCGTTGTCCATCGTGTCTTCGACGAAGTTGGCGACGTGGGTGAGGATCGGAAAGAAGATGTAGCGGAGCGGCCGCTTCCGCTCCGGCTCGTGCTTGTGAAATAAGAGGTTGTGCACGTGGGCCTGCACGACCTTGCTCGGGAAACAGGGGTCGACCGAGCCGTACTTGCCGCCCTCGACCCACAGCTCTTCACTGGTGGGCTCGCTGAAGACGACGTTGGAGCGCCCGATGCCGAGCGCTTCGAAGTAGGCGCGGAAGAACGGCGCCGTGCTGTACATGTTCAGCACGCGGGGCATGCCGATGCGGATGAATTTCCGCCGCCGCGCGGCCTCCTCGCTCGAGCGTTGAAAGCCCCGCACGTAGCGCTCGCGCTTGATGCGAAATAGGCCGGGGATCACCCGCACGTCCTCGATCGGAGCGCCGGCCTCGGGTAGCGGCTCCGGATCGTAGGTGTGCATGAACGCGCGCTTCGCCTCGTAGTCGACCAAGTTGGGGTAGGCCGCCGCGATCTTCTTGCGCTCGGCCACCAGCGAGAGCATCGCCTCCTTGCTCTCCACCGTGCCCTTCTCGCACGAGAAGCCGGAGATGTACCGCGAGCTCGTGCCGTCCGGACGCTGGGTGTCGATGAACGTCCGCTTGCACTCGTTGGGGCAGAAGTGGCAGACGGTCGACTCGTCGTTGCGCGTCGTGTAGTCCAGGCTGAGCGCCGCGTCGAGGCCGATGAACCGCGTCTTGCCCGTGCGCTTGTAGCGGCGCAGGGTCTCCATCGCCGCCCCGATCGCGCCCGCTTCGCCCGTGTGCGGGTGGACATAGACCTCGGCGTCGGGGACGCGTTGTTTGATGTAGTCGACCTGCGCCTTGACGGCGGCCAGGTTGTATTGCGTCCCGCCCTGCAGCACGAACTTGCGCCCGAGCGACGCCAGGCGCGGGATCTGCACCACGTACTGCCACACGTTCTTGGGCAACACCTGCGCCAGCCCGGCCAAGAGCTCTTCCTTTTGGTAGCCTTCTTTTTGGAAGTTGACCCGGTCGGAGTCCAGAAACACCGCGCAGCCGTAGCTGAACTTCGGCGCGAGCTCCGCCTTGAAGGCGGTCTCCGCGTAGTCGGTCACGGCGATGCCGAACTGATCCGCCATCGCCTGCAAGAGCATCCCGTTTCCGGCGCTGCAGGAGTTCGATAGCTTGAAGTTTTGGATGTCGCCGTTCTTCATGAACAGCACTTTGATGTCCTGCCCGCCGATGTCGCAGATGACGTCGACGTCGCCGAAGAAGTGCACGGCGCTCATCATGTGCGCGACGGTCTCGACGATGTTGACGTCCGCGAGCACACATTCCTCGAGCACGTCCGCCGCGTAGCCCGTGGCGCCGAACCCGACGCACTCGAGCGTGGCGCCCTGGCTCGTCACGTGGTCGCGCAGCTTGGTCAAGAGCTCCTTCGTGTCCTGGATCGGGTTGCCCTTGGAGAGCTGGTAGGCCTTGCACAGGATCTGGCCGTCCTCTCCAACCAGCACCGCTTTGGAGGAGGTGGAGCCGCCGTCGAGGCCGATCACCCCGCGCACCACCTGCCCGGCGTCGAAGGTCGCCGGCGTAAACTTCGGGATCGCGTAGGTGTCGCAGAACTGAACCGTCTCTTCGGAGGTCGTCGACAACGGAGGTCCCGCCTGCTCGCCGAGGCGAGCGCGGCGCCCGTTGACGATGAAATCGCGCAGCCCGTCGGCCCCCGTGAAGCGGCCGGCGTCGGTCCCTTCGGCGATGCCGTACATGGCCGCCCCGAACGCCGCGTACAGATCGGAGTTTTGCGGCACGAAGATCAGCTCTTCGATCGGCACGTCTTCGGGGTAGGCGAAGCCGCGGTCGCGCCAGGTCTCCGGGATCCGCTTTTGCCAACACTCCCGCAAGAACGGCAGATAGGTGTTGGGGCCGCCGAGCAACAACACCTTGGGTTTGAGGGTGTTGCCACGGGTGAGCACGCTCAGGTTCTGCAAGACGATCGCGTCGGCGAGCGAATTGAGCACCTCGTCCTTCGGGATGCCGCTCTTGACGAGATTGACGATGTCGGTTTCGGCGAACACGCCGCACTTGGCGGCGACGTGGTGGAGCTTGTCGGCGTTGAAGTGCAGGGAGTTGGCGTAGCCCGGCTCCGCCCCGACCTTGATCATGCACTTGTCGATGGTGGCGCCGGTTCCCGAGGCGCACTTGTCGTTCATGGAGGTGCCCGCGGTCTTCTGGCCGGTGCTGGTGTCCTCCTTGAACATGATGATCTTGGCGTCTTGACCGCCGAGCTCGATCACGCTGAGCACGTCCGGGTGCTTGTGCTCGACCGCCAACGTGACGGCGTTCACCTCCTGCACGAACTTGCCCCCGGTCGGCTCGACCAGCGGCCCCGCGCCGGAGCCGGTCAAGAACAGACGGAAGCGCTCGGGCGGGTGATCGGCGAAACGCGCGCTGATCGCCTCGAGCAGCTCCAACACCTTCTCCGGCTGCTTGGTGTGGTGGCGCTGATAGTCGTGCCACAGGATCCGCTTGGACTCGTGCTCGATCACGACCGCCTTGACGGTGGTCGAGCCGACATCCATTCCGATCACGAGTTCGCCTGCGGTATCGCTCATCGCTGCTCGTGCCTTTCGCTGCGGTCGCCCGCGCTGCCGCGACTGACGCTGACGTCAGTGTCCGTACGCGTTATCACCGCTTCCCGAGAGCACCAAGCCCCCACCAGGCGGATACCTTGTGGAAAAAACCGTGCCGGCGAAGGGAGGTCGGCGGCCGACGGCGCGCGGGGCGTCTGCTGACGTCATCGTCAGCGGTCTCGCTTGGTCCCGCGGCGCGGGCGGGCTATTTCGGCCGCATGGCAGCGAGCAAGCGGCGGAGCGCCATCCCCAAGGCCGAGCGGCGACAGCAAATTTTGGCAGCTGCACGGGATGTTTTCGCCAAGCGCGGCTACCACCACACGACGATCGACGACATCGTCGCTGAAGCCGGCGTCGCTCGCGGCACGTTCTACCTCTATTTCGAGGACAAACGCGCCATTTTCGCCGACTTGATCGATCGGTTTTTCGCGCGGATCACGGTCGCCATCAATCGCATCGTCACCGACGACCCGGCGCGTCCGGTGGCCGACCAGGCCCGGGACAACATCCGAGCCATCCTTGGCGTCTGCCTGGCGGAGCGATCCATGACCAAGATTCTGTTCACGGACGCCGTCGGGATCGATCCTGCCTTCGACCGGAAACTTTCGACCTTCTACGACGCCGTGGTTCAGCTCTTGACGGAGAGCCTCAAGGACGGCCAGGCGCTCGGCATCGTCGCCGACGGCGAGCCCCGTGTCTTGGCCTATCTGAGCATCGGCGCGCTCAAGGAGCTGCTCTACCAGGCTGTGACGCTCGGGCTGGCCGAGGAGAGCGCCGACGTGCTGACGCAGCAAATCTACACCTTCCTGGCTCAGGGATACCTTCGGGTCGGGGAGGCCAAACCCGAGCCGAAACCGCGACGTCGCGGGCGGCGCGGATAGAAATGCTCGCGGGCGCGCCGGCCGACCACCGAAGTGCTTGACCCTTGCCGGGGCCGGGAGCAAGTAAAGCCGTCCACCCGCAATTTTTCCGCTTCTCAGCCCCGTGCCTGGTCGGCCTGCCCCGAGTCTCGAGCCTCACCTCCGGTGCCCAGCCCCCCGGGAGCCCCGCGCTCTCCTCTCGGGCTGCCGCGCCGCGTGGGCAGGCTCACTCGAGCAGCCTGGGCGCGACCCTTCGAACCTACCGGAATCATCGACATGGTTGATCGTTCGCCGAACAGCTTGAGCCTCGGTTTCGTCGAGGAGCTGTACGCCGATTTTCTCCGAGACCCAGGCTCCATCCCGCCCGACTGGCGCGACTACTTCGAGAGCGTCGCGCCGGCGGAGCCCGACGGCCTCAGGCTTGGCCCCTCGTTCCGCCCGCGCAGCGTGTTCAATCCCACGGGGGCCAATGGGGTGGTCGCGGGCGGCGTGAACGGCGCCCAAGTCGGCAAGGCGCGCGCGCTCGGCGTGGAGGACGCCGCCGTTCGGCAAGATCGCGTCGACCAGCTCGTCCGAGCTTATCGCGTTCGCGGTCACATGATCGCCCAGGTCGATCCGCTCGGCCTGCCGCGCGCCCACCAGCCCGAGCTCGACCCCGAGTTTTACGGGCTGACCGAGGCAGACCTCGACCGGAAGTTTTCGAGCCGAACGATCTACGGCGCGCGGGTGCTGACGCTGCGAGAGATCCTGGAGCGGCTGCGCAACACCTACTGCCGCTCGATCGGCGTGCAGTTCATGCACATCGACGATCTGGCGGTGAAAAACTGGATCCAGGAGCGGCTCGAGGGGACCCAGAACCGCCTGGAGCTGAGCCGGGAACAACAGATCCGCATCTTCACGAAGCTCACCGACGCGGTGATCTTCGAAGAGTTCATCCAGAAGAAGTACCTGGGCGCCAAGAGCTTCTCGCTCGAGGGTTCGGAGAGCTTGATCCCGCTGTTGGCGTTCGCGATCGGCAGGGCAGCCGATCACGGCGTCGACGAGGTCGTGCTCGGGATGGCCCACCGCGGGCGCCTCAACGTGCTCGCCAACATCATGGGCAAGAGCCCGCGCGAAATCTTCCGCGAGTTCGAGGACAAGGATCCGGAGCTGTACTTCGGCAGCGGCGACGTGAAGTACCACCTGGGCCACAGCTCGGACTACGTCACGGGCAGCGGGGCGACCGTGCACCTGTCGCTCTGTTTCAACCCGAGCCACCTCGAGTTCGTCAACCCGGTGGTGATCGGTCGCACCCGG
Source organism: Pseudomonadota bacterium (assembly GCA_023418705.1). Taxonomy (GTDB): domain Bacteria; phylum Myxococcota_A; class Polyangia; order Polyangiales; family Polyangiaceae; genus JAEZYZ01. The sequence continues at coordinate 22,061 of JAEZYZ010000252.1, read as the reverse complement.
GCCAAGCAGGACCGGATAGGCGACGTGTCGCGCCGGCGAAAGCTCGCGCTGTTGATCCATGGAGACGCCGCGTTCGCTGGCGAAGGGGTGGTGCAGGAGACGCTCAACCTGAGCCAGCTCGACGCTTACACCGCCGGGGGCACCGTTCACGTGATCGTCAACAACCAGATCGGGTTCACGACGCCCCCGTCACAAGGCCGCTCGAGCACGTACGCCACCGACGTGGCCAAGATGCTTCAAATCCCGATCTTCCACGTCAACGGCGAGGATCCGGAGGCCGTCGCGCAGGTCGTGCGCCTCGCCATGGATTTTCGGGACACCTGGCACCGCGACGTCGTCATCGACATGTACGGCTACCGCCGCCATGGTCACAACGAAGGGGACGAGCCCGCGTTCACCCAACCGCTGCTCTACGGAGCGATCGCCGAGCGGCAGAGCGTGCGGGACGGCTACCTCGAGCACCTCTTGAAGCTCGGGGGTTTGACGCGCGAGGAGGCCGACCAGATCGCGGTGGAGCGGCGAGAGCACCTGGAGCGTGAGCTCAGCGAGGCGCGCCGCAAGGACTTCGTGCGGGTGCACGACTGGCTCGGAGGGATCTGGAAGGGGTACCGCGGCGGGCCGGAGGCGGACGTGCCCGAGGTGGACACCAGCCTGCCCGTGGAGCGGCTCTCGGAGCTCTTGGAGGCGCAGACGCGGCTGCCGGACGACTTCCACCCGCACAAGAAGGTCTCGCGCCTGCTCACGTTGCGCGCGGAGATGGCGCGCGGCGAGCGACCGCTCGACTGGGGCAGCGCCGAGCTCTTGGCGTTCGCCAGTTTGGTCGCCGAGGGCGTGCGCGTGCGCTTGACCGGTCAAGACAGCGGGCGCGGCACCTTCACGCAGCGGCATGCCATCTTGCACGACGTCGAAGACGGTCATGCTTACATGCCGCTCCTGCACGTCGCGGAGAACCAGGCGCCGATCGAAATCTACAACAGCGCTCTCAGCGAGGCGGGCGTGCTCGGCTTCGAGTATGGCTACAGCCTCGATTGGCCCGACGGGCTCGTGCTGTGGGAGGCGCAGTTCGGTGATTTCGCCAACGCCGCGCAGGTCATCATCGATCAATTCTTGGTGAGCGCGGAAGACAAGTGGCGGCGGTTGAGCGGATTGGTGCTGCTTCTGCCCCATGGTTTCGAAGGGCAGGGGCCGGAGCACTCGAGCGCGCGCCTGGAGCGCTTTTTGATGCTCGCCGCGGAAGAGAACATCCAGATCGTGCAGCCCACCACCCCGGCCCAGCATTTCCACTGCTTGCGGCGCCAGGTCTTGCGGCGCTGGCGCAAGCCGCTGATCGTGCTGACGCCGAAGAGTTTGCTGCGCCACCCGCAAGCCACGAGCCCGATCCAGGAGTGCGCCTCCGGCCGCTTCCGGCGTATCCTGCCGGATCGGCTGGCCCGTGAGCCCGGGGCGCCCGTGGATCGGGTGCTGCTCTGCTCGGGCAAGATCTACTACGAGCTCGAGCAGCGCCGCGAGGAGCTCGGGCGTAAGGACGTCGCCATCCTCCGCCTGGAGCAGCTCTACCCGCTGCCCGACGAGCTCCTGGCCAAGGCGCTGGAGCCGTACCCGGAAGGCACGCCGGTGATCTGGGTCCAGGACGAGCCGGAGAACATGGGCGCCTGGCAGCACCTGCGGGTGCGGTTCTGCACGCGTATGCTGTCGCACCCCTTCTCCTGCGTGTCGCGTGCAGAGTCGGCGAGCCCCGCGACAGGGTCGCTCAGCAGCCATCGCCTCGAGCAGCAGGAAATCTTGGAGAAGGCGTTTGCCTGAGGCAATCTCGCGCCTCGACGGCTGAATCGCGGAGATGTTGCAATGAGCGGAAAGGACTCTATGGCGGTGGAACTAAAGGTGCCGGAGGTTGGCGAGTCGGTCACCGAAGTCGTGATTGGAGAGTGGTTTCTCGCCGAGGGGGACCACGTCGAGCGCGATCAACCGGTGGTGTCGATCGAAACGGACAAGGTGACCGTCGAGCTGCCGGCGCCGGTGAGCGGCGTGATCTCGAACATCAAGGTCCAAAAGGGAGCCTCGGCCAACGTCGGCGACGTGATTGGATATATGGAGGAGCGGGCGGGGGCCAAGGCCGCCAAGGCGAGCGCGCCCGACAGGGAGCAGCCGCAGGCGGCGCGCGGCGACGCGCCCGAGCGGGTGAGCAGCCCGGCGCCGGTCGAGGAGGCGCAGATCTCCGAGCGCCAGCGCACCCGTCGCGACACCATCCCACCCCAGGGGTTTGCCCGCGTGATGCCGTCGGCGCGCAAGGCGCTCCGCGAGCGCGGGCTGAGGGTCGAGGACGTTCAGGCATCGAGCCCCGGAGGCCGTATTTTCAAGGAAGACGTGGAGCGTCATGTTCGACGCGCCGAGGGCGCTCCCGGCCACGCCGCCGATCTCGACGAAGAGGTGGTCGCGATGACGCCATTTCGGCGCCGCATCGCCGAACGGCTCGTCGAATCCCAGCAGACCGCTGCGCTCCTGACCACCTTCAACGAGGTGGACATGAGCGAGGTGATGGCGCTCCGCAAACAGTATCAGGAGGGCTTCGTCGCCAAGTACGGCATCAAGCTCGGGTTCATGTCGTTTTTCGTCAAGGCGACGATTGAAGCCCTGAAGCTCGTCCCGCAGGTCAACGCTGAGATCCGCGGTACCGATATCGTCTACAAGAATTACTATGATATTGGTGTTGCGGTCGGCGGGGGCAAGGGCCTCGTGGTCCCTGTCATCCGGCACGCTGATCGACTGAGCTTCGCCGAGGTGGAGCAGGCGATCGCCGACTTTGCAGCCCGAGCGAAAAACAATACGCTCAAACTCGATGAGCTGCAGGGGGGAACCTTCACGATCAGCAATGGCGGCGTCTACGGCTCCCTCTTGTCGACGCCGATCATCAATCCGCCGCAGAGCGGCATTTTGGGGCTGCACGCGATCCAGGATCGTCCGGTCGTCCGCGGCGGTCAGATCGTCGTGCGCCCGATGATGTACGTGGCGCTCACTTACGATCATCGGTTGGTGGACGGTCGCGAAGCCGTCACGTTCCTGAAGCGCATCAAAGATTGCGTGGAGCAGCCCAATCGGGTTTTGCTCGAGGTGTGACGAGCGACGCCGATTTCACCGTGTCAGCGCGCGGCGAGCGCTCCGCAGCCGCGCGCTGATGGTCCGGCAAAATGCGTTGGCGTTAGAACGTCGACCGCATGCATTCGTTGCTTGACGACGAGAGGGGGCAGGCTGCATAACGATCATGCTGACGGGGGCTGATGGGCGGCTCACGGCAGAACGTTCGTGTGCGCTGCGCATTTTTCGGAATGCCGCGCCGCGTTCACGGTTCGAGGGTCTGATGAAGCCTACACCCAGCGAAGATCTGATCTTCATTGCCGTCGAATCGGGCGCACACTGGCCGCTTTCGCGCCGCGCTGTGCCCGGAACGGATGTCGACACCGTCGTTACAAACCAGCTCGCGACTGAAACGGCCGGACAGTTCGCGGCGCGCATCATCACAACGCTGATGGGCCTATCCGCCGAGGGTCGAAAACTGCGCCTCGCGATCCTGGCGAGCAACGGCGGCTCGGGGGCGGACGAGCGGGGGGCCCGGTACCGCATCTCGCGCGCGCTGCTGTCGACCATGTGCCAGGAGGGCAGCGGTGAGCTGATCCTGATGGCGGACGACCACTGCCCCGACGGTGCCCGCCATGAGCTGTTCGCCCTCGCTGGTGCCCTCTGCGACGAGCTCGGCGGCACCGACGTGGGCGTACGGGTCCGCTTCTCGGAGCTCGGGTCCGGGGTCCGCCGCATCGCCGTGGACGAGGAGCTCGACGAGGAGCCGGACGCCGCGACCGGTTCCTGAAACGCAATCCCCCGCTTCCACATCCAAACGGTGCGTCGCGGGTTGCCCGTATCGCAATTTCGTTGCGGTTGTAATCACGAGCTTGATTCGAACCGACCCAATGGGCCCCTGGCCGTGAGTGTCGGACGGAGCAACATCGTTTGCGCTCGGGCGCCCTGGAGCGGTCGAGCGTTCGATCTGGAGGGCCGCCATCATGGGAAAGCTTCGGGAAAGCTCCATGCTCTTCTCGTTGGAGGAGTTGTTCCGCATCGAGCAGCATCGGGTCGACGCAGAGCGGGCCGACAGAGCGGCCCGCGCCGAGCAGGAGCGCAACGAGAGGGCCGAGCGCGAGGCGCGGGAGCAGGCAGCGCGGCAGAAAGCCATCGAGGACCAGCAGCGCCGGCGGATCGAGCGCGAGCGCGCCGCCCGCGAAGAGCAGTCACGGCTCTTGGCGCAGCACGAGGCGGCCCTCGAACGTGCGCGGGTGGAAGCGAAGCTCGGCGTCGAACGCGAGCTGCTCCGCCAGCGGCAGGAGCACCAAACACGCCTTGTCGAGATCGAAGCTCGGGGACGTGCTCGGCGGCTTCGTGTGACGAGCGCGGTGCTCGCGCTCGGTTGTATCGGCGCCCTGGTCGCAGCGCTGGCGCAGCGCATGAACGCTTCGGAGCGCGAGCGCGCGCTCGCCGACGCGCGGCGTCTGGAGATCGCGCAGCGGGACGAGCAGCTTCGGCTGGCGCGCGCCGAGCTGCAGGAGCTCGGCGAACGAAACCGTCAGCTGAAGAGCGAGCTCGAGCAGCGCCCGGCGACGCCCATCCCCGCCCCGCCGCAGCCGAGCACCCGTGAGCCGAAGCGCCCCGTCCGGGACGCGCCGCCCGTCCGGAGACGGCCGAACGAGCCCCCGCGCTGCGTGCACGACGGGGATCCGCTCAACGGCTGCCTCGGGCCGTGAGCCGCAAGCAGACCTTGCCGAAATGCGCGCCGCTCTGCAGGTAGCTCAGGGCGGCGCGGACCTGTTCGAGCTCGAAGACGCGATCGACCACGGGCCGGACGCGGTTCGCCTCGAGCGCCCGCAGCAGCGCTTCGAAGCGTTCCCGCGAGCCAACGAACACTCCTTGTAGCCGAACGTCGTTCATCAACACGGGCAACAAGTCGAGCTTCGGTCGAGCTCCGGAGAGATTGCCGATGATGCAGATGGTGCCGCCGGGGCGCACCGCGCGCAGCGACTGGCCGAGCGTCGCCTCGCCGCCGACGTCGAGCACCAGGTCGACACCGCGGCCGCCCGTGTGCTGCTTGGCGGTGCGACCCCAGTCGGGATCGGCGCCGTAGTTGATGGTGACGTCCGCGCCCAAGCTCGAGGCACGCCGGAGCTTGTCGTCGTCCTTGCTCGTGATCACCACGCGCGCGCCGGCGGTTTTGGCGATCGCGAGCGCGGACAGCGAGACGCCGCCGGTGCCCTGAAGCAGCACCACGTCGCCTGGCTGCAGCCGCCCGTGGCTCATCAGGGCGCTCCAGGCGGTGACGCCGGTGCAAGGCAGGCACGCGGCTTCTTCGTCCGAGAGGTACGCCGGCACTTTCACCACGGCCTCCGCGTCCAGCACCATGAATTCGGCGAACGTGCCGTCGAGCGGCCCGCCGAGCGCCGTCCGTTGTTTCTCGCGCGTCACCTCACCGCTGAGCCAACCCGACGCGAAGATCGGGCACACCCGATCCCCGACCGCGACCCGCTGGACGTCGGCGCCGACCTCCGTCACTTCACCGACGCCGTCCGAGCCGATCACCAGCGGCAGGGGCTGCGCCGGATTGTAGCGGCCGAGCACCATCAGCAAGTCGCGGTAGTTCAGCGACGCCGCGAGCATTCGGAGTCGAACCTGGCCGGGCAGGAGCCGAGGAGCCGGCCGCGGCTCGATCACCAAATGGTCGAGTCCGAATCCATCCTTGAGGGCAACGACGCGCATGACTCCGACGTCCCAGGCTTCGTTATAACCCTTTTCGTGCGAGCGGCGCGGCGGCGCGTCGAGCGAGCGCCAAATCTCGCTCGAGGCGCTCCAAGAGCCCGTAGGCGGCCATCCAACCCGGGGCGCGCTGGCGCACCCGCTCGTGGAGCCAGGCCCGCACACCGGTCGTCAGATCACCCCCGAGCGGCAGGTTTTCGAGGCCCGAAACCAGCCCGCTGGTGGCCGCCGGCGGCGCCGCCCGAAGCAGCGCGAACGCGGCGGGACCTCTTTCTTCCAAGCGCCGGAGGGTGAGCCGCTCGGCGGCCTCCGGCGCTCGCTGCCAGCCGACGGCGAGCACCTCGGGGCGGAGATCCGAGCCGAGCGCCTCGGCGACCAGATCCGCGGGGGCCGAGCGCCACGACTCCGGACCTACGAACGGCGCCTCACCGTGCGCCAACAGCGCTCTCCAGCAGGCGCGGCCGAGCAGGCTCGGGTCGACGGTCTCGCCGGCTTCGTGCGCGCGACGGACGGCGGCGACCGCGATCGCAGGCGGCAAGTGGGGCCACAATAGCGCCGCGTGCTCCGCGTCCGCGGCGAACAGCTCGTCGCCCTCCGGCGGCAACCCGGCGCTCTGCCAAACCAACCACAGCGCCTCCGCGACGCTCGACCACGGAAGCTTCCGCGCGGGCGCACGGTCGCGAACCGCGGCGATCAGCCCCGGGACGCGGCCGAGGTGCCGCACGGTCTCCCACTCGAGCACGTCGTGGGCCACCTCGTCGAGCACCATGCCCGGAAGCTCGAGCGGATGCGGCGCCGACGCCGAGACGGGGCCGAGCAACGTGCGCAGCCTGTCCACCAGCGCCGACGCCGCGATCCAGAGGTCGCGGCGAGCGCCGAGATCCTCGTGCATGCGATCGTAGACGCCGCCGAGCTCGGCCGGCGCGCTGCCGAGCGACCACGGCCGGAGCACGGGCTCGGCCCCGCCGGAACCGCGAGGCAGCTGCTCGGAGACGGAGAGCGCGGCCAAATAGAAGGCCCCGCGGCTGAGCAGGGGCTCGCGGCTGCCGAGCGCCGGCGGAAAATCGATCCGCGGCAGAGCGATCGGCCCGCCCAACGTCACGAGCCGTCCCAGCTGCTCGTCCCAGAGCTCGGCGAGGGCGTCGACCGGCAGCTCGACGCCCAGGGCTCCGGCGAGCCCGATGCAGCGGAACGCCATCTCGACCGCGGCCGTGCAGGTCGCCGAGACGTCGAGGTCCATCTCCAGCACGTCGTCGAGCAGCGCGGAGGGCTCGCGCCGAGCGCGTTCGAGCACGACGGGCGCGATCAGATCCGCTTGCGATTGCAGCACGGCCTCGGCCCACTCTGCAGGAGAGCCCGCGCACAAGCTCCGGAGCGCCTCGTCGAGCATCGCGCGGCCGAACCAGCGCGGTCCGAGCCGCAAGCGCTCGCCGCTCTCCAAGCGAATCAGGAAGCCGGCTCGTTCGAGCGCGCGGATCAGCTTGAACGCGCCAGGAGGGAGGCGCTTCGAGGCGTCCTCGAGCTCCCGGCTGCGCAGCGAAGACCCGGAATGCGCCAACGCCAGCCGCATCCAGTCGACGTCGCCGCCGCGCTGGTGCTCGGGCGGGATCAGCTCGAGCCACTCGTCGAAGCTTCGCGGCGCGTCCCACCGCCGATCGGAGTCGGTGACGATGCGGCGATAAATCGCTAGGAGCGCCGAAAAGCCGTGCTTCGACAGCCAATGGTCGTCGGATGGAGAGGTCCGCTCGATGCGACGCCGAAACACCTCTCGAACCAGCCTCTCGGGAGACAGCCCTTCGGTCACCTCGAGCCCGAGCTCGTCCAGCGCGCCGCAGAGGCCAAGCGCCGAGCCGAGGCCGTCGATCAGGTGCGCGTGGCTCGACAGCCAGCGGAGCGCCCGAGCGGCGTCGAAGCGACCGTCGGCGGGGAGGCGCGCCGCCACCCAGCGAACGAGCGGCGCCAGAAACTGTTCGACCTTCGGTGAGGCGACGATGCAAAACCCGCCGTCGTCCGGGGGAAGGAAGGGCGCGGCCACACAGACCCGCGCCGGAAGGGACGGGAGCGGGTCGGTGGCCGTGTGCAGCTCGACAAAGGCCAGATCCGAGCTCGGCGTTTCGGGCGCTCCGCCGCCGGAGCCGTCGACGGTCGCCAAGCCATGCCGGGCGCTCAGCCAACGCGCGGCCAGAGTGCGGCCGCTTCCATCGGGCGCATGCCACCAGAGCCGCTTCCAGGTGAGCGGCGTCAGCACCTCAGGGGGGATGCCAGGGCAGGGCTCCTCCTCGCGAAGCTCGAGCAGGCGAGCGCGGGGCACGTCTGCGAGGCGGAGGTGGTGGCGCTGCTGGTCGTGGGTCTGGAGCGCCGAGCGCGCGTGTCGCGCGATGACCTCGACCTCGCAGCCGAGCGTCGTGGCGAGCGCTTCCTGCATCCATGGCCGCTCGGCCAGCCAGTCGAGCTCCTGCCCGCGGTCCAGCTTGCCCAAGAGCGCTGACAGAGAGCGAGCCCGAGGCAGCGGCCGGTCGCCCAAAGCAGGGCTGTCCAGAACCCGGCGCGCGAGGGCGTCGTAGCTGTTGAGCGAGGGCGGCCCTGCTCGCATCAGCTCCCGCAACCAGCCCATACCGCCGTTACCTGCTCGCGCGTTCGGCTTCGGTCAAGGAAGGGCGATTGCTGAGAGCGCCAGGGATTTTACGCTGCATCTCAATGCATAATGCATGCATACTGCACGCGCCTGCAAGCCCCTGAGTGGGCAATTGGGATGCCGGCCAATTGGCCTGTGGCGCTCTCGGTGCGACCCTATTTAGAAGAGAGGTCGAAATCTGGCCAGCGGATCGGTCTCTGCCATCTGGGATCCAGGTGGCGCCCTGGAGCGACGAACGGTTCGCGGAGCAAAGCGTTTGTCGCGGAAGATGAGACCATCTAGGGCACCGAGCCGTGAGCAGACGAGAGGGTTTTCCCGATGAATCGGGCCCCCCGCCCAAGAGGAGGCCCCGGTTCATCGGGATCTCCGCCCTGGCGAACGGATCCGGTGCTCTAGGGGCCCACGCGCCAGCCGCCCTCCCCGAGCTCCAGAATGTAGCGGCCTCCGGCGCCCAGTTTCAACCCACTCACGTGTTGGTGACGGCCATCCTTGTCGTGCACCTTGATGTCGAAGCGGCCTGGGGCATCGACGGGCACCCGTTGCTCCCCGCCGACCTCGAGGGCGCCGCCCGTGATGAGATCGGGACCCCACACCCGGTCGGCCTCCGTCGAGCCGTAGGCGATGTGCTCCCGCCCCGCGGTGTCGATCACCGCCGTGGGGGCGATGTACAGGCTGTTGATGGGGACGTCCGTCGTGTTCTTCACCCGAAATTCGATCGGGCCTTCCCCCGTGGCCGCGGCGACCGTCTTCAGGCGTGAGCTCGGACCGCCAGCGCAGGCCGCGACCGCGCCGAGAAGCAGCGCCGATGTGAGCACGCGTGGCCAGATCCGCATCTCGTCCCGATACTACGAGCTTCGCCGGCGAGTTTCAAAGCCTTCTTTGCCGGTGCCCCGTCCGCGACCGGCGAGGGTTTCACCGGCGGATCATACATAGGGATGATTCACGCCTGAGCTGCCTGCGCGTCGCGCGTCTCCGCCGGGGTGGGTCCGTGGGGAGCCGCCGCCGGCGGCGAAATTTCCGGATGCCGGGCTGACAGACGGCCGGTGCGGACATACCTTCCCGGCTCGACTTTCCCCTGAACCAGGAGAAAAACGCAGATGATGGCAAGAAAGTTGGGTTGGCTCGCGGTGGTGGCCGGGTGCGCGGTTTCCTTGGGTTGCGGTGGCGATCAGAAGGAGGCGGACGCGCCTGGCCAGGGCCCCATGGAGGAGGCGGGTGAGGAGGTCGACGAGGCCGCAGACACCGCTGCCGAGGGGGCGGAAGACGCCGTCGACGAGACCGGCGAGGCGGTGGAAGAGGCCGGCGAGGACATGCAGGACGCGACCGAGTGACCTCGACGCCGCGGGCAGGTGGTCGGTTGGCCACCTGCCCGTGGGGTCGGCCTTTACGCCGAGCGTCGGGCAAGTTACCCCGGGGCCGATGTTCGGTGACTTCAACGTCGCGCACCTGGTGGTTTGGTACCTGGTGTTCGTATTCAGCACGACGTTTCACGAGTACGCGCATGCTTATCTCGCCTTCCGCGGCGGCGACCTGACGGCCTACGAAGGCGGCGTCCTGAGCCTCGATCCGCTGCCCCACATCCAGCGGTCACCGGTGGGGATGGTGATCGTTCCGCTGATCTCGTACATCCAGTTGAGCTGGATGATCGGGTGGGCGTCGGTGCCGTTCGATCCCTACTGGGGCCGCCGCTACCCCCGCCGCCAAGCCGTCATGTCTTTGGCCGGACCGTGCGCCAACTTCTTGCTGGCGGTGCTCGGCATCGTCGCGCTGCGGGTGCTGCTGGCCACCGACGTCTTTTTTCCGCCGCACCGTCCGAGCTTCACTCAGCTGGTCGTGCTCGAACCAGGCGCCGACGTGCGATCCATCTGGGCGGCGCTCGCGATGCTGCTCTCGGTGCTGGTCAACTTGAACGTGCTGCTCGGGCTCTTCAACCTGATCCCGGTGCCCCCGCTCGACGGCGCGGGGGTGGTCGAAGGGTTCGGCTCGCGCAAGGTGGCGGAGTTTTACCAGAAGCTGCGGGAAACCCCGTTGTTCCAGCTCGCCGGTCTGATCGTCGCTTGGCAGCTGTTCGCGTTCGTGGTGGGGCCTGCGTTTTCACTCGTGCTCGCGCTCGTCCACCCGGACGTGACCTATCGGTGAAGGCCGGGATTGCCCCTTGGCGCGGGCGCTCGTCTGCCAGCGCGCCGCGTGCCGATCTGCAGCACCAGGGCGTCCTGCCACGGATCCGGCGCGCGGCCGGTGAGGGGACGAGGGGCGGGCGCGGCTCGGGAGTAGCGGGTTTGCTCGCGCTGGCGCGCTGATCCCGCAGGTTGGCACGTCGAGTGCTGTAGCCGGCAACCGGAATGGAACACCGCATCGGGGCAAATGCCTCGGTGCACAGCTTGGGAGGCATCATGATCAAACATGTTCTCGGACTCATGACCGTCGGCGCGGGGCTCGCTTTGTTGACGCCCGGCTGCGGAGACGACGATCCGATCGACGAAGTCGACCAGCGCGTCGACTGCCTGGAAATCTGTGATCGCTACTCGGAGTGCGTCGAGGAAATCGACGTGACCGCCTGCACCGACGCTTGTGAAGAACGCATCGACGTCGAGCCAGGGCTCGAGGCGCAAGCCGATCAGTGTGAGGATTGCCTAGACAACCGCTCGTGCGGGGAGATCGAAGACGCCGGGTGCTTCGACAACTGCCCGGTCGTGCCGCTTCAGGATTGATCGCTACGCAAGGAGCCTCGGCGAGCTCATAGCTCGCCGAGCGCGGCGCTCGCTAGCTCAGAGCTTGCCTTCTAGATCCGCGAGGGCGGCCTGCAACGCGGCCTTGGCGCCCTTGCCGGCGAAGTGGATGACGACGCCGGCCCGTTTGGCCGCGCTCACGAGCGGCTCGCTGTGACGATGGGACACGAGCCCTTCGAGCAGGATGAGCGCGGCCACGCGGCGATCGCGGATGCGCTTTTCGAGGTTGCCGATCGCGTGCGTCCCCTGGCGGGTGGTGTCGATCCACTCGATGTTGTCGCGGATCGGCGCGGGGATGTCCGCGAGCTTCTCACGGCGAGCGACCCCGCCGACGACCACCACCGGGCATTGCGCGACCGCGGCGTGCAGCTTCGGCAAGCTGCTGGGCGGAGGCGGCGCGGTCGCAGCGCCGGGCCGAGGCTCAGCGCTCTGCGACGCCTTGGCAGTGAGCGGCCCCCGAGCGCTGGGCGGCTGAGCGATCGAAGGCCCTTCCGAGGCGGGCGCGCCGCCGGTTTCGCTCGACTCGATCTCGGGCAGCGCGCTCACCCGCTCGAGCAACGCGCGCGCGGCGTCCCTGGCGGCTCCGGCGCTGCTCTTCGGGCGCTTGAGCCCGTGCTGCTCCGCGAACTCGTGCGCGATGCTCTGCTCTACCGCCACGAGGTACGCGTCGAGCAACGCGCGGATTTGCGCGACGTCGTCGAACGTGCGGCGGCGGCGGGCGTGCAGAGCCGACTGAACGGCCTGCAGGACCTCGTCGAAGGCGGAAGACTCGGTCATCGGGAGCTGACCGTGATCATACGGCGACTGTCCCATCCCCGTCCCGGCGAAACCACGCGCTCGCCGTCCGACGAGCCCTCGCGCCCTCACTCGGTTTCTCGCGCGCGGGGGCACGCGGGGCCACGCCCCGCTCGTCGAGCTGACTGGCGTCGAAAACCCGGCCGGGACGGGAGGATTCGACGAGACGCTCGGCGGCCGATGCGCTAGACCAGCTCAATGTCCAACGAGACGAAGATCAGCTCGGGCAAGGTCGTCAGCTTCCGCTACACCCTCAGCGACTCGGAGGGGACCGTGCTCGATCGCTCGGGTGACGAGGCGATGCCCTACCTGCACGGGGCCGAGAACATCGTCCCCGGTCTCGAGCAGCAGATGGAGGGCCGCGGCATTGGCGACAAGTTCCGCGCGGTCGTGTCGCCCGAGGACGGCTACGGCGTGCGCGAGGGGGAGGCGCAGAAGGTGCCCCGCACGGCCTTCCCGGCCGACGCCGAGATCCAGGTGGGGATGCAAGTGATCGCGGAGGCGCCCGGTGGGGACGTGATCCCGCTGTGGGTCAGCGCGGCGAGCGCGGACGAGATCGAGCTCGATCCGAATCATCCCTTGGCCGGTGAGACGCTCGTGTTCGACGTCGAGGTGGTCGGGATCCGTGCGGCCACCGAGGAAGAGATGGAGCACGGGCACCCACACGGGCCCGGCGCCTACGCACACTGAAACACCGGCTATCGGTGACGGTCGCGCGACGCACGCGCCGAACGAAGCGCCGACGGGTTGCGTCAAACGGGCGCGGCTTGCGTGACGGTGGGACGGGGGCTAGCAATTCGTCATCATGTTGTCTGCTGGCTTTGGCCGGCTTGCGGTGCAAGGCGCGTACTACGCGCAGCACGAAGCGATTCGCTACACGTTGCTCGGGGGACACCGGCTGGCGGCCGGTCTGTTCGCGCACCAGCAGCGCCCCGAGCCGGAGACCGTCGCTCACGTCCAGCGCCGATACCGCGCGCTGCTCGAACAAGACCTGCGCAACGCCCGGCTGGGGCACTATCCCGAGGCGCTCTTGTTTCAGATGCCGCTGCCGACCTACCTGCGGCGCCTCCCCACGCTGGCGCGAGACATCCCGCGGGTGCTCGAGCGGCGGCGTACGGGCAACTACCGCGATTTGCCGAGCGAGGTCGCGCTCGATCCGTACCCTAGCTACTACCGCCGCACCTTCCACTGGCAAAGCGATGGATACCTGAGCGCGCGCTCGGCGAAGTTGTACGATCTCGGGGTCGAGTTCGTGTTCCTCGGCTGCGGCGACGTCATGCGCCGGCAAGTGATCCCGCCGCTCGTCGAGCAGGCCCGCGCCGCGCCCGGACCGAAGCGCGTGTTGGACGTGGGTTGCGGCACCGGTCGGCTGCTCAAGCAGCTCGTTCAGGCGCTGCCCGATCACGATTTCGCCGGCGTGGATCTCAGTCCGTTCTACCTCGCCGAGGCGCGCCGCCTGCTCGGTGCGGAGCCGTCGGTGGCGCTCTTGGCGGCCAACGCAGAGGAGCTGCCGTTCCGCGACGCTTACTTCGATGCAGTGGTCAGCGTCTATCTGCTGCACGAGCTGCCACGCAACGTCCGGCGCAACGTCTTGAAGGAGGCGCGGCGCGTGCTCCGCCCCGGCGGGCTGCTGGTGCTCCAGGACTCCGCGCAGCACTCGGACGCTCCGGATCTCGCGGAGGTCTTGGCCGGCTTCGGTCGCGATCTGCACGAGCCGTTTCACGCCGACTACCTGCGGGACGACCTGAGCGACCTGCTCGCGGAGACCGGATTTCGAACGCTGCGTATCGAACCGTGTTTCGTCGCGAAGGTGGTGGTGGCGCGCCGCTGAGCGTCGAGGTCGTCCGCTTGGCGACGCTCGAACGCGGGTGATCGCCGTCATGTCCGCTGGTGGGCAGCCTTCCCGGGATTCGTGTAAGTAGCTGATTTTACTGAATTCGCCTGGCGGGCGCGGCAAGTGCGTAAAGTCCTGCCCATTTCTAATCTGGTGTAAATCCGCTAAACGACGGCGGCGCTCCAGGGATCTCTCCCTGGTTTCGTCCTCCCGCCCGAGAAAATACATGCTGCCGAGATTTGCCGCCGACTACCGGACGCTTCTGTGGGTCTTCGTGTTCACTCCGGCCGTGGTTGCGCTGCAGTTCGCGCGGCCGGATTGGGTGCCCTACCTGAGCTGGCTGAGCTGCTACTTCGCGTTGGCGTGCGGTGTGATTGCTCACAATCACAATCACTGCCCCACGTTCTCCAACAAGCGCATGAACCAGGCGTTTGCGAACTGGATCTCGATTTTTTATGGCTATCCCTCGTTCGCCTGGGTGCCGACCCACAACCTGAACCACCACAAGTACGTGAACACGCCGGGCGACGCGACCATCACCTGGCGCTTCACCAATCGGCACAATTTGCTCGTGGCGCTGACCTATTTCTTCGTCTCGAGCTACTACCAGTCGGAGCCGATCAAGGCCTACCTGAAGAAGGCCCGCGAGAAGAAAGGCGACTTGTATCGGCGGATCGTGCTGCAGTGGGTCGTCTTCATCGGAGGCCACGTCGGGGCGCTCGCGCTCGCCGTCGCGCTGCACGGGGTGAAGACCGGGCTTTACGTCTGGGTGTTCTCGATGGGCATCCCGGGCTTCTTCGCGCTGTGGACCATCATGCTGTTCAACTACGAGCAGCACGTGCATACCGATCCGTGGTCCGAGCACAACCATTCGCGCAGCTTCGACGGGAAGCTGCTGAACTTTCTGCTCTTCAACAACGGCTACCACGCGGTCCATCACGAGCACGCCGGCACCCACTGGAGCAAGCTCGGTGAGCTGCACGAAAAGATCGCTGACCAGATCCACCCGGACCTGAACCAGAAGAGCCTGTGGTGGTACTTCGCCAAGCAGTACCTGCTGGCGCCGGTGTTCCCGACGCTCGGCACCCAGCAGATCGGGCCCGGTCCGTTCAACCCTCCGGAAGGGGCTCGCAAGGACATCGAGACCGCCGACGTGAACGCCCACGAAATGGGCACGAACGCCGAGCGCAGCTTCGCCTGACGGCGGTCCAAAGCTCACCGGGTCCTCGGGCAGACGGCCCGGGGCTCCGGGAGGGGGCGGCGCGGTGCGTTGAACCCGACGGCCAGCGATGATACGGCAAGCCGATGTTGCGCCGAAGCCTCGGGTTGGTGTCCGTAGTGTTGGCTTTGGCAGGCTGCGGTGGGGATCCGATCGAACCGGCGGTGGCCCCCGCACCCGTGCCCCCGCCGCCGAGCGCGCCGGCTGCCGAGGCGCCAGCGCCGAGCGCGCCCGCTGGTGAGCCAGCGGCCGCGACCTCCGGCTCCAGTGAAGGGCAAGACCCCTCGACTCGCATGGCAGCCATCGTCGAGGCCCCCGATCGGCTCCCGGGCGATCGGGAGCTCGACGCCGGGCGACAACCGGCGAAGCTGCTCGCGTTCATCGGTCTCGAGCCAGGCATGCGTGTGGGAGAGCTCGGGGCAGGCGGCGGCTACACCACGGAGCTGTTGGCGCGATCGGTGGGACCCACGGGCAAGGTGTATGCTCAAAACTCCAAGTTCATCCTGGAGCGGTTCGCGGAGAAGCCCTGGAGCGAGCGGCTGGCGCGCCCCGTGATGGCCAACGTCGTCCGGGTCGATCGGGAGTTTTCCGACCCACTGCCGCCCGACGCCAAGGAGCTGGACGCGGTGGTCAGCGTGCTTTTCTACCACGACACGGTTTGGATGAAGACCGACCGGGACGCGATGAACCGCGCGGTCTTCGAGGCGCTGAAGCCGGGCGGCGTGTACGTCGTGGCCGACCACACGGCTCGCGCCGGCGCCGGCGTCTCCGAGAGCGAGACGCTGCACCGGATCGAGGAGGGCGCGGTGCGACAAGAGGTCGAGCGCGCCGGCTTCAAGCTCCAGGGGTCAGCGGACTTCCTACGCAATCCGAGCGACACGCTCGACTGGAACGCGAGCCCGCGCAAGGCGGGCGACCGCCGCGGCCAAAGCGACCGGTTCGTGCTGAAGTTCGTGAAGCCCTGAGCGATCCCGTCGGGCCCTATTAAGTCCGTTCGCGCCCGGCCGATGTCCATGCCGCGCGCGGCACGCCGTGCGTTGGCAGTGGCGCGGGGCTTGGCCCCATCGAAGACACCTGCTCCCACATGGGTCGCGAGGACGGCAACATGGCAAACTCCACGATGCCGCCCGCTTCGGAGCTCGGCGACGGCCACCAGGATTGGCCGGACGAGCCGAGCGTGGTCGACGTGTCGCCCGAGCTGGCGCGCTGCATCCAGCGCGCCAGGGCCCGCTACCTGCGGCTCGGGGAGAGTTCGGGCAGCGCCTCGAAGCTCGAGCGAGGCTGACCGAGCGCCCGGCGGTCCTTCAGCTGGAGGCGCCGACCTGGCGATCTTCGACGAGGTAGTCGGGAGCGGAGGGGTCGGCGGGGGGCGACTCGGTCGCCCGCCGCGCGCGCTCCTGCAGCGACTCGAGGGAGACGATGCCGAGCTGGGCGGCGAGCGCCTCCTCGTCGACGATCTCGTCCTCCGCGCCGAGATGCAGCTCTTCCACCCCGACGGGCTCTTCGTTCTGCGGGTTGTCCTCGAAGGCGAGCACGTGATCGAAGAGGGCGTCGGCGTCGCCCAGGGCCGACGTCCCCGTCGCCACCGCCACGCCTCGCAGCTGCTCGACCCCCAGTCGCATGGCGGCCATCAGCGTCTCTTTGACCCCGTCGCCGGCCTTGGCGCTGGCGGGCAGGATCGGCACGTCCGCCTGCAGCCGCAGGCGCCGGCGGAGCTCCTCTGGCCCAAGCGCGTCGGCGGTATCTTGCTTGTTCGCCTGAACCAAGAACGGCAGCGGGGCCACGCGGCGGTTCATCGACACGCGCAAGCGCGCGAAGGTGCGCTGGCTGTCAGCCAGCTGTTCGGCGCTCGTGTCGGCGACGAACACCACCACATCGGCCATCTCGACCAGCGGACGGCGGCGATAGTTGCGCTGCTCCTGGCCTGGCACGGTGATGAGCTGAAAGCGAATGGGGGAGGTCTCGTGGCTTGGGCCGTCGAGCTCCAGCCAATCGAAGAACATCGTCCGGCCCTTGAGCTCCCCCGGTGTGTAGATCTCCGTTCGGCGCGTCGACGGCACCAGATCACAAATGCGTTTCAGATTGGTGGTTTTGCCCGCGAAGCCCGGACCGTCGTAGACGATGCGAATGACGTAGCAGTTGCGGTCGGGATCGAACCAGGGCATGGCCGCAAGCGTAGGTCCAAAACGCTAGCGCGCAAAGAGCTTCCGGCCGCCCCGTCCGCGCGCTTCGCCGGTCGAAGGGCCGCGCGATCCATGGACGGCGGCGCTATGGTGAGGTCCGATGAAGCAGCACGCGCCACACACTTTGCGTAATCGGGATCCCATCCTTCAAGTATTACGTGAGGTTTTGCCGCAGCGCGGAAACGTGCTGGAAATTGCGAGTGGCACGGGCGAGCACATCGTGCACTTCGCCGAACGATTGCCGGAGCTCACCTGGCAGCCGAGCGACATGCAAGCTGCGGCGCTCGAGAGCGTCGAGGCACACGTGGCGGAGGCAGAGCTGCCGAATCTACGGCGGCCGCTTCGCATCGACGTGCGCGACGACGACTGGGGGATCGTGGAGGTGGACGCCATCGTTTGCATCAACATGGTGCACATCTCGCCTTGGGAGAGCTGCGAGGCGTTGATGCGCGGTGCGGCGCGGCTGCTGCCGCCCGAGGCGCCGCTCGTCTTGTATGGGCCCTATCGTTTCGACGGGCGCTTCACGGCGCCGTCCAACGCGTCCTTCGATCAGGCGCTGCGACAGCGGGATCCGAGCTTCGGCGTGCGCGACGCGAGCGATGTCACGCGCGCTGCGCAAGACGCGGGCTTCGAACGGATCGCGATCCGACAAATGCCCGCCAACAATCATATGCTGATCTTTCGGCGGTCGGGCGGCGCGGGCGCTCAGCGCTGAGGCGCTCAGCGCTGGAGCATGCGCGCGAACAGCAACGCCAGGCGCACCTGGTCGTGGGTCAACCCGGCGCGTTCGGCGATTTCGGCCGAGCGCGGCGTGCGGCCGAGCTCTCGTTTCAGCGCGCGGGCCGTGGTGAGCACCAGCGGCAGGTGCGTCGATGCGGGCGGCCGCGTGGGATCGCCGATCGTCTTGCCAGCCGCTTCGAGCGCCGCGAACAACGCGTCGATCTCCTCGAAGCTGATCGCGCGGTCCCCGACCTCCTCCGCGATGTGATCGAGGCCGAGGACCGGCGAAGCGCTGCGCAGCAAACGGTCGAGCAGCTCGCGCAGATCGGCGCGCAGGTGGGTCATGAGGCGCCAAGCTACTACAGCAGGCTCGGCGCCGCTCGCGATCGAGCGCGCGCGAAGGATCCTCGGCGCGGCCTGGCGGTTCGACCGAGCTTGGCGTCGGCGTCGGTTCGGTGCACGATCAGGGGCCGTCAGGCACCGGCCCGAGCCGGCGTGAGAAGCGGATCCAGGCTTTCGAAATGCACAAGAGTTCGGACACCTCGCACGCCTTGCTCGCCGCGACCGAGGCGGGGTCGTGGATGGGCGGCGAGCCCGGCACGGACGCCGACGAGCTGGTCGGCACCACGCTCAACGAGACCTACGTGGTCGAGCGCGTCCTCGGCGAGGGAGGGATGGGGCGGGTGTACTTGGCGCGCCACACGCGCATCGATCAAAAGCGTGTGGCCGTCAAAGTGCTGCACCGGGAGTACGCCCGCAACACCGAGGTGTTGGCGCGGTTTCAGCGCGAGGCCGAAGCGGCGGCGTCGGTCTCCCACCCGAACGTGGTGGCGGTCTACGACGTCGACCGCACGCCCGCGGGCATGCCGTACCTGGTTTGTGAATACCTCGAGGGCGTGGACCTCTCCGACCATCTGGAGCAGGTCGATCGGTTGAACCCTGATCAGGCGGTGAGCGTCGGCCTGCAGATCTGCGACGGCTTGATGGCCGCGCACGCGGCTTCGCTCATCCATCGCGACCTGAAGCCGCAGAACATCTTCTTGGTGGGCGAGCCTTCGAGCGGCCGAATGCTGGTCAAGATCTTGGATTTCGGCCTGTCCAAGTTCTTGGAGACGAACAGCGGCACGCTGACCAAGACCGGCATCATCATGGGGACGCCCTCGTTCATGGCCCCGGAGCAAGCCAAAGGCCAGCGCGCGGATCACCGCGCGGACGTCTACGGCGTCGGGGCCATCCTTTACACCGCCGTCACGGGTCGGCTGCCGTTCGACGAGTCGTCGCCCCAGGCCACCGTGCTGGCGGTGATGTCGCAAGATCCGGTGCGGCCCCGTTCGATCGTCCCCTCGATTCCGGAGTACCTCGAGCTGGTCATCGAGCGGGCCATGGCCAAAGATCCCGCGGAGCGCTACCCCAGCATCCACGAGCTCCGGCTCGCGCTCGAGCGCATGGCAGCGGTCGAGGCGGCGAGCTTCGGAGACACGACGGCCGTCTCTCGCGCGCGCGCCGGCTCGCGCGTCGACCTCACGAGCGACACCGACGAAGGCTGGTCGTCGCGTTCCAGGCTGGGGTTTTTCCTGCTCGCCGGCGCCGCGCTCGGGGCGGCGCTCTTGATCTCGGCGGGCAGCGCGCTGGTGCGCCTCACGCACTTCGCCCCGAGTCCGACCGAGCGCTGGCTGCTGTTGGCGTTCGGGGCGGGCGCGCTCTTGCCCCCGCTTTGGGTGCTGTTGCGACGGTTGCGGCGCAACGTGTGGGGGAACACGACGCGGGTGATGGCGCTCCTCGCCGCGGTGCGGTCCGCCGTGCTGGCAGCCACGGTCAGCTACGCCGTCGCGGCGCTGCTGCTGCGCGTGATCGTCGCGCTGCCCGCCTCGCTGCAGCGGATGGCGGTGCCGGTCGTGGATCTTGCCGACCCACGCTGGGACGTGCTGCTGCCGCTCGCGGCGCTCGTGGCCGCGGCGCTCGCGTCCGTTCGGCAGCGCGCGCTGAGCGTGCCACTCACGCGTACCCGCAGGCTCGCTGCGGCTGTGCTGCTCTTGATCCAGCTGTTGGCGGTGCCGTCGGTGCTCGCGGCGGGCCTGGGGTGGCTTTCGACCGAAGCGCTCGCCGCAGCGGACGCGAGCCCCCCCGAACCGTCCGCACCGGCGCCGACCCCGGCGCCGGTGGCACCCGTGACCACGGCGGCGGCGCAGAAGCCGTTGGCGGCGCCTCGAGGGGAGCCCGCCGCGGTGGATCGACGAAGCAGGCGCGCCAGCCCAGAGGAGCTCACCGACGCCAGCGCCGCCGGCTTGCCCGCGCTGCGCGAGCTCGGCGAGCGCTACCCCGACGACCCCGACGTCGTCCGGGCTCTGCTCCTCTCCTACGCGAGTCGCTCCGACGGCTTGCCAGACGCGATGGCGACGGCCAAGCGCCTGCTCGCGCTCGCCCCGGAGCGGGCGCTGGACAAGGACCTGCAGTACCTGGTGATCAAGGCCGCCGAGAGCGGTGGCGTCGAAGCGGAGCGCGCCTTCGATCTGCTCGGCGCGCAGATGGGCAGCACGGGCCCCGATCTGCTGTACGACGCCCTCTTCACCAAACCCAAGATCGCCGCCCGGTCGCAGGCGGTCTTGAGCATGCAGTCGGTTCGAGAGCGCGCGTCGCCCGCGCTCGCCATCGCCTTCGATCTCAAGACGGCCAAGTCTTGTCGAGCGCGCGTCCCCCTGCTCGAGCGGGCCGCCCAGGTGGGAGACGAGCGCAGCGCGGCCATTCTCAATCAGCTGAGCACCGGCACCAAAAAGGGTTGCGGCAAATGGAAGCGCCGCCCGTGCAAACCCGCCTGCGCCGAGGAAGCGAAGCTGTTCCGCGAAGCGGTCGCCGCGATCAACGCGCGCACGCAAGCGAAGAAGCAGTGATGGAAAAATCCTCGGGCTAGAGCACCGATCCGTTTGCCAGCGCGGAGATCCCTAAGAATCGAGGCCCCACCCGGGTGAGTGGCCCCGATTTTCGGGAAACCCTCCCCGTCTGCTCACGGCTCGGTGCTCTAGAGGGTCTCATTTTCCGCGCGCGGCGTGCGCTGGCGGTGAACTATTGTCGTGGCCCTGGCTTCCCTCGTCGGGCGATCGCGCCGCGCGTCGCGGGGCTCGTGTTAAAGCTAATGGAGCCGGTTCCGGCGTTCCGCCAAACCATTTATGCTCGGCCGGGAGGACACGCCTCGAGATGGACGACTCGCGTTCGATCGATGACGCCTGGGATGCGATCCCCGAGGAGGGGGACGGATCGCGCCGAGCCGCGCGCCGCGGGTCGGCGAGCGACTCGACCGCCGCCGCGTCCACGGTGGCTCGACCGCGGGCGGACGGCGCCGAGAGCAAGTACTTCGTAAACGTGAGCGGCGAGGAGACCGTCGAGATGACGCTCTCCGAGATGACCGAAGCGCTCCGGAGCGGCCGCATCCACGACGAGGTGCTGGTCTGGTGCAGCGGCATGGAGGGTTGGGCGCCCTTGCGAGACACCCCGGCGCTCGAGCTCATGAGACCCGCCAAGCCCGCGCCCCGGTTTTCGGCGCCTCGTCCCGCGGGCGTTCGCACCACCTCCTCGTTTCTGCAGACGCTCGAGCGCAAGGTCGCCGAGTCCCGCGGCGCCAGCGCCACGGACGACGTCAGGGCGCCGTCGAAGAGCGATCCACAAGCAAGCTCCCCGCGCGCCAAGGCCGCGCCGACGACGGCCGCGAGCGGCCGGGAGCGCTCGGCCGTGGCGACGCGCACCCCTGTGCCGCCGGCGGGGCGCGGAGGTGCCGGCGCCGCGATGAACCGCGCGCGCCTCGACGATCCCGACGACGAGAGCGTCACGATCGTCATGCGCACGCCGCCGTTCCGGGAGCTGTTCGGCGGCGCCGCGAACGGCGCACCCGCCAGCCAGGCCAAGACCCACGAAGAGCGGGGCACTCCGGCGCCTCCGGCAGCGCCGAAAGCCGAGGAGTCGGAGAGCGCCGCGTCGCTGGCCGTCTATGAACGCCCCGTCGCCACCCTGGCCTTCGCGGACTCGGTGGTGTCCGCGTGGCGTGGGGAGGCCAAGGCGCCCACCGAGACGGCGCCAGCCGAGCTGGCGTCACCGTCGGACCCGCCCGCCGCAGCCGGGGGTGCGCTCGCGGGATCGGAGCCACCGCCGCCGGAGCCGCAGG
>JAEZYZ010000179.1 GCA_023418705.1 Pseudomonadota bacterium | reverse complement strand
TGGCTGACGCCACATGGACCGCAAGCGCGGCAAGGCGCCGCCGAGCCTCGCTGCGCGGGAAGGATCTGACCTCGCGGGCGGTGGCGCCAGATCTGACCCTGCAACGTAGCCACCGCTCGCGAGCGGTGCCGAGCCCCGCGACGGGGGCCGAACCCGCGACGGGGGGCCGAGCCCCGCGACGGGGGCCGAACCCGCGACGGGGGCCGAGCCCCGCGACGGGGGCCGAACCCGCGACGGGGGCCGAGCCCCCAACATCAGGAGCAACGCTCGCGCCGGCGCGGGAGGCCGTGACCTCGCGAGCGTCCACCGCGCCGACGCGGCGCCACGTGAGCGCCGCGGTCTTCGTCATTCGGATGCTTCCCCAGGCATCGCATCACCGCACGATCCGCTCGCGCGCCGCGAGCAGGGCGTCGGCGGCGCGCACGCCTTGGTCGAAGGCTTCTTCGAAGAGCGCGACGCCGCTCAGGTCCGAGTGGGCGAAGAAGACGCGATCGCCCCCGGCGCGCTGGGCGGCGCGGCGCTCGGGGCCCCACAGGAAGCCAGGCACTGGGCGGATCATGGCGTGCCCCCAGCGCCAGACGTCGATGCGCTCGACGTGCCGCTCGAGGTCGAGGTGGGCGCGCCCGAGATCGCTCAGGACCGCGTCGCAGGCGTGCTCGTGATCGAGATCGGCGAGCGCGCCGCGCGCCTCGGCGGGCGAGCGATCGGCCAGCGGGTGGTAGTAGGTCCAGATGGTGGGGCCGTGATCGATCAGGGCTTGGTGGGTGGCGACGACGTAGCCGAGCGCGGGGCTGTCGTAGAGCACGTTGTCCCAGGCCAAGGGGGCGCCGCGCGAGCGCGGCCGGCGCCGGAGGTGCAGGTTGGCCACCAGCCAGGGGCCGTACGTGAACGCCGACAGGTGATCGGGCGGGGCGTCTTTGAAGGGCCGGTAGACGCGCGCGGCGACGAACTGCGGCAGCGCCAGGATCACCTGGCGCGCCCGGTAGCGCAGCATACCGCCGGATTGCGCGTCGATCGCGCTCACCAAGACGTGATCCGACGCGGGAGCGACGTCCACGGCGAGCTGCCCGAGCCGGACGCGCTGGCCCGCGACCGAGGTCAGGTGGCGGACCAGGCGCCCGTTGCCCTCCGGCCAGGACAGGAACGGGGCCGAGGGGCGCCCGGGATCAGGCACCCGGGCCGCGAAGTAGAAGAGCAGCGCCCACGCGCTGGTCTGCTCGAGCAAGAGCCCGTAGTCGTCGCGCGTCGCGTACTCCAGGTACCAGCGCAGCCGCGCCGACTGAAAGCCCTGGCGGCGAAACCAATCGGCCGCGCTCGTGCGATCGAGCGCCGTCACCTCGGCGTCGTCCGAGCACGCGCTGACCGGCAGGGTGAAGGCCCGCCGCCCCTTGGCGTCGCGGAACGCGACCCAGCGGGCGACGAGCGCTTCGAAGCGCCCGAGCTCGCCGAGATCGCTCGGTGATGCGTCGCTCGGGAAGAGCCCGGGCTGCCAGGCGCCGTCGATGAACAGCCGCTCCTCGGGCTCGCGGACGAGCTGCCCCTCGAGCGGCTGCCCGGCGTCGTCGACGGCGCCGAGCTCCCGCAAGAGCGACACCAGCGCCGGGTTGTCCGCCGACGGCGACGGCAGGTAGTGCGCCCCCCATGGGTAGCTCACGACCCCGTCGGTGCCATACGCCGAGGTGCCCCCCGGCTGTTGCTCGAGCTCCAACAGCACGAAGCGTGGCTCGCCCCGCCGCTCGAGCCGCCACGCCGACGCTAGCCCGCTCGGTCCGCCGCCGACGATGACGACGTCGGTGTCGACGACGGGCGCGCCCTCCCCGCCCCCGATCTCGGGCGACCGCAGGCGGTGGCCAAAACGCATCGCGCCCCCGACGATGCGGCCGGGCACCCTCGCCGCGGGCTTGCGACGGCACGCCTCGAGCCCGAGCGAGGCCCCGAGCAGAGCGCTGAGCCATTCGCGGCGCGACAGGGACACCCGGGCGACTATGCCACGGCTACCGGCGCGACGAGCGGCGGGCGGCCCGCTCGGCCTCGGCGACGAGCCGCGAGTAGGCGTCGAAGCGCTCGTCGCCGCTGTCGCGGCCGCCCGCGATGGCCGGAGGCGTGCTCAACGCATGCCCTGGCGGCGGGCGCTCCGCGAAGGACGCGAGGCTCGACGCCTTGGCGCCGCGATCGACGCGAACCCCGGTGCGAGCTTCCAACAGCTGCGCCAGCTGCTCGAGCCGCTCGACGGGCCCGCCTTCCCCACCGTCCGCGAACTCGAGCGAGCGCGGATCGATGCGAGCGAACCACGCGACGGTGAAAAAATGGATGTCCATGGCGGGGTAGACGTCACCGCTGCCCGAGGTGTCTTCGGCCGGGGTCGCCAGGCGAAGCGTGGCGCTGCTGGCCGAGCGCGGCCGCAGCCGCCTGCCGACCTGCACCTCCCCGCGCACCAGCGCCGCCACCGCCGCGTACGGGACGGGCATGTCGCGCTCGCTCAGGCGCAGCACCAGCTGCTCGGGCTCGAGCGCGATCCCGCGCACCGGGACCGCGTGGCGTTCCGCTTCGTAGGCCACCCTCGTCGGTACGGCGACCGCGCCGAAGCCCTCCTGCCGGAGCGACGCGAGCAGCTGCTCGGCGGCGTCGAGGTCGGCGAGCGCCTTCACCACCCCCCAGGCGCCTGCCCGGATGCGCGTCTTGAGATCGTACGCCGACAGCCCGGTCAGGCGCGCCAGGCGGGCCAAGTCCGGACCCGGGAGCGGGTCGGACGGCTGCAGCAGGATCAGCAAGGGATCGCCTTTGGAGGAGGGTTCAGGTTAGCTCAACCTGGTGATCCTCCGTAGTTTTTGCGATTTCATCCGCGATTTTCGCAAAAATCCTGGGATTTTTCGGCCAAAGTGGCCCGGCGGGCCGAGCGCCGAGCCCAAAAACCGGTTCGCAGCGGGCGGTCGAGTCGTGATACACGCCCCGGAGTCGAGGATTGGCACAGCCCCCCGCCGGTTAGACCCTCGGGAGGCCCAAAACGCGAGGCGAGATGGAGATCACCTGGGAACCCTTCGTCAAGGCACTGGTCGCTTCGATCGTCTACTCGCTGCTCGGCATCGTGATGTTCGCGCTGAGCTTTGTGATCATCAAGATGATCGTCCCCTTCTCGCTCCGGAAGGAGATCGAGGAGGACCACAACACGGCCCTCGCGATCTTGATCGGCGCGGTCATCCTGGGGCTCAGCATCATCATCGCGGCCGCGATCGGCGGCTGATCCATGGCGGCGCAGGCCGGCTTTCCCGAACAGAAAGCGGCTGAGTCGGGGCGCCGGGGCCGCCCCCTGGTGCTGCTGACGATCGTGCTGGTGATCGCGACGGCGGGGCTCGTCTACGAGCTCTGCATGGCCGCCGTCGCGAGCTACGTGCTCGGCGATTCGGTCCGACAGTTCTCGATCGTCATCGGGCTGTACCTGTCGGCGCTGGGGCTGGGCGCGTACCTGTCGCGCTACATCGTGCAGCGGCTCGAGCTCACGTTCGTGGACGTGGAGCTGTCGGCGGCGCTGCTCGGCGGCTTCAGCGCGCCCGCGCTGCTGCTGGCGTACGACCACACCAGCTACTTCCACGCGCTGCTGTACCTCACGGTCCTCTTGGTGGGGACGCTGGTCGGCCTCGAGCTGCCGCTGCTCATGCGCATCCTGCGCCAGCAGCTCGAGTTCAAGGATCTGATCGCGAAGGCCCTCACCTTCGACTACGCCGGCGCGCTGCTCGGCTCGCTCGGCTTCTCGCTGCTGCTGGTTCCGAAGCTCGGCCTGCTCAAGAGCTCGCTCGTGTGCGGGCTGTTGAACGCGGGCGTGGGCCTGGTCTCGACCTGGGTGCTGGCCGCACCGGGGCGGCAGGGCGCGGCCTGGCGGGCGGCGCGGCTGCGGGCGGTGATCGTGCTGGTCTTGCTCGGCCTGGGGTTGGTCCAGTCCGGCGCGCTGGTGGCGCGCACCGAGGCGCGGCTGTTCGGCGGGCGCGTCCTGGTCGCCGAGCACTCGGAGTACCAGCGCATCCTTTTGGTGGAGCGCTCGGGCGCGATCGAGCTGTACCTGAACGGCAACCTGCAGTTCTCGTCGCGCGACGAGCACCGCTACCACGAGGCGTTGGTGCACCCGGCCATGCTCGCCGCGGACAGCCGCGCGCGGATCCTGATCGGGGGCGGCGGCGACGGCTTGGCGGTGCGCGAGGTGCTCAAGTGGCCGGAGGTGACAGAGGTCACGCTGGTCGATCTCGACGCGCGCATCACCGAGCTGGCTCAACGCCAACCCGATCTGGTGCGACAGAATCACCGCGCGCTCTTCGACCCGCGCGTGCGGGTCGTCAACGACGATGCGATGCGCTGGTTCGCGGGCGCGACGGACGCGTTCGACGTCGTGATCCTCGATTTCCCCGACCCCACCAACTACTCGCTGGGCAAGCTCTATTCGACCCGCTTCTTCGCGTCGGCGCGCCGCCTGCTCGCTCCGGGCGGCGCGCTGGTCGTGCAGTCCACCTCTCCCCTGTTCGCGCCAGCAGCGTTCTGGTGCGTGGAGCACACGTTGCGGCAGAGCGGCTTCTTCGTGCGGCCCTACCACGTCTTCGTGCCGTCCTTCGGAGAGTGGGGATTTCTGCTGGCCAAACGCGAAGATTTCCAACCGCCGGGCGCCGTCCCCGCGCTCGATCTGCGCTACCTCGACGGCGCCGCGCTGCGCGCCGCGTTCGCCTTCCCCGCGGACATGCAGCGACGCCCGACCGAACCGAACCGGCTCGATAATCAAGCGCTGGTCAACTACTACGTCTCGGAGTGGGAGCGCTGGAATTGAGCGCCCGCTTCCGGACCCCGCCGGAGCCGTGGTAAGCCAGCGGCCATGCACCCTTCGCACGCTTGGGCTCGCTCGGCCGTGTCGATCGCGGGATTTGCGGTAGCCGCAGTGTTCGGCGGAGAGGCGTCCGCCGAGCGGCCGTCACCGGCCGCGGTCGAAGATCCCGCCGTGGCGGCGCTCGGGCAGCTCTCGCTGCAGAAGGCCACGCTCGACAACGGGCTTCGGGTGGTGATGAACGTCGATCGCAGCACCCCCACCGTCGCCGTGTGCGTCACCTACGACGTCGGCTCGCGTAACGAGGAGCGCGGCAAGAGCGGCTTCGCTCACCTGTTCGAGCACATCATGTTCCAGGGCAGCCGCAACGTGCCCAAAGGAGAGCACTTCAAGCTGATCAGCGCCCGCGGCGGCACGCTCAACGGGACCACCTCGCCCGATCGCACCAACTACTACGAGATGCTGCCGATGAACGAGCTCGCGCTCGGGCTGTGGCTCGAGGCCGACCGGATGCGCTGGCTCGACGTCACCACGGAGAACTTCGAGAACCAGCGGCGCGTGGTTCAAGAGGAGTACCGGATGCGCGTCTCGAACGCCGCCTACATGCAGGGCCTGCTG
Source organism: Pseudomonadota bacterium (assembly GCA_023418705.1). GTDB lineage: Bacteria > Myxococcota_A > Polyangia > Polyangiales > Polyangiaceae > JAEZYZ01. The sequence continues at coordinate 8,062 of JAEZYZ010000179.1, read as the reverse complement.
CGGCTGCGCGAGCTCGCGTTCGCCGACTACTGGCCCTACGGGCACGACGCCATCGGCTCGATGACGGACCTGGACAACGCCCGCTTCGAGTGGGTCAAAGACTTCCACGCGAGCTACTACGCGCCGAACAACGCCGTGCTCACGATCGCCGGCAACTTCGACACCGACGAGGCGATGCGGCTGGTGCGCGAGTACTTCGGCCCGATCCCGGCGCAGCCCGACGTTCCCCCCTACGCGCCTGGGGAGGCGCCCGAACAGACCGCGGAGCGGTCCGAACGCCTCAGCGACCCGAACGCCCACACCCCCGGGCTGTTTTACGGCTTCCGCATCGCCAAGACCCGCACGCCCGAACACTACGCGCTCGAGCTCGCGGCCCTGCTGTTGGCGGACGGCGAGAGCTCACGGCTCTACCGCACCCTGGTTCGCGAGCGCGCGGTGGCGCGGGAGGTCACCGCCTGGACCGAAGATCAACGCGGCCCCGACCTGCTGACGCTGATGGTGCTGCTGACCGAGAAGGCGGATCTCAAGAGCGTGCGGCAGCTCGTCGATCGGGAGATCGGGCGGCTCGCTGAGCGACCGCCTTCCGCGGCCGAGCTCGACAAGGTGAAAAACCGCCTGCGAAGCTCGTTCATTTTCGGCATCCAGTCGAACCTCAACCGCGCCGTCAGGCTCGGGGAGTTCGAGGTGCACTGGGGCGACGCGCGGCTCTTGACCCGGGAGCTCGACCACTACCTCGCGGTCAGCCCGCAGGCGGTGAGCGCGGCGGTCAAGCAGTACCTGATCCCGGCGAGGCGATCGACGATCGAGGTGATGCCACCCGGCGGCGCGCAGGCGGCCTTGCAAGGAGCGGCACGATGAGCATCTGGCGTCCCGGCAGCCTGACGCTCGCCGCCTCGCTGCTCCTCGGCTGTCAGCCGTCCAAGACGGCGAGCCCCCCGTCCGCGCCGGGCTTCGAGCGCGCCCCCGACGCCGAGCTGGTGCAGCAGGAGAGCGCGCCGACGACCGAGCCGCCGCCCCCCGGCGTCACGCCCGCCGCGCCCTTCCCCACCATCCACCACCGCGAGCTCGGCAATGGCCTGGAGGTGCGCGTCGTCGAGCGCCACAACCTGCCCATCGTCGACCTGAACCTGATCGTCATGTCGGGGCAGGCGAGCGACAGCAAGCCGGGCGTGGCCGTGCTGGCGGGGGAGCTCTTGAAGGCGGGCGGCGCCGGCAAGTGGGATGCGGAGCGGTTGGTGGAGCGCGCCGAGTCGCTCGGAGCGACCCTGTCCGTGCTCACCGAACGCGACGCGACCACCATCAGCATCGCCGTCACCACCCACAACCTCGACGCCGCGCTCGAGCTGCTCGCGGCCGTGGCGCAGAAGCCCCGCTTCACGCCGCAGGAGTTCACCAAGCTCAAGCAGCGAGAGATCGAGCGGGTCAGCAGCCTGGCCAAGGACAGCCCCGAGTGGGCCGCGTCGATGGTGCTGTACCGGGAGCTGTACGAGCTGCCGACCGGCGTCCACCCCTACGCGAGCTACGACGCCACGGCGGCCGCGATCGGCGAGATCTCGCTCGGCGACTGCCGCACCTGGTACGGCACCCACTTCACACCGCCGAACGCCGTGCTGGTGGCCGCCGGGGACGTCACGCCGGAAGACTTCGCCAAGCGCGCCGAGGCCGCCTTCGGCGCCTGGAAGGGGGAGCCGCCGCCGGCCCAGAGCTTCCCGGCGGCGCACGTGCCGGAGCGGCTCGAGATCTTGCTCGTGGATCGACCCGCGAGCACGCAGAGCCTCGTCTACGTCTCCGCGTTCGGGCCGGAGCGGCGGAGCGCGGCGTGGCCAGCGCTCCGCGCCACCCATCAAATCCTCGGCGGCGGCGTCGCCGGGCGCCTGTTCCTCGACGTGCGGGAGCGGCGGTCGCTCGCCTACCGCACGGGCTCTTCGCTGGTCGAGGTCGCGCACGGCCGCGTCCCGATGCTGCTGCAGGCCGGGACGCAGACGGAGAAGGCCCCCGAGGCGGTCGCGGCCTTGCTGGAGCACGTGGGCCTGCTGAAGAAGGCCGCCCCGGAGGCCGCCGAGACCGAGATCGCGACCCGCTATCTCGCCGACAGCTTCCTCATCCAGCTCGAGACGGTCGGCGCGCTCGCCAGCCTCACCGGCAGGCTGCGCGTGCTCGGCTTGCCCGACGACTACTACGACCGCTACCGCGAGCAGGTCCGGCAGGTCTCCCCGCAGGACGTGTCCGCGATCGGTCGGGAGTACTTCGACCCCGAGCGCGTCGTGGTCGTCGTGGCCGGCGACGCCGATCGCCTGGGCAAGCCGCTGTCGCACTTCGGTCCGGTGACCGTGGTCTCCCCGGCGCGCGCGTTCGTCATCGAGCGCAAGCTGCCACACGATCCCAGCCAGAAGATCGAGGTCCCGCCGCTGCCGGCCAAGCCGTAGCGCGCCCGAGCGGCAGCGCGACCCCGCTCACCCGCTGCCCGGCTTCGTGCAGACGTTGGGCGTCACCAGACCGCACATCTCGGGACGCCGGCAGCTGCCGCAGTTCTGAAGCTGCCCGCAGCCATCGTCGATGCTGCCGCACTCGGCGCCGAGCGCGTCGCAGGTCTTCGGGCGACAGCCGCAGCGGTTCGGTGCGCTGGCGCCGCACATCTGCCCGTCGGGGCAGCTGCCGCAGCGCAGCACCCCGCCGCAGCCGTCGTCGATCTCGCCGCAGTCGGCGCCGAGCGACTCACAGGTCTTGGGCTGGCATGGGCGGGGGCCGCAACGGTTGGCGCCGTCACCACCGCACACGTCATCGCCGGTACAGCTGCCGCACTCGAGCATGCCGCCGCAGCCATCGGGCAGCGTGCCGCAGTTGGCCTCGAGCTCGGCGCAGGTCTTGGGCTGGCACACGCAGCGGTTGCCCTCACAAGCCGCCGACCCGGCGCAGGTGCCGCAGTTGAGGGTCTCGCCACAGTCGTTTTGGATTCGACCGCACTCGGCCGCCTCGCTGCTGCAGGTGATCGTGGGCGTGCAGCCGCACAGGTTGGGCACGCCGCCGCCACCGCACGTCTCGGGATCGTCGCAGCTGCCGCAGTCGACCATGCCGCCGCAGCCGTCGGGGATCATCCCGCAGTCCTTGTCCTGTGCCGCGCAGGTGGTGGGCGTGCAGCCGCACTGGTTCGCCACGCCCGCGCCGCCGCAGGTCTCGGGGGCCGCGCACGCCGGACAGCTCAACACGCTCTCGCAACCGTCGGAGATCTGGCCGCACTCGGCGCCCAGCTCCTCGCAGGTCCTGGGGGCGCACGGCAACAGGCCGCACTTGTTCATGCCGCCGCCGCCGCACGTCATGAGCACGTCGCACGTCCCGCATTGCAGGGTGCCACCGCAGCCGTCCGGGACGTTGCCGCACTCGGCGCCCAGCTCCTCGCAGGTCTTCGGCGCGCAGCCACACTGGTTCGGCGTGCCACCGCCGCCGCAGCTCTCCGGCGCCGCGCAGCTGCCACAGTCGATGGTGTTGCCGCAGCCGTCGTCGACGCTGCCGCACTCGACCCCCATCTCCATGCACAGCATCGGGGTGCACCCGCACTGGCGGCGCACGCCGCCGCCGCCGCAGCTGTCCGGCGCGTCGCAGGTGCCGCACTCGAGCGAGTCCCCACAGCCGTCCGAGACCATGCCGCAAGCGGCGCCGAAATCGTCGCAAGCGAGCGGGCTGCACGGGATCGAGCCGCAGCGATTGGCCCCGCCGCCGCCACAAAACTCGCCCTCGCTGCAGTCGCCGCACTCGAGCGTGCCGCCGCAACCGTCACCGATCCTCCCGCACTCGGCCCCGAGCCCCTCACAGGTCGATGCCACGCAGCCGGGCGGACCGCCGTCGGGATCCGTCACCCCGGAGTCGCCCGAGCTGCCCGCAGCGCCGCCCGCGGCATCCCGTCCCGCGTCCCCGCCGCCCGATCCGCTCGAAGCGTCGCTCCCAGCGTCACTGCTGCCCGGCGCGAGCTCGTAGCCGTCGAAGTCGTAGTCACCGACGACGAGGCAGCTCGGCGCGGCCGCCGCAGCCACCGCGGCCAGCGCGGACCCGAGCAGCCAGCGCCCCAACGACCGCAAGCTCAGCGCGTTCATCGGAAGCTCCCGCTGAGCGACAGCGCCGCCCCGCCTGGCAGCGACGCCACGCCGACGCGCTGGGTGGGCGCGCCGGAGCCGTCGTGCGAAAGCACCAGGTACGCCCCCGCGCCGAGCCCCACGACGCCGACGGCCCAGGCGACCGCGTTCGCGATCAGCAGCGTGCGCCCCTCGGAGGCCGCGTTGAGCCCCGCTTGGCTGCAGCGGCTCCCGGAGCAGTTGTCGTCGACGGTCTGCTGGCGGTCGGCGACCATCAGGCCCGTGACGACCCCGGCGCCCACGCCCAAGACCCCCACCCCCCCGAGCACGTAGCCGAGCACGGGGAGCGACGGCGCGGCCTCACCCCCTGCCACCGGCCGCGGCTCGGGCTTCGGGGTGCCTGGGGCGACCTCGATCTGCTCGCGCTCGGCCTTGGCGAGGGTGATCTCGTAGCGCCGCTCGTGGTGGGCCGGCGCGCGCACGGCGATGACGTGAGCGCCCGGATCGATCGGGAGCGCTTCGCCCAAGCTGCCGGGCCCGAGCTGCACGCCGTCGCGCAGCACCACCGTCCCCTCCGGAGCCGCCACCAGGGTGATGGTCAGCCACGGCACGTCGGGCTCGAGCGCCTCGAGCCGGCCCTTCGCGAACTCGATCCGTTCGTCACCCGCCGGCAGGTGCGTGAGCGCTTCTTGCCAGTGTTGCCACGCGCTCGCCAGCCGCCCGAGCTTCTCCTCGCAGGTCGCCAGGTTCATCAGCGTGCCGGCGCCTGGGTCGAGCCGCTGGCTCTCGGCGAACTTGTCGCACGCCTTCTCGAAATCCCCTGCCTCCAGCGCCTCGCGACCCTGAAGGAACAGCGCCTCGGCCGCGGCTGGATCGCGCGCCTTTTGCGCGGCGACCGCGAGCTCGGGCGCCATCGCGACGGCCGCCCCTGCGCCGAGGGCACACGCCAACGTCCAGCACCACAGCCGTCGCACCATGCTACTTACTTGCGCCGGCTGAGGGGATCGAAGGGCGCGACCTTCGACGCCGCAGGCGTAGGCGTAGACGCAGATGCAGACGCGGGCGGCGTCGAAACCGCGGTTGGCGACAGGACCTTCGGGCGCGGCGCCGCGAGCCGCTGAGCGGGCTCGAGCGCCCGCTTTTGCTTGCCGGGTGCGGGCGACGGAGCGCTCGCCGTCGACGCTTCGGCGGCCGAAGGAGCGCGCTGCTTCGAGCCGAACGGCGCGACGGCCGCGCTGCGCAGCGGCGGCGGACGGGTCCAGCGCGGGTCCTCCGGCGGCAGGATCGGCGGCTCCACGGGGACGGCGCTGGCGCCCGCGGTCCGATGCGGCGGCTCCGCTCCCGGCGTGGCGTCGAACATGGCGAGGATGGTGACGGCCAGCGCGCCCGCCGCCAAGCCCACGAGGCCGATCCACCCGTGACGCCGCACATTTCGGCCAACCGACGAGCCGTCCGAGGTCGCCACCGGTTGATAGGTGGTGGGACCCGGAGCGCTGGGAGAGACGGACGGGAGCGTCGGCGCGAAGGGCGTTGGTGGCAGCGTCGGCGGCAGCTCGCCGGGCCCGCCGATGGCGGCGTACGCCGCGCGCACGCTTCGCTGCATGGCTTGCGCGTCGGCGAAGCGCTGCTCGCGTTCGTAGGCGAGCGCGGTGTCGACCAGCTCTGCCACCGCGGGCGGGATGTCATCCGCCACCGTCCCGAGCTTCGGTGCGGGGCGGGTCATGGCGGCCAGGAGCTCCTCGTTGGCGGTGTCCGCCTGGTGCACCAGCCGCCCGGTGAGCAGCAAGAACAAGGTCGCCCCGAGCGCCCACAAGTCCGTGCGCGCGTCGATGTCCTCCAAGCGGCCGCGGGCCTGCTCCGGCGCCATGAACGCCGGCGTGCCCATGGTGGCGCCGAACTGCGTGCGCGTGGTCCGGCGCGATTCGGTCATGCGCGCGATGCCGAAGTCCAGCAGCTTGACCTCACCGTCGCGGGTGATGAAGACGTTCTCCGGCTTGATGTCCCGGTGGATCACCCCCACGGCGTGCGCCGCGGTGAGCACGTCGAGCAGCTGATCGGCGATCGTCAACGCCTCGACCGGCTCGAGCCTGCCCCCGGAGCGCTGCAGCCGCGCGTCGGCGGTCTCGCCCTCGAGCAGGTCCATCACCAGAAAGGCGGAGCCATCCTCGGTCATCCCGTCGTCCAGCACGGAGACCACCCCCGGGTGACCGACGCGGTTGGCGGCGTACCCCTCCTCGATGAACCGCTCGCGGGCATCCGGGTACCCGGACAGCTCCGGATGCAGGATCTTGAGCGCCACCCGCTTGCCGTTGCGGTGCGTCGCGGCATAGACCGCGGCCATCCCGCCGACCCCGAGCAACGCATCCAGCCGCCATTTGTCGCAGACCGTCTGCCCGACACGCTCGGTGGCGCGCCGCAGCTGCTGCTCGAAACTGACGGCGACGGGCGAAGAATCGGGCATAACGGGTAAGGTAGGCTTGTGTCCCACAGCGGATTTGGGGCGTCAAGCGTTGGGGATTTGGCGTCTTTGGAGCCTTTTTCTGGCCTGACTCCTCGCGGCCGGTCGCTGCCGCATGCAGATCGTGCGCCAGCGGACGGTGCGCCGCGCGCGCCCGCATTTTACCCGACTCAGCCTCGAATCGGAGTGGCCGATCCGCCGGCCCCGCGCGTGGCAATTTGAGACAGCTTGCCTTGCTCCGTGCCAAGACGCCACGCGAGGCCCCCGCCTGCCGCTCGAGCCATGGCGCCCCGCAGGCCCCGGCCTAAACTCGCGCCGCCATGCCCACGTCCCCGCACCCTCCCAGAACGCTGAGCGTCGGGGCCGCGCTGCGGATCTACTACTTCGCTTCCTTCGCGGCGTTTGGCGTCTACTTGCCATTTTTGCCGGCGTGGCTGGCGGAGCAGGGCCTGCATGGCCTGGAAATGAGCGCCATCGTCGCGCTCCGCTCGGGCTTCGGGATGATCTCACCCATCGTCTTCGGCTTGATCGCGGACACCTTCGGGCTCCGAGGCTCGCTGCTGCGCCTGGCCTGCGGCGTGTGCGCGCTCTCTTTCGGGGTCCTGGCGCTCCTGGCTGGCGCCGGGGTGAGCCTCGGCTTCGGGCTGCTGTTCGCGCTGTTGACCCTGTTCAGCTTGTGCCGCACGCCCATGTCGACGCTCGCCGACGTCACGGCGATGCAGGCAGCTGGCGTCGACTACGGTCGGGTGCGGCTCTGGGGTTCCTTCGGCTTCATGGTGGTCGCGCTGGGCGCCGGCAGCCTGCTGGACGCCGCGTCCGTGATCGAGCTGCCGCTGGCCATGACGGTGGGCCTCTCGATCGCGCTGATCACCGCGTTCGCGCTGCCGCCGAGCTCCGGCCCGCCTCCAAGGCCCGCCTGGGCCGACGCACGACGGCTCCTGAAGACACCGCCCTTTCGCTGGCTCCTGCTGACGGTGTTCCTCTGGCAGGCGGGCCACGCGTCGTACGACCTCGGCATCAGCTTGCACCTGTACGATCTGGGCGCCGCGGGCTCGACCGTGGGGGCAGCCTGGTCCATCGGCGTCGTCGCCGAAATCGCGGTGATGGCCGCGTCGTCCGCGCTGCTCCGGCGCCTCGGCGCCGCCAACCTGCTGCTGCTCGGCGTCGCGGGCAGCGCGGTGCGCTGGTGGGCCATCTCGAGCACCGACTCGGTCGCTCAGCTGCTGTGGCTGCAGCCCCTGCACGGGCTGTCCTTCGGCGCGGTCTGGGTCGCGGCGCTCGAGCTGGTGCGGCGCCGCGCGCCAGCCCACATCTGGGCGAGCGCTCAGGGCCTGAGCTCGGCCGCGATGGCGACGGGGGCGACCGCCGGCATGCTGGTCTGGGGCCCGGTGTACGAACGAGCCGGCGGCGCTGCGCTCTTTGGCTTCGCGGCCATCGTCGCCACGGCCGCCTCGGTCATGGCGCTGCTCGCGCGTCACGACCGAGGTGCCGAGCTGGCGCCCTCCCTGCAGCCCTGAGCCCCCAACCCCGTCCGCAA
>JAEZYZ010000175.1 GCA_023418705.1 Pseudomonadota bacterium | reverse complement strand
GGCCTATCCCCCGCCCCCGCCCCCCGTGAGCCGGAGCGCCCGACTGCATGACGGCTTTTACCTGCGCATGAACATCGGTGCGGACTATCTGAGCAGCACGATCGAGCTGGAGGACGCAAGCTCCTGGGAGGTCGACGTGACGGGGGGCGGCCTCGCCCTCGATCTGATGCTCGGCGGCACGCTGTCGCCAGGCTTCGTGCTCGGCGGCTCGCTGTTCATCACCACCGCGTCGAAGCCGAACATCGAGGGCCCGGAGGTGAGCGGTGAGATCGACGGCAGCCTGGGATCGGTGATGTTGCTGCTGTTCGCCGACGTCTTCCCGGACCCGAAGGGTGGGTTGAACGTCGGCGGAGGCCTCGGGTTCGACGCGGTGTCGCTGACCGACGACGCCAACGAGGACGATCCGCTCGAGCTCAGCGGTTTCGGAGGCGCGGCCTGGGTGGGGTACGGCGGCTGGGTAGGTGACGAGTGGCAGCTCGGCGGCCTTTTGCGTCTGGCCGGCTCGCTCACGGACGGGGACGAGAGCGGGTTCGACTACAAGGCCCGGACCGGGTCGGTGGCCCTGCTCTTCTCTGCTCTCTATCACTGACCGCCTGCGGCGATGCTCGAGCAGAGCATCGTGGACGGCGTCACTCCGGCGCCGGCTCGCCGACCACCGCCACGAGCCCCGAGCGGCAACCAAGCCCGATGCGCTTGCTGCCGGCGGGAACCAGCGAAACGGGTGTGCCGCAGCCGTTGAGCTCGAGGGTCGCTTGCGCGCCGCTGCCGAGCCCGAGCACGCTGACACCTCCGTAGTGGCCCAGGGCGGCACGGCCCGCGTCCGACACGATCAAGGTCTCCGCCGGTTGGGCCGAGCGAGGCTCCCCCCCTCGCGTGGCCAGAAAAACGCGCTGGTGATCCCGCAGCGATGGCTCGACCGAGAGCAGGCCGTCCTCCGAAAACACGAGCCAGCGCCGCTCGGAGGTCGCCGCGATGGGGCCCAGCAGCTGGGCGGGGGCTTCGAAGCTCGCCCGCGCCCCGTTGGTCAGGTTCAGCGTGACGAGCGAGCGCGGATGAGCCAGCGCGCCGAGCCGACCCGGGCCGGCCGCCACGACATGGTCCACGGTCCTGCCGAAGCTTCCAACCCGGCGAGGCGCGCGAAACGCCGTCCAGGTGAAGACGTCGCCTTGCCGAGTGACGGCGTAGGTGGAGGCGGTGTCGCTGACGAGGGAGGTCACGGGCGCAGGCAGCGGGCCCGACGCGGCGATCCTCCCGAAGGCGTCGACGTGCATCAGCTGCTCGGCGAACGCCAAGAGCACACCCCCGTCAGCCAGCGGGAGCGGTGGGGCCGAGAGGCTGCGACCCTTGGGGAGCTGCTGGCGCAGCCGCGGCTTGCCGTCGCCGTCGATCCCGAGGAGCTCGGCGCGGCTGGTGACGATGAGGCGCAGCCCGTCGCTGCGGATCACGGGCCCCCCGCTGATGTTCGCCCCCTCCACCTGAAGCTGCCACACCCGCTTGCCCGCGCGGTCGAGCTCGACCAGCTGCCCGCGGCCGGTCGCCACCACCAGGTGGCCGTCCGCGGTGGCGGCGATCGGCTGCTCCACACGACCCCCGAGCCGTACTTGCCACAACAGGGACAGGCGCTCCGGCAGCGGGAGCGGAGTGCGCCCGGAGCGGGTGGCGCCGAGACCGGCGGCGGCGGCCGGAGCCTTCGGTTCACCGACGGTCACCACGATCGGCAACGTCGGGTCGAGCGTGGGCTCGGCGGCGGCGCTGCCGCAGAATAGTCCGAACAGCGCGACCACCGCCGGGCGGAGCGCCCGGCGCGAGCGCGGCGGCGCCTTAGTGATGTCTGTCATGCCTGCCGGTGGTGGTCGCCGCCGCGTCGCTCGTCACCATTTCGACCCGGACGGTGTACACGTCGCGGCTCGCAGGCGCTACCAGCGGGTGGGGGGTCGGGGCCAGCGGGTTCGGGGTGAGGCGGACCTCGACGCAGGCGCGCTCTTCGGGGTTGGTGCCTTTGACGGTCGGGCTTTGCCACGGCGACACCCGGTCGGTGGGCGTCTTTTTCATCTTCTCGTTCGGGTGGTGCACCCGCACGGGGATGCCGTCGAGCCCGGTGCCCCGGGGGGTCACCTCCAAGGTCGCTTGCAACGGGCGGGGGGCTGCCGATTCCTCGACCACGAACCGAACGCCCTGGCTCGTCGGAACGGTGCAAAACACGTCCTGATCGAGCACCCAGCTCAGGCGCGCGCCGAGCTCGTCGCCAGGGTGCAGGATGTTGGCGTCCTCCGCCGAATCGTTGGGTTCGAGCTCCAGGCCCGCGCCACCCTGATGGGCCTTGTCGAGCCGCAGGCGGTAGATGTCCGAGACGTTCTCGTGCACCGGCGTGTTGGAGCTGGGATCGTAGTGGGTGTTGTCCTGCATCACCGCGATGAGGTAGCTGCCCGGATCGATCGCCAGCGAGTCGACCACCAGCTTCTTCTCCGGCGCGCCCGAGCAGTACTGGCCGAGCGGCGAGGCCAGGCCGGTTCGATACAGCGCCGCACACAGCGCCATGTTCGGCAGCGGTTCCAGCGTGAGCTCGACCGGGCCAACGCCGGCCGGCACCTCGACCTTGAAAAAATCCCGATCGCTGCGCTGGCGATCGAGGCGCCGGCCGATCTGTCCGCGCACCTCGCTGCCGAAGACGAGCGGGTTGGCTTCACTCGCCGAATTGTTCGGCTCGAGCTCGAGGCCCCGGACGCCGTCGTCCTGCAGATGCTTCGGCCAAAAGCGGATCCCTACCGCCACGGCCGCCGCGAGCGCCGAGAGCGAAATCGCCCAGACGAACCGCCCGCGTCGGCGCAGCTTGCGTTCGTACTTTTCCACCTCGTCGCGGGTGGCGGCCTCGGCCTTGGTGGTCGCCAGGCGTCGCTTCTTGTCGGCGTCGAGCAGCGCCTCGGGGCTCACGCCTTGTTCCGCGACGAAGTCGAGCACGGCCCGCTGCAGATCTTGGATGCTCTGAAATCGAGCCAGCCGATCCTTGGCCAGCGCCTTCAGCACGATGTCGCTGAACGCACGTGGGATCGCGAGCTCCGGATAGCGCTGGCTCGGCGAGACCACGGGTTCCACCAAGTGTTTCGTCAAGACACCCATCGGGGTAGCGGCGTCGAACGGAGGCCGGCCGGTGACGCAGGTGAACATCACCGCCCCGAGCGAATAGATGTCGCTGCGTTCGTCGACGGCTTCGCCGCGGATCTGCTCGGGCGACATGAAAAACGGCGTCCCGATCACCGCGCCGTGCGTGCTCACCTCGCCGAGCTCGTGAGATTCACGCAGCTTGGCGAGGCCGAAGTCCAGCACCTTGACGAAATCCTCCTCGCCGTCGGTGGGCACGAGCAAGATGTTCTCGGGCTTCAGATCGCGGTGGACGATCCCCTTGCCGTGCGCTTCGCCGAGCGAGTTGCACACTTGCACGACCATGGCGGCGGTGCGCGACACCGGCAGGTGCTTGTGGCGCCGGATGAGGGCCCCCAGATCTTTGCCCGGCAAGTACTCCATCGCGAGGTACGTCAGCCCCTCGGAGGTGCCGTAGTCGAACACCTGCACGGTGTTCGGATGGGACAGCTTGCTCACCATCAGCGCTTCGCGGTTGAAGCGCGCCAGGATCCCGCGATCCCGGCTCAGCTCGCCGCTGAGGAGCTTCAGCGCCATCAGCTTGCCGATGCGTGTGTGCTCGACGCGGTAGACGACGCCCATGCCGCCCCGCCCGATGAGCTCGAGGATGCGGTAGCGCTCGGCGACGATCACGCCGATGAGGGGGTCGGCCAGGTGGGGCGCGTAGTCGCCGTCGGGGCCCGGTGCGGGAACGCTCGGGTTCTGCGAGGGCGCCGCTGCGGGGGCGTCCGAGATGCGGATCCCGCAACGACTGCAGTAGCGCGCGCTGGCGGCGATCGGATCCCCGCAGGCGGGACAAGCGGGCTGGTTGGCGAGCGCTTCGGTCACTCCTTGCCCTGCAGCAAAAAGTCTGCCGTCAACTCCGGAATGGTGTGGCCGCTGCGAGGCCCTGCGACCTGCCCCGTCACGCGGCCGAACACCTCGATGGGCTCGCCCGGCTTCAGGTTCCTTTTCTCGAAATGGACGACCCGGACCAGGCAGGGCTCGCGCGGGCAGCCGTCGGCCGCCTCGACCAACGCGGCGGTGGAATACGGATCGCTGCGCGCCTCGACCACGCGCCCTTGGAGGCGCACGAGGTCGCCGGCGGTCGCGGCGCTGAGATCGGGGTAGCGGCTTGCGGCCGTCGTCTTGCGCAAGCCAGCGGCGTGATCGCGCAGGCTCGGCACCCGCGTCGCGTGCACCGGGACCCGCCGGGGGGCCATCTTCGGTGCGGTGGCGCGCACCCAAATCGTGTGTTCCCCGGCGGCGGGTAGCTTCACCACCTGAGCGAACTTCCCCTGCGAGTCGACGGGCGCGCGCCGCTCGTCGATGTACAGCTCGGCATCCGGGCGGGTTTGCCCGACGACCATGAGCTCGTCGGCTTCGGTCACGACCTGGCCGCGCGGGACGTCGACCACCAGCGGGGCGATGCCGAGCTGCAGCAGGACTTGCCCATCCTCGACCGTGCCAGTCTTGGTCGTGACCCGGTAGGGGACGGAGCGCTCGAACCGCTCGACGTCCGGGCTCGTCCCTTCGAGGGCGTCGCCGACGGGTAGATCCACCGAACCCTTCCCCGAGCCGTCGAGCGCGAGCGGTTGACCGTCCACCTCGATGCGCAGGCCCTGCTGCCCCTGCGCGACGACCCTCAGCTTGGGGGGCTGCTCGTTCAAGCCGGCCAAATCGGCGCGCACCCGGTAGCGCACGGGCACCACGAGGGTGACCCGCTTGCTGCTGGCGCCCGGCTCGATCAGCTCGAGCTCGATCCGATGCTCGCCGATGCCGAGCGGTTCGGAGAGCGGGAGCTCGGCCACGCCGTCCTGCAGCTTCGCTTCGCGCTCGCCGCGGCGGATCAGCATGCCGTCCGGGCAATCGTCGCAGCGCACCGCGAGCCGTTCGCCACCGCTGGGATCACCGACCACCGAAGCCTGGACGCGCTCGGACGGCAGCAGCAGGAGCACCAGGGTGACCAAGCCCGCGAGCACGGCGGAGATCGCCAGCGCCAGGCCGAGCGCGCGTGGCCAGCGCCGGCGAGGGGGGCCGATGGAGGCGTCGGGCTCTGGGGCTGGAGCACGGCGGGCTGCCGCTGGCGAGGGCGACGCCGCCGGTTGGGGGGAGGCCTTCTGGGCGCTCGGGTTGCGCGGGGCGATGCCGGGGCGGGCGACGCCGAGCAGGGTCTTCGCCTCGGATGGGCGTCGCTCTGGCGCCGCCGCGGGACGGTCGGGGGGCTCGATGCGCGCGGTGCGTCCGAGCGCCTGCTCGTGGGGGGTCGGGGAGGCCGGAGGCTCGATGCGGGCGGTGCGCCCGAGAGCATTTCCGGGCGCGGCCGGGTTGCCCGAGGGCTCGATGCGCGCGGTGCGTCCGAGCGGATTCGCGGCCGCCGATCCAGGCCCGAGCCCGTGCACGGTGCTCTTCAAGGCACCGGCGGCGGGCTCGGGGGTCGGGCCGAGCCCGTGTGCCGTGCGGCCCAGGTCGCTTTGGGGCGCGGCGCCAGGCTCGAGGCCGATGCCCTGCACGGTCCGCCCGAGCGCTTGCGTGCCCGTCGACGGCGGTTCGGCCTTCGGGGCGTAGGCGCCCACCCCCAAGAGCGTGCGCTTGGGGTTCACGGCTGGGGTCACCCCGGCGCCGCCCAGCAGGGTCGCACCGAGGGCTGGCCCGGGGACCGGTGCTCGGCGTTCCGGCGGGCTCTCGGGCGGCGGAGCACCGCACCGGGGACAAGGGTGGGCCGGTGACGGCAACGGTGTTCCGCAGTGGGGACAAGCCATCGCCCGGCACTATAACCCCCAAGGGCCCACTTCGCCCGGTGTTCTCCGAGATCCGCCCGCGCCTCGACGGGCGCCACGCTCGGCCTTCGCCCGCCGGCCCGGCGCAAGCTGTTTGTCCAATCCCGCGGAGCTCCTATATGGAGTCGCTAGCCCCGATGCTCGCCAAGCGCATCATTCCCTGTCTGGACGTTCGCGCCGGTCGCGTCGTCAAGGGCGTCAACTTCGTCGACATTCGCGACGCCGGCGATCCCGTGGAGTGCGCGCGCCGCTACGACGCCGAGGGCGCCGACGAGATCACCTTCCTCGATATCACGGCCTCCCACGAAGCCCGCGGCACCCTGCTCGACGTGGTGCGGCGCACGGCGGACCAGGTGTTCACGCCGCTGACGGTCGGGGGCGGCGTGCGCGCGCCCGACGACGTGAGGGCGCTGCTCGAAGCAGGGGCCGACAAGGTCAGTATCAACACCGCCGCGGTGCAGGACCCCGATCTCGTCGCGAGGATCGCCGACGCCTGGGGGCGGCAGGTGCTCGTGGTGGCCGTCGACGCGCGCCGGCGGCCAACGGGTGGCGGCTGGGAGGTGTTCACGCATGGCGGGCGCCGCGGCACGGGCCTGGACGTCGTCGAGTGGGCCGAGCGCGTCACCACCCTGGGCGCGGGCGAGATCCTGCTCACCAGCATGGATCGCGACGGCACGAAGGCGGGCTATGACCTGGAGCTGCTGCGCGCCGTGGTGGGCGCGGTCCAGATCCCGGTCGTCGCCTCCGGCGGTGTCGGGACGCTCGATCACCTCTGCGAGGGCCTCTGCGAGGGCGGCGCGGACGCGGCGTTGGCGGCGTCGATTTTTCACGATGGGATCTACACCATCGGCGAGGCCAAACGCCACCTGGCGGCGGCCGGCGTGCCCGTGCGCGGGGGCAGCGGGTGACGGTCGATCTGGATCAGATCGTGCGCTCCGCCGGGGCGCGGCAGGCGTCGCTGGTCGCAGAGACGACCGGGTATTTGCTGCTCGGGGCCGCCGAGCAGGTGGCGCACGCGCCACGCTCGCTGAGCGCGGCGGACGTGCTGTTGGACGAGCGGGGCGAGGTGGCGGTGCGCGGCAGCGGCGCCACCAGCGACGCGCAAGCGCGGCAGTGTTTGCAGCAATTGCTCGAGCAGCTGCTGACCGTATCACGCACCGCCAGCGCCGGTTTGTTGCGCGCCTGTAAGCTCGGGCCGCGGGCTTCGGTGGCCGACCTGGTGAGCGAGCTCGAGGTCGCGCTCATTCCGGTGAACCGTGCGGCGGGACGCCGGGCACTGTCGCGGCTGCACAAGGAGGTGCAGCGGGCCCTGCCGCAGCTCGAGGAGCGACCGGCGCCGGCGCCCCCTCGGGCGCAAGCCGAGCCGGGCGAGCCGGGTTCAGACGCGGTCACGGATCCGATGCGCGTCGGTCAGGTTGCGTGGACGCCGAGCGCGTTGCCGCCGCTGGCGAGCGGCGCTGCGACCGACGCAGCGAGCGACGCCGTCACCACCGAGCCCCCCGCCGCGGTCGAGCCGGTCGCCACGCCGACGGTGCGGATCGAGGCGGTCACCACCGCGGTCCCGGCTCCGGTGGAGCCGATCAGCGACTCACCCCCGAAGGTGGTGAGCGAGCCGGCCAGCCCGCTGCCGCCGGTGGCGCCGGTCGAGCCCGTGCCGCCGCCGCTGGCTGCCGCGTCGGCGGCGGAGACCTTGCCGCTGCCGCCGGTTCGAGCCAGGCACATCCCAGCGTCGCCTCAAGGGGGGCCGGCGAGCGACGCTCCCGACTTCCTCACGCCGCGGCCCACCATCGGCAGCGAGGACACCACGCCCCCGCTCGGCTCGCTGCTGTCGGTGGCCGCGAGCGACTCGGCCGGGGCCGCGCCGATGCGCACGCCCGATCCGGCGCCCGCGCCAGCTCGGGCAACCCCGGTGTCCGAGGACGCCGAGGTCACGCCGAAAGTTGCAGGCGCGCTGGCGGGGGTTGCCTCACCAGCGCCGCCCCCCTTCAAGCCGCGCCAGAGCGACGTCTCCGAGTTGCTGGCCGGGTTCGTGGTCGCCGAAGAGCGCAGCGAGCCCGACCTGCGCCGGGATTTGCGGCGCATCGCCGGGCTCGATCCCACCCCGATGCCGCCATCCGGAGGAACAGGATCCTCCGGCGACCGCCGTTGACGTCCGGGGCTTCCGTTTGAGATTGTGCGGTCATGCACGAGCAGAACATGGCGATCCTCAAGGGCCTGGTCAGCGTCGCCTGGGCGGATGGCCGCGTGTGCGACGAGGAGATGGAGGTCATCGAGGCGCTGCTGCAAGCCTTCGACGCCAGCCCGAGCGAAGCGCAGGAGGTTCGCGTGTACGCCCGCGAGCCGCGCAAGCTCGAAGACATCCCGGTCACCGAGCTCAGCTACGACGATCGCCGGGTTCTGTTGCAGCACGCCGTGTTGCTCACCTTCATCGACGGCGAGCAGCACGAGAAAGAGCGCCAGCTGCTCGAGGACCTGTGTGAACGGCTGCGCATCCCAGCCCCCGAAGCGCGCGCGCTGATCGAGGCGGCGACCGGACGCACCAAGGAATTTCTGAACCTCTTGTAGCGAGGTGGCGCGGGGTCGCGTCAGCCGCCTGCGCCCCGTCGGGCCTTGATCCGCTCGATCTCCTGCAGCAGCGCGATCGGGCTGAACGGCTTGGTGTAGTAGGCGTTGGCGCCTGCCTCGGTCGCCTTGGCGCGCGACTCGGCGTCGTCGAGCGCGCTGATGATCACCACGGGCACGTCCTTCGTGCTCGGATCGCGGCGCAGACGCCGGCACACCTCGAAGCCGTCGAACTGCCCCGGGAGCATTAGATCGAGCAACACCAGGTCGGGGCACGCCGTCACCGCCACGTCGATGGCCTTGGTCCCGTTCGAAACGGCGGTGACCTGATAGCCGCGTGCTTGCACCAGGGCTTCGATCATTCGCCGGATCGAGTCCTGGTCTTCGACGACGAGGATGCGCATCGTGGGATCATCCATCATTGGTCGCGCTTCGGCAAGGCGTGCGGCACGGCGCAGCGAGCGGCTCTCGCCCCGACCTTCAGCGATCCAGCAGCCGTCCGACCTCCACCCGCACGGCGCTCCGGCCGTTCGGCGCCTCGGTCAGACCGATGGGGAGGCCGAGCGCGTCGGCCAGGATCGTCGCGCCGAGCAGCGACACCGACGCGGGTCTGCCCGCAGCGGCCGGATCGGTGCGCAGCCGCAGCACCGCCTCACGTTGCGCCTCCGGCACCACCGGCCCGGAATCCTCCACCCAGACGACCGCGCTCTCGTTCGACGCCGCGCAACGCACCGCGAGCTGCGAGCCGCGCGGGCTCGCTTGCATGGCGTGCTCACACAAGGCGCTGAGCAATAGCTCCAAGCCGCGCCTCGGCGCGACCACCCAGAGCGGGCCCGTTGCCTCGACCTCGATCTGCAAAGACAGCCGGTGCAATTTCGCGGCAGCGCCGCGCGCGCACTCCTGAGCGAGCCCGGTCACGTCCACCCGCGCGGCGTCCGCCTCGCCCGTGCCTTCGACGATCCGCTGGACCTCGACGAGCGGGAGGAGCTCGCCCGCGAGCTCGTTCAAGCTCGCGCCACGTTGCCGGAGCCGGCGGGCGACGGGGAGCTCCTCCCCGAGCTGGGAGGCCGCCGCGGTCGCGTCCTCCAGCTGCGCCTCCGCGTGAGCGCGCAGCGCGCGCGACAGGAGCAGCGAGAGGCAGGCGAGGCCGTGCAGCGGCGTGCCGGAAGCCACCGGGCCTCGATCCGAGGCCGGCGGCTCCGAGCGCTGCGCGCCGGCCAGCACGCTCGCGAGCTCTCGGGCGTACACCTCACCCAGCTGCTGAGCTTGGGCCAGCTCTCGACGGAGCTCGTTCACCTCGTCGCCGTCGGCGGGCAACAGCAAGCTCTGGGTGCTGCCATCGAGCTCGAAGCGGCCACCCAGGCGCGTCGCCATTCGGTGCAGCCAGCGTCGCTCGAGCTCGGCGGTCGCCGAGCTGTCCGGTCCCAGGTTGACCGCGATCCGCACCATGTCGTCCTCACGCCGTACGCTGATCTCGGCGGCGGCGCTCGTCGCGGCGTTCGGGTTGCCTTGGGTCTGGCTCGCCAACACGAGCAGCATGCGGCGCAGGTCGGCCTCGTCCCCGAAGACCTCGGTGCCCGCGCCGGGCTCCATGGCGATCCGTGTCTCGGGCAGCAGCTCGCACATCATCGAGGCCACGTCGATGCGCCCGTGCCGCGCCCTGCCAGGTGGCGCCGATTGCAGATCGCTCAACAGCGAGATCGCATCGTCCAGCGCGTCGAGCGTGAGCGCCACGGGCGGGGCGGCCGCGGACGCGTCGCTCGCTGGCTGCGTCAGGTGCGAAACGCCTTCCCGCAGCGCCTTGGCGGCCCCCCGGGCCTCTTGCGCGAGCAGCCACGAGAGCTCTTGTCGCGTCAGTCGGTCGTGCGGCACTCTGGCTCGCATCATGCCACGCGCCGCCCAGGCCTGCTATCGAGATCCCCCAGCTCCTGCGCTCGCCGAAATTGCGGGATGATGGGAGCCCCTTGCCATTCATTTCGCTAAGCTCGACCCTTGACGGCGATGCGTGGCTCGCTCCTCGGTCTGTTGGCGCTCTGGGCCGCCGGTTGCGGCAGCTCGAGCGTCGACAGCCCGTTCCCGTCCGGCGACGCTGGCGTCGAAGCGGGTGACTCGGAAGCGGGGTTGCCGGGCGCCCCGGCTGACGCCGGACCGGACGCGGACCCGTCACTCGGGGGACCGTGCCTCGACGACGAGCAGTGCGACGACGGGGTCGACTGTACGACCGATCGCTGCGATGAGCTGCTCGGTCGCTGCCGCTTCACCGCCGACCACACCCGCTGCGCCGACGACGTCTACTGCGACGGTATGGAAGTGTGCGAGCTCGGGCTCGGCTGTCGCGAAGGCGAGCCGGTCACTTGCTCGGACGACTACGCCTGCACGATCGACGCTTGCGTCGAAGAGAGCCAGAGCTGTGAGCACTCGCCGCGCGACGCGGACGGCGACGGCGATCCGGTTTGGAACTGTGAAGGGGGAGGGGACTGCAACGACCACGATCCGCGGGTGTCGAGCCTGGTCCCGGAGATCTGCGGCAATCAGATCGACGACGACTGTGATGGGGTGATCGACGAGTCGGACTGCGAAACGCCCGAGCACGACACGTGTGTCGACCCGCTCGAGATTTCCGGATCGCAGCGGGTCATCCTGTCGATGGCAGCGCTCGCCAGCGACTACGCGGCCAGCTGCGCCGACCTCGACGCGGAAGGTGCCACGCGCGACGGCGTGGTCGCGCTGATCGTCCCGGAGGGAGATCCGGTGGACGTCGTCGTGACCGCCACCGGCGGTTCGGACGTCGCGCTGGCTGCGTTCTCTCAATGCGGTAGCGCCGCTTCGGAGGTCGCCTGCGGCGAGCCGTACGCGAGCGCCGCCGGCGGCTCGGTCGCCAAGTTGCGGCTGCGCGCCCTCGAGGCAGGTGCCCACGCGCTGTTGGTGTTCGCCGACGGCGCCGGCGAGGTGGTGCTCGACATCCGCTACGAGGAAGCGACGGCGCCCGCCGACAACGAAACCTGCGACGGCGCCGCCCTGCTCGAGCCCGATATGCCGGTGACCGTCGGGCTCGAGGACGCTCGCAGCGACGTGGGGAGTGTGTGCGACATCGAGACAGGCGAGCTGTTTTTTCGCTTCGAGTTGGCGGAGCCGTCCGACGTGCACCTGTACGCGGTCTCCGCGGACGGCCTGGGGGAGCCGGTGTTGTCTCTCGGCGATGACTGCACCGAGGTGTGGTCGGAGCTTGCCTGTCGGGTCGGCCCGGCGCCCCATTTGTTCGCGCGAGCCCTGCCGGCGGGCAGCTACTACGTGGCGGTGGGCGCGACCGCACCGACCGACGTGTCGCTGCGGCTCGAGGTGCAGCCGCCGAGCGAGCCCGCCGCGGACGAGACCTGCGAGGCCCCGCCGGCGTTGGCGCCCAATCGCGACTGGGATCTCACGCTGGCGGGCCACACCGACGACGTGGAGCTCGGCTGCCCCACCGGCGGCATCGACGCGGTGGGGGCGCTCGAGCTGTCGGAGCGCTCGGACGTGCTGCTGATCGCGCGCTCAGGCGCGGACGCGGAGCTCGGCGTGAGCCTGGTCGCCCCCGACTGCAGCGACCATGCCGACCTGCTCGTCTGCAAGACGGGCGCGATGCGGCCGCTGCGAGCGCGGCGCCACGACCTCCCGGCCGGCAGCTACCGGGTCGTGGTCGATGCAACCGCAGAGATCCCCGTGCGCGCGACCGTGCTGGCGCGCCCTGCCGCGGCGCCGGGCGTCGTGCCGTTTGCGGACACCTGCGCCCAAGCCGTTCAGATCCCGCCGAGCGGGGGAGCGTTCTACGGCAGCACGGTCAACGCCGGCGCCGACTACGCCGCTGGATGCGACCTTGGGGGGCAGTCCGGGGCGGGGGCCGCCGACCAGATGCTGAAGCTCACGTTGGAGCGCCGGCAGCGGGTGGTGCTCGACATGGACGGGAGCAACTACGCGACGCTGCTCGACGTGCGCCGCGGTCCGGATTGTCCGGGTGAAGAAGTGCCGCGGGGCTGCACCATCGGCACGGGGTCGAACCGCAGCTTCCTGGATCTCACCTTGGATCCTGGGAGCTACTTCATCCAAATCGACGGCTACGCGGGGGCAGAGGGCGAGTGGCTGCTGGAGGTGTTCATCACCGATCCTGCGGACGAATCGGCCGACCCATAGGCACTCGCCACCCTGGCCAGCCCGAGGGGGGGCTGTTATCTTGGCCGGCGTGCGGGGAGGTCTTCTGCGCCGCTGGATCCGAGGGGCGTTGGCCGCCGCGGCCCTCTCGGCCGGGATCTGCCCGTCGCCGGCGGTCGCTCGAGCGCGCGAGAGCGGGCTGACCGCGGACGAACGCGCGCGCTTGCTCGCGGGCGGCACCGTCGATCGCGAGGTGTCCATGCCGCAGGGCAGCGGCTTCGGTCTGGTGGCCTATCGGCTCGTGCGCGCGTCGCCCGCCGAGGTGCTGAGCGTCCTCGCGGACGCCGGCCAGTGGCCAGAGCTCTTGCCGAGGACCAAGTCGGCGCGCGTGCTTTGGCGCGCCTCGGACATCCAGTCGGTGCAGCTCGTGCAGGGCAACGGGCTCGTCGAGGCCTGCTACGCGGTCCGCGTCGAGCGGCAGGCCGGCGGCCTGCGGTTTTGGCTCGATCGCGGCCGTCCCCACGATATCGACGCCGTCTGGGGCTACTTCAGGGCCTCGCCCTTCGACGCCGAGCGCACGCTGCTGACCATGGCCGTGATGCTCGACCTCGGAGGGGGGCTGCTGCAGGGGTTGGTCGAGGGGCGCGTGCGGCAGGCCATCGTGTCGACCCCCGCCCGCATCCAGGGCTTCGTCGAGCCTCGGGCCGTCGCTCTTGCGGGCCAGTGAAGCCAGCCGACGGCGCGAATCTTTCCTCGCCTCCCAAGGTCGCAGTAAAAACGAGCGCATGCTGGCGCGGATCGCGGCCATCGGTTTCAACACGTACCGCGAGGCGGTGCGCGCTCGGGTGCTGCATGGCCTCTTCGGCCTGGCGCTGGCCACCGGCGCCTACGCCCTGGTGGTCGGCGCGTTCGCGGTCCGGGACACGCTGCGGGTCGTCAGCGACTTGGGCGCCGCTTCGATATCCGTTTATGGGATCGTCGTCGCGGTCGTGCTGAGCGCCACGTCGCTGTATCGCGAGCTCGAGCTGAAGACGATCTTCCCGATCTTGGCCCGCCCGATCCTGCGTGGCGAGTACCTCCTGGGCAAGTACGCCGGCATCGTGCTGACCCTGTTCGTGTTCGTCGCCGCCGACGCCGGCGCGCTGCTGCTAGCGCTGGCAAGCCTCGGCGGGCGCCCGCCCGCGCTGGTGCTCGGCGTCGGCGCCGGCAGCGTCGCGGCAGCGCTGCTGGTGGCCTGGCGAGCCAAGGCTTGGCGGACCTACGTGCCGATCGTCTGGGCGCTGGTGCTCGCCGTCGCCGGCTTCTGGCTCGCGCGGGTTGCGCCCGACGACCAGCGGGTCGTCGCGGGTGCCGCCTTGCTCACGCTCTTGGAGGTGTGCGTCGTGGCGGGGGTGGCGACGCTGTTCGCGGCGTTCTCTTCGCCGTTCCTCACGGCCGTGTTCACGTTCGGGGTGTTCATCGTGGGGCGCTCCGCAGACACCCTCGCCAATCTTCCACACCGGGTCTTCGGGCAGGCCATCCACGAGATCGGGCGAGCGCTGAGCTGGGTGGTGCCAAACCTGATGGTGTACGTGCCTCCCCGTTCACTGTTGACCGGGGAGGCCGCGAATGTGGCGTTCTGGCCCTACGCCGTCATGGCGGCGCTGCAGGCGGTCGCCTGGTCGGCGGGGCTGCTCGCGCTGGCGGCGCTGATCTTCCGCCGCCGCGATTTTTCCTGAGGACGAGCGAGATGAACACGTGGAGCATCGTGCGCGCCAGCCTGGGCGGGCTCTTGGTCTTCGGGCTGCTCGGTGTCGTGGTGGTGCGCGAGCTGTGCCAGCGCGGCGAGGTCGCCATGCAGCAGAGCGACGCTGCCTTCGACGAAGGACGCGTGCGGTCGGCCGCCGCCCACGCCGCTCGGGCCCGCGCGCTGTACGTGCCCGGAG
>JAEZYZ010000137.1 GCA_023418705.1 Pseudomonadota bacterium | reverse complement strand
GCCACCGCCCGCGCCGGGACCGCCCCCGGTGGCGCTGGCGCCCGAACAGCCGGCGCTCGTCGCCCCGGATCCGCCCGTGCCGGGGCCGCGGGGAGGGTCGTCTTCCCAGCTGCAGGCGAGGAGCAGGAGCAGCCAGGCGGTAGGGGCTAGAGCACCGATCCGTTTGCCAGCCTGGAGAATCCCGATGAGTTCAAGGCCCCATCGAGTGAGGGCCCCGAACGCATCGGGAAACCCTCTCGTTTGCTCACGGATCGGTGCTCTAGATGGGCCCATTTTCCGCGACCAACGCTCTGCGCTGCAGACCGTTGGTCGCTCTAGGCGGTGGCGCATCAGGGACCTCGAGACGTTCTAGTTCCTCGGGCGGTGCGCGGCGGCTCGCTCAGCGCCGCCCGGCCGGCGTCGAGCGTGTGGCAGCGCTCCCCACATCGAGGCGCGGCGCCTCGCGTGCGGTTCGCTCCGATTGTGACCTCCCGGAGGCGCGGGTGCAGGCATCGGCGGGTCACCCCGTCCCGGGGCTGCCGCTGGCGGTCGGCGGGGGGTATGGCGATTGCAGAATCCCAGGCGAAGAGGCTTTTTTGGAAGGGTTGGTCGTCTCACCATTGAGCTCGCTGATCTTGTGGATCGGGGCTGCGGTGATGTCTGCGGTGGTCGTCGTTTGGATGGCCGTCCGCGGCTCCCGCCAGCGGCGCGCGATGCTGCGCGAGCGCTACGGGCCGGAGTACGATCGGCTCTTCGAGGTGTACGGCCGCCGCGGCCGCGCGGAACGGGAGCTCATCGCGCGGGCGCGTGGCGGATCGGAGCCGTCCCTCGGCGCGCTGGCCGAGAGCGATCGCCTCCGCTTCTCGAAGGCGTACCAAGCGCTCCAGGCGCGTTTCGTCGACGACCCAGCAGCTGCCGTGGTCGAGGCCGATGACCTGGTCCGGCAGCTGCTCGCCGCCCGCGGCGTGCCCTCGCAGCGCTTGGACGAGGGGGGCTCGCCCACCAGGCAACCCAGCAACCTGCTCGAACGCTACCGAGCGGCGCGGGCGATTTTGGCCGAAGACCAGGCCAACCAAGCCGGTACCGAGCAGCTGCGCCAGGCGTTCGTTCATTACCGCGCGTTGTTCGGCGAGCTGCTCGAAGAGCCTCGCGGGCGCGCTGCCGGGCTGCGGGAGGCGCACGCGACGTAGCGAGCGCCGGCACGGCGTCTGCAAGGACGAGCTGGTGTGGCAACCACGAGCATCGGTCGCATCCCCAGCACCCGACTGCGCCTGGTGACGCTGATCACCGGCATCCTGATCGCGCTGGCAGCGGCCATCATGATCATCATCGGGTTCTTCGAGATGGGGCGGCCGCCGCCGGAGCCGCTCCCCTCCCCTGCTTCCCAGCCGCCGCTCGAGCCGCCGCCCGGGTCGCCGTGAAGACGCGGGTCCCGCGTCGCCGGTGAGGTTCACCCAGGAGCTGCCGGTCCGGGTCGCCGCGAAGGCGCGGGTCCCGCCCAGCCGTGATCGCGCATCAGGGGGCGGGCGCCCGCGCGACGCGCGAAAGCGCCGGGCGCGCCAGTGGCCCAGCGGCGTCGGTCGGAGGAGCGCCGCCCGCCATCGGCGAGCCGCCGCGTGGGTCTTGCGCCGGCCCCGCGCCGCCCGCGCCGCCGCAGATGCCGTTGATCTTCTCGATCAGCACCTTGGTTTGATACGGCTTGGTCACGAAGTCGCGCGCGCCGATAAGCTTTGCCACTTGCGCCGTATCGCTGCGCGCGGACGCGACCAGCACGGGCGTCGACACGCCCCGCTGCTGCAGCTCCGCCGCCAGCTCTTCACCGGACATTTGCGGCATCATCAGATCCAACACGATGCAGTCGATGCTGCTGTCGGCGGCGAGCAGGTCGAGCGCGGTCTTGCCCGACGCCGCGGTGGAGACCCGGTAGACTTCGCGCAGGAGCTCGGCGACCAGCTCGAGCACTTCTTCGTCGTCGTCGACGATCAAGACATGCGTCATGACAAAGTGGGTGGTGAGTCTGAGGTGTGTCGGCTCCCCGCCCGCAAGCACCACACGCCGAGACCCTCCTCAGCCGCGCCATGCCTGTTTATGCGCAGCTTTGGCGATTTCGCCGAAGAGCGCAACCCGTTCGTCCTGGTTTGGACGCCGCCCGCCTGTCCGGACGAATGGCGCGGATCGGCGCCGGCCAAGCCGGAGCGGCCTCGTGCTCTAGACGCGGACCCCGAGCGACGCCGAGATCGCCTCCGCCTGGTCGAGCCACTTCTCGATGCTGCCGCGGATGCCGTTGTGCCAAAAGCTCGGATCACGCGGATCGAGCCCGAAGGGCTGCATCAGCTCCACCGCGTTGCGGCTCCCGCCGGCGCGCAGCAAATCGAGGTACATCGGCTCGAACTGCGCGCCGAACTGCTGCCGAACGGCGTAGAGCGACTGCGTGAAGAGCTCGCCAAAGGCGTAGGCGTAGACGTAGAAGGGGCGCTGGAAGTGCGTCACGTACGCCCACAGGTTGTCGGCGTTCTCATACGTGAACAGGTCGCCGTCGGGGCCGTAGAAGGCGCGCGTCACCTCGAGCCAGATCTGGTTGAAATCGGCGACGGTGAGCTTGCCGCTTCGGCGCCGCTCGTGGGTCTGCTTCTCGAAGTTCGAGAACGAGATCTGTCGCACCACGCTGTTGACGTGATCGGAGCACTTGTCCATCAGGAGCGCGAGCTTCTGCTGATCGCTCTCGGCGCGCTCGAGCAAGTAGTTGAACGTGGTCATCTCGCCGAAGATCGACGCCGTCTCCGCGTAGGCCATCGGCGCGCGGAACATCAAGGCCCCCTGCGCCTCGCCCGCCAGCATGCCGTGGACGCCGTGCCCGGCCTCGTGCGCGACCGTCATGACGTCGCGGGTGGACCCGAGATAGTTCAAGAAGTTGTACGCGCGCGGCTCACCGTTCGGCAGCAGCATCGCAAGGTTGTAGGCCCCGCCGGTCTTGCCCGCGTAGGGCGGCGCATCCACCCAGCGCCGCTCGATCATGGTCGCGACCATGTCGCGCAGCGTGGGGCTGAACGAGCCGTAGGCCGACAGCACCGTCTGCACGCACTCCTGCCAGGAGATCGTGCGATCATCGGAGAAGGGCAGCGGCGCGTTGCGATCCGACCACTTGAGCGGGCGCTTGCCGAGGTGGGCGGACAAGAGCCGGTAGTAGCGACGCGCCTGGGCAGCGCCGGCCTCGGCGACCGCCGCGTGCAGCGCCTCGACCGTGTCGTCGTCGACGCGGTTGCCGATGTTGCGCGCGGAAATGGGATTTTGGTAGCCGCGCTCGCGATCCTCGACCGCCTTGGCGCCCAGCACCACGTTCAGCGTGCGCGCCATGATCTTGTCGAAGCGCTGGTCGCGCAGGCCGCGGCTCAGCGCCGCGAGCGCGCGGGCGCGGCGATCGGCGTCGCGATCGTTGCTGACCACGTGCAAGAGCTCCGGCAACCGCAGCGAGCGATCGTCGAGCGAGAAGCTGAGCTCCGCCTCGAGCTCGTTCGTGAACTCCATCCACTCCGAGGGGCCGAAGGGGCTGCGCAGCGTCAGCGCCCGCTCGACCTGCTCGGACAGCAGGTACTGGCGGTTCGCCCGCAGGTGGTCCAGAAACGGGCGGTGGCGCTCGGCGAACGGGTCGGCGGCGAGCGCGGCCGCGTACTGCTCGTCGCTCAACGCGACCAGCTCGTGCTCGAAGAAGTTCAGGTGGTTGGCGTCCGCGACGCTGAACGCTTCCTGCACCTGGGCCATGCGACGCTCGATTTCCGGGTTGGTGGCGTCGGTGCTGCGGCGCAACGTCAAGTACACCATCACCTTGCCGCCCAGCGTCTCGAGCTCCGCCTGGTCGCGCAGCGCCTGGCCCAGCGAGCCGTGCAGCTTGCCACGGTGGCGCTCGTCGAACGCCTTGGCGAGCTCGAGGAAGCGCTGGACGTCGGCGGCGAGCGCGGGATCGTCGAGATCGCGGTAGAGGTCAGCGAGATCCCAGCGCACGTCGTTGGCGCCGGTGTCGGGCAGGGAGGGCAGCGATGCGTCGGCCATGGTGGTCCTGGCAGCCTAACACCGGCGGCCGTTCTCACCATGGTCGAGGCTCCGGGATTGCTGGCCGCTGCGGGTGCGGCGTAGCCTGCGGTCGATGTGGCCTCGGCGGCGATCGGCGTTCGTGC
Organism: Pseudomonadota bacterium; assembly: GCA_023418705.1. Lineage (GTDB taxonomy): Bacteria > Myxococcota_A > Polyangia > Polyangiales > Polyangiaceae > JAEZYZ01. Next base: position 111 of record JAEZYZ010000137.1, on the reverse strand, counting down.
TGGGCGTCCTCGGGCTCGGCTGCGATCGGGCGGCGCCCGAGCCAGCGCCGGAGCCCGGCGTGGGTGCGGCGGCGAGCGCCGTCGCAGCGCGCGCGGCGCCCGGTGCGACCC
>JAEZYZ010000119.1 GCA_023418705.1 Pseudomonadota bacterium | reverse complement strand
CATCGGAAGATCGGACGGGGGACCGACGTGGGGGGTCCCCAACTGGAGTTTCGAGCGGCGCGACCCCAACCGCGGCGGCCAACCTCGTGCGCGAGCGCCTCCGGCGTATCCTCCGAGCTCCCAAAATCTTCCGTCCGTCCGCTCCTTCCTGTGAACAAAATAGCGGAGGTCGTCGCGTTGGGTTCCACGTGCTTTTGGACCCTTCGGGTCTCGTTTTCGTAGGAGGAGAGCGGAAGCGCGGAAGCGGGACCGACGTCGTGGCGGCTACCCGGACGCGAGGTTCGCGTCCGGCTCAATCGTCGAACGCCACGAGAATCTTCCGGGAGAATCTTCCGGCCTTCCGCCTTCCTGTGAAGGAGAAATCCGATCATGTGCAAGTGATTGCGGGAGGGCGCCGGGGGCAGCACCTTCGCGGCGCCGGCCATGGATCATCGGGATTTCTTGGGGGTCTTCAACACTCCATTGTCAGAAACCTCCGGGCACGCTACCCCCCGGGGGGCGTGACCGACGATCTCGAAAAAACCCCGCTGCATTCGGAGCACCAGCGCCTGGGCGCGCGCCTGGTCCCTTTCGCTGGCTACGCGATGCCGATCCAATACGCCGGTATCGCCGCGGAGCACCACGCCGTCCGGCAGCGGGCGGGCCTGTTCGACGTGAGCCACATGGGGGAGCTCGAGCTCACCGGCCCTGGCGCCCTCGAGCTCGTCAACCAGCTGGTGACGAACGACCTGAGCCGCGTCGCCGACGGCCGCGCCATGTACACCTGCTGCTGCAACGAGCGCGGCACGATCCTCGACGACCTGATCGTCTATCGCTTCGGGCCCGAGCGGGTGCTGGTGGTGTGCAACGCCGGCAATCGCGCCAAGATCAGCGCCCATTTTCGCGAAGCCGCCGCGGGGCGCTGCGGCTTCGCCGACAAGAGTGACCAGACGGCGCTGCTCGCGCTGCAGGGGCCGCGCGCGCTCGCCATCCTCGACGCCGCCGGCTCGACGCTGGACGTCGCGCAGCGGCTGCCGCCGTTCCACTTCGCCGAGGCGCGCATCGGCAGCGTCGCGTGCCTTTTGGCCCGCACGGGTTACACCGGCGAGGATGGGGTCGAGCTGTTCTGCGACACCGAGCACGCCGAAACCCTCTGGGCAACCCTGCTCGAAGCCGGTCAGCCACACGGACTCGAGCCCGCCGGGCTCGGAGCCCGCGACACCCTCCGGCTCGAAGCCCGGCTGCCGCTCTACGGCAACGACATCGACGAAACCACCAACCCGCTCGAGGCCGGACTCGGCTGGACGGTCAAGCTCGACAAGCCGGACTTCGTCGGCAAGCGAGCGCTGCTCGCGATCCGCGAGGCCGGGCTGCGCCGGCGCCTGGTGGGTTTCGAAATGATCGGCCGGGGCATCGCCCGGCATGGCTATCCGCTGCTCGACGGGAGCGGAACCCCAGTGGGCGTCTGCACCTCCGGCGCCCCCTCCCCCACGCTCGGCAAGAACATCGGGCTCGGCTATCTTCCCGTCGAGATGAGCGCCGTCGGCCAGGAGTTCTCCGTCGACTGCCGCGGCAAACCCGTGGCGGCGAAGGTGGTGCCGACCCCATTTTACAAGCGCCCCGGGTGACCCCGAGCAGCCGAACCGCTTCAGACCCCGCGGCGGCCTCCGCCCAACAGTACGAACAGCACGAGCAGGAACACGAGCATGAGCGCCACCAACGTTTTGGACGATCGCAAGTACACCAAAGAACACGAGTGGGCGAAGAAGGACGGCGCCGAATACGTGATCGGCATCACCGCCTTCGCCGTCGATCAGCTCGGGGACATCACGTTGGTGAGCATCGACGTGGCGGAGGGCGCGCGGGTCGAAGCGAACAAGCCGTTCGGCACGGTCGAGAGCGTCAAGACCTTGAGCGACCTCTACTGCCCGGTGAGCGGCACCGTGCGGCGCGTCAACGCGGCGCTCGCCGATCGCCCCGAGCTCATCAACGAGGACTGCTGGGAGCAGGGCTGGATGGTCGCGATCGAGCCCGACCCCGGCGCCGACGAAGGTGCGCTGCTCGAGCCCGGCGCCTACCGCGAGCTGCTCGCGCAGGCGGATTGAAAACCGCGCCGCCGAGCCCGCCCCGCCGCTGATCTCTTGGTAAGGTTCCGATCATCGTGGACACCCCCGCACGTGAGCTCCTGAGCCCCTCCGACACTTTCGTTCGACGCCACCTCGGTCCGAGCCCCACCGAGATCGAGCAGATGCTGGCGACCGTCGGCTACGGCTCGCTCGCCGCCTTGGCCGACGCCGTGGTGCCGGCCAGCATCCGAACGCGGCGCCCGCTCGGGCTTGGCGCGCCCCGCACCGAGCACGAGGTCCTGCGCGACCTGAAGGCGCTCGCCAAGAAGAACCGCATTTTCCGCTCCTTCATCGGCACCGGCTACTACGGCACCATCACGCCGCCCGTGATCCTGCGCAACGTGCTCGAGAACCCCGGTTGGTACACCCAGTACACCCCGTATCAAGCCGAGATCTCGCAAGGGCGCCTGGAAGCCCTGCTCAATTTCCAGACCATGATCGCAGACCTCACCGGGCTGCCGATGGCGAACGCCTCGCTGCTCGACGAGGCCACCGCCGCGGCGGAGGCCATGAACATGTGCCGAAACGCCGCCCGCGACGGACGCAGCGGCTTCTTCGTCGCGCGCGGCTGTCACCCGCAGACGGTCGCGGTGCTGCAGACCCGGGCGCGGCCGCTCGGCGTCGAGATCCACGTCGGCGCGCCGGAGTACGCCGACTTCGAGGGTCAGAAGCTGTTCGGCATCCTGGTGCAGTACCCGGCGACGGACGGGCAGATCGCCGACTACCGCGAGCTATGCCAGCGCGCGCACGCGGCCGGCGCCCTGGTCGTCGTCGCGACGGACCTGCTCGCGCTGACGTTGCTGGTACCGCCAGGAGAGTTCGGGGCGGACATCGCCGTCGGTTCGAGCCAGCGCTTCGGCGTCCCGATGGGCTACGGGGGTCCGCACGCCGGCTTTCTGGCGACCCGATCGGAGTACACGCGGCAGCTGCCCGGCCGGGTGGTGGGCGTCTCTCGGGATCGCCACGGCAAGCTGGCCTACCGCCTCGCCATCCAGACGCGGGAGCAGCACATCCGCCGCGACCGCGCCACCAGCAACATCTGCACCGCGCAGGTGCTGCTGGCGGTGATGGCCAGCATGTACGCCGTCTACCACGGCCCGGAGGGGCTCGAGCGCATCGCGCGCCGCGTGCGCGGCTTGACGCTGGTCCTGCGCGAGGCCCTGCGAGAGACCGGGCGCACCACGGGCACGGGACCGGTGTTCGACACCCTGCGGGTGCACCTGACGCCCGAGGAGCAGGCCGAGGTGCTCGCGCGCGCCAAAGACGCTCGCCTCAACCTGCGGGCTTTCGACGACGGGGCCGTCGGTGTGTCGCTGGACGAAACCACGACGCTGGCCGACGTGGCGGACTTGGTCGCCCTGCTGGCGCCCAAGGGAGCGAACGTGCCGGCGCTCGAAGGTTTCTTCGAGATCGCGCGCGCGGACTACCCCGAGGGCTTGCGGCGCAGCACCGCCTACCTCACCCACCCCGTCTTCAACACCTACCACAGCGAGCACGAGATGCTGCGCTACCTGCACCGGCTGCAGGCTCGCGATCTGTCGCTGACCACGTCGATGATCCCGCTCGGCTCGTGCACGATGAAGCTCAACGCGACGGCCGAGATGCTCCCCATCACCTGGCCGGAGTTCTCGGCGATCCATCCCTTCGCCCCGCCCGAGCAGGCCGCCGGCTACCGGCTCTTGATCGCGCAGCTGGAGACGTGGCTCGCGGAGATCACCGGGTTCTCCGCGGTGAGCTTGCAGCCCAACTCCGGGGCCCAGGGCGAATACGCAGGCCTGCTCGTCATCCGCGCCTACCATGAGAGCCGCGGCGAGAGCGGGCGCAAGGTGTGCCTGATCCCCGTCTCCGCCCACGGCACGAACCCCGCCAGCGCGGTGATGGCCGGCTTCGAGGTCGTGGTCGTGGCCTGCGACAAGCAGGGCAACGTCGACCTGCCCGATCTGCGAGCGAAAGCCGAGCAGCACCGCGACCGGCTGGGCGCATTGATGCTCACCTACCCGTCCACGCACGGCGTCTTCGAGACCGCCGTGCGCGACATCTGCGCCGTGGTGCACGAGCACGGCGGCCAGGTGTACCTCGACGGCGCGAACATGAACGCCCAGGTCGGCCTGTGCCGCCCCGGCGAGTTCGGCGCCGACGTCTGTCACCTGAACCTGCACAAAACGTTTTGCATCCCCCACGGTGGCGGTGGGCCGGGCATGGGCCCCATCGCCGTCGCCGAGCACCTGAGCCCGTTTCTGCCAGGACACCCCGCGCTCCCCAGCGGGGAGCGCTCGATCGGCCCGGTCTCGGCCGCCCCGTTCGGGAGCCCGGGGATCCTGCCCATCTCGTGGGTGTACATCGCGCTGATGGGCGCCGAAGGCCTCACGCGGGCGACCGAGGTCGCGATCTTGAACGCCAACTACATGCGAAAGCGCCTCAGCGAGCACTACCCGGTTTTGTTCTCCGGGGCGAATGGCCTGTGCGCGCACGAGTTCATCATCGATTGCCGCGGCTTCAAAAAGAGCGCCAGCGTCGATGTCGAGGACATCGCCAAGCGCCTGATGGACTTCGGCTTCCACGCCCCCACCATGTCGTTCCCGGTAGCCGGCACGCTGATGATCGAACCGACGGAGAGCGAGTCCAAGCTCGAGCTCGATCGGTTCTGCGACGCGCTGATCGCGATCCGTCAAGAGATCGCCGACATCGAGCAGGGCCGCCTGGACGCGCGCAACAACCCGCTGAAGAACGCCCCCCACACCAGCCGAGACGTGGCGGCCAGTGAGTGGCAGCGCCCCTACTCGCGCGAGCAGGCGGCCTTCCCCTCCGCCTCCACCCGCGAGCACAAATACTGGCCCCCCGTCTCCCGCATCGACAACGCCGCCGGCGACCGAAACTTGATCTGCGTCTGCCCCAGCATCGAAGAGTACCGCTAGCCCCCCAGCCCGCCCCAGACTCCATCCCGTGCCCCTGCCCGTGCCGTGCCCGCACCCGCACCGGGGCACCGGTGGAACCGGCGTCGCAGGTGCAGTCTCCGAC
>JAEZYZ010000102.1 GCA_023418705.1 Pseudomonadota bacterium | reverse complement strand
GGTGCTGTCGGGCGGTGAACAGCAGGGGGTGGCGATCGCGCGGGCGATCGGCGGCGAGCCAGCCCTGGTGCGCGCCGACGAGCCCACCGGCAACCTCGACCCACAGCTCGCCGTCGACATCCTCGGTTTGTTCGAAGACATCCACGACACCGGCGTGACCGTGTTGTTCGCGACCCACGATCGTTCGCTGCTCGACCTGCGCCCGCGGCGGGTGGTCGTGCTCGACGAGGGCAAAGCGACGGACGCGCCGGGCGGTCTGGACGACATCCTGCAGCAAAAGCGCATCGTGGCGTAGGTCTGTTCTCATGACGGCGGTAGAGCGAGCTTGGCGGGGTGGCAAGAACGATTGGCGGCTGCACCTGCTCGGCATTTTTTCGGTCGCGGTCGGGTTCGTTTGCCTGGCGTCGGCGCTCCTGGTGCTCGTCAACGTCGACCGCGTGCGCGCGCGCTGGGCCGAGACGGGGAGAGCTTCGGTGTACTTGCAGCCCGACGTGACCGAGCCGCAGCGCAAGGCGCTCGAGCGCGCGCTGCAAACCACCCCCGGCGTCACCGACGTCCGCTTCGTCTCGAGCGACGCGGCTCGCCGCGAGCTCTTGCAGCACGACCCGGAGCAGGTGCTGGCGGCGCTGCCCGATCCCGCCTTCCCCGCCTCGCTGGAGCTCACCCTGGAAGACGAGGCCGCGACCGAGCGGCTCGAGAAGATGTCCGGTCAGCTGCGCGCGCTGCCCGCGGTGGAAGCGGTCGAGACGTACCACGCCTTCACCGACCGGCTGGCTTCGTTGCTCGGCGCTGGCGCTGCGGCCGCGGCGGCGCTGGCGCTGATCGTGTTCGCTGCCGTGATCAGCGTGGTCTCCTCCACGATCCGGCTCGCGCTCCATCGTCGCAGCATCGAGGTGCAGATCCTGAAGCTGGTCGGCGCGACGGACACCTTCGTGCGCCGGCCTTTCCTCGTCGAGGGAGCCGTTCAGGGCGCGGTGGGGGCGCTGTTGTCCGTCGTGATCGTCGGGGTGCTCTACTTGAGCTTGCGCGGGCAGTTCTCCGCCGAGCTCGCGCTTCTGCTCGGTGGAACGCCGGCGTTCTTGCCCATCTCCATTTGGCTGCCGATGGTGGCCGTGGGCGCCCTGTTGGGGACGATCGCGGCGTTCGCGAGCCTGCGCAAGCTCCTGGTGGTGTGATGCGGCGTCGATCGATCGCCGTGTTCGTCCTCGGCAGCATGACGGCGCTCGCCGCGCCGGTCGACGACGGTTCTCGGACCGCTGCGGCGCCCGTCGAGCTGCCGACGACGCTGGCCGAGCTCGAACGGCAGCTCGCCGAGGTCGAGCGTTCCCACCGGGAGACCCAAGAGGCGTTGAAGGTCGCCAGCGCCCGGAGCGAGCTGATCGAGCAACGCCTGATCGTCCGCGGTCGGGCGCTGACGCGGCTGACGCGGCTCGGTCTGCTGCCGCTCGGCGACGGTCTCGCCGCGCTCGCGGCCCACGCGGCGCGCATCGAGCGCCTGCGCCGGGGCATCGGGCGTGACCTGGCCGAGCAACGCCGCCTCACCAAGGAACGCCAGCGCCTCTCGCGAGCGTCCGAGCAGATCCAGCTGCGGCGCGCTGCGTTGCAGGTGCACCAGCAGACCTTGGATCAAGCGCACACCGCGCTGCTGGCCGCCCAGGATCGCGCGCGGGCGTTCGAGCGCGCCTTCCTGCAGGGCAGCGGCTCGGGCCACACCGCGGTCTATGGCGCCGGGGCCGGCCCCGCCGATCCGGCCGACCGAGGCTTTGGCATGGCGGCGATCAAGGGGCGGCTGCCGTTCCCCGTGGCCGGCCGCACGGAGGTCCGCTCGGCGCGGCGGCCCGGGGCTGGCCCAGGCATCGAGCTCCGAGCGCCGCTCGGGACGCCGGTGCTCGCCGTCTTTCCGGGCCGGGTTGCCTTCGCCGATCGATATGGTGACTACGGCCTGACCGTCCTGATCGAGCACGGCGAGCGCCACTACACGGTCAGCGCCAACCTGAACGAGGTGCTGGTCGAGGTGGGCGACGAGATCGGCACCGGAGCTCGCATCGGCACGATCGGCGACAGCGGCGATGGCCCGCACCTCTACTTCGAGATCCGCGTCGGCAGCGAGACCGTCGATCCGGGCGAGTGGTTCGGTCTTTGAGGCGTCAGGTTTCCGAGCCAGTTCGAGCTCGAAGCACGACGGGGTGTTCCAGGGCGCCGCAAAACGCTCTACTCTTTGGGTGTGTTGTGCTTTCCATCCTTAACCTCTCGCCCCGCGTGTAGAAAAAGAACCTTCGCCAGCGCGCTCGTGCTCCTGACGGGCGCGACCGCAGCGCCCGCCGTCGCCCAGACGGGTCGCTTTCCCGACGTGAACGGCGCCGACGCAGCGGCCGAGCCTCCCCCCCAGGCAGACCCGCGCGCTCCCGCTGCACCCCCAGCCGCCGCGCCCCAGCGGCCGCCGCCAGCGGTGGTGCCAGCGCCCCAACCGCCGCCGCTGGCCACCGCGCCGGACAGCGACGCGCTCCCGCGTCCCGCGAGCCCCCCCGCCTACGGCTACCAGCAGCCCTATCCGACCGCCCCCGCGGCCGGCGTGGGCTTCTACCCGCCCACCCTGCCGTACCGCTCGGGCCAGCCCATCCCCGAGGGCTACGAGGTGCAGAGCAGCAGCAACTCAGGCCTCATCGTCACCGGCCTTTTGACCTGGATCGCGGGGTACGGAGCCGCCCTGGTGGTGGGCACGGCGAACGATTTCGAGCAAGGCACGGGTTGGTTCGCGCTGCCCATCGTAGGACCTTGGGCCGTGTTGGGCGCACGCGAGAACCCCTGCGCTGGTATCGACTTCGACGACCCCCAGATCGAGGACGCGCGCTGCGTGGAGGAGGCGGTCGACGAGGCGAAGCTCTTGGCGTTCGCCGCCGTCGACGGGTTGGTCCAGGCCGTCGGCGCGGTGCTGCTGATCGCTGGCGCCGCCAGCGGGCGGCAGGAGCTGGTCCGCCGGGATCTGGCGGCGGCCCGGTTGGTCCCGCGCGCCTCGGCGAGCCCGCAGGGCTTCTCGATTGGGGCCTGGGGCCGGTTCTGAAAGAGGAGAGGCCAGTTTTTTCGAGCAACTGGGCCTGGGCTCGCTCCGATGGAGCCCTAGCAAGCTGAACGTGCGCCGTGGGCGCCGCTGGCGCGGCACCGCGTGCATTTATTGAGTAAGCTGGGAGCGATCCATGGGCATCGACGGCATAGGAAAACCAGGGTCGGGCCTGCCGCCGGGCGCGGTCTCGCAGACCAGCGTCCCCGCGGCTGGCACGGAGCCGTTCAAGATCTCCGGGGGCGACGCGGCGCAAAGCACGAGCGCCAGTGACGCCTTGCGCGAGCTCGAACAGGGCAACCTCACGCTCGATCAGTACCTCGACGGTCGCGTGGACAAGGCGGTCGAGCACCTGCAGGGGCGCCTGTCACCCGAACAGCTCGAGTTCGTGCGCGAGTCGGTGCGCGAGCAGCTGCGGACCGACCCGGCCCTCGTCGAGCTCGTGCGGCGCGCCACCGGCTCGGTGCCGGCGGACGCGACCTGAACCGCGGTCGCACGGCCCCGCCGGTCGCATTTCGAGGTCGACGGCAGCTAGCCCGATGCGCTCACGGAGCTGGGTGGTGCAAGCGCCCTGCACGCTCGCGGGTGTGCTCGAGGCGATGGGTTCAGCGGGAGCCGTCCAGCAAGGGCGCGTCTTCGTGGACGGCCGCCGCGCGCTCGCCGACGCCCGGGAGCTCGTCGCGGGCAGCATCGTGGAGGTGTTCGAGGCTCGGCCTCCGCTGGAGCCGGCGCGCGCGCTCGATCGTCGCGAGGGCCTGGTGGTCGCCTTCAAGCCCGCCGCGATGCCCACCGAGCCCGATCGACGCGGCAGCGGAGATTCACTGGTTCGAGTGATCGCTCGCGACCTCGGCCTCGACGCGCGGCGGGTGCACGCCGTCTCCAGGCTGGACGTCGGCGTGAGCGGCCTCGTGCTGCTCGCCATCACGGAGGGCGCGCAGCGGCACGCCGCCGAGCTGCAGCAAGCGGGCAAGCTCGAGCGGCACTACCTGGCCATCGCAGCCGGGTGCCCGACACCGCCGAGCGGTGAATGGCGCGGCGAGGTGCGGGTCGGGTCGCGCGCGCTGCCGGCGATCTCGCGCTACCGCGTGATCGAGAGCCTGCCGTCCCCGCGCTTGCAGCTGCTGGACGCGGGCGGCGGCACGCCGTCGCTCCTGCACCTGACGCCGCTCACCGGCCGCACCCACCAGCTGCGCCAACACGCTCGAGCCGCCGGTGCCGCCCTGCTCGGCGATCGCCGCTACGGCGGGCCGTCTCGGCTGCGCGACGAAGGCGGCGGGGTGCGGCCGCTGGCGCGCATTTGCCTGCACGCCTTTCGGGTCGTGCTCGCCGACCCGCGGGGCGCGGCCTGGACCGTCGAGGCAGGCTCCGAGCTGCTCGCGTCGGTGTGGGCCGACCTCGGGGGGACACCGGCGATGCTGCCGGCGTGAGCGGCGCGGCGCCCCTTTGGGGTTTGCCGCGCGGGCGTGCTACGCAGGGGTCGTTGCGCACACAGCTGCAGCTGCCTTTGGCGATGGTGCTCTTGATGGGCTGCTCTCAGGCCAGCTACGGAAACCGCGAGACGGGTCCGACGCTGAGCCTGCCGGTGCGCCTGGCCGAAGGTTCCGATCAAGACGCGGGCGCGCCGCCGCCGGCTGGCGGGGATGCCGAGGCGCCGCCGGACGCCGCTGCTGCGTGGCCAAGCCCACCCGATCCGGAGCCGCTCCGCATGGCCGAGCAGTGGGAGTACGAGCTCTTGTACTCGGCGGGTGAGATCTCGGTGCAGCGCGTGACCCCGCTGCGCTTGCGGCAGCCGGCCGTCACGGGCCGCTACATGGGGCGTTTCGCCTTCGAGCTGTGGATCGGCCACGAGCTCATCGAGCGCGTGCGCTTCGACTTCCCGCTGCTAGCGGCGGAGCCAGCGCCGTCGGTGGGACCCGCGCGGCCGCTGCACGAGGCCCCGCGTCTCGATCGTGGGGCCGTGGTGTCGAGACGCATTCGAGTGCCGGCGAGCCCGCGCGCAACGCGAGCCGTGATTTTGGACCGGGCCACGGGTGAGGTGATCGAGCTGCCGTGGCCGCCCGACCAACCCCAAGCCTTGGCACCACCGCCCACATCGCCCGACTCAGCCGACGCCGGGCTCCCCGACGCCGGCTGAAAAACATTGAATTTTCATACCGAAGGGCGCGTGTTCGTGCGACGCTAGCCTGCCATGCGCTGCGAAGCATGCGGTCACGAGAATGTCGATGGGGCGCGCTTTTGCGCGTCTTGCGGTGTGCTGATGCCGGTCGCGGAGGAAGCGGGCGACGATGCCATGATCGGGAAGGTCATCGGCGGCCGATTTCGGGTCACCGGCGTGCTGGGCGAAGGCGGCATGGGCGTCGTCTACGTCGGTGAGCAACAGATGGGCTCGACGGTGCGCAAGGTCGCGATCAAGACCTTGCACGCCCACCTCTCGAAGGATCCGTCGGTGCTCGCGCGCTTTCACCGCGAGTGTGGGACGGTCGCTCAGCTCGAGCACCCCAACACGATCAAGGTGTACGATTTCGGCTCCACCGACGACGGCACCTTGTACATCGCCATGGAGTTCGTCCAGGGCAAGCCGCTCAGCGACGTCATGCTCGAGGGCGGGGCCATGGCTCCGGATCGCGTCCTGAACATCGCACGTCAGATCTGCGGTGCGCTGGAAGAGGCGCACGGGCAGGGCATCGTGCACCGCGACCTGAAGCCCGAGAACATCATCTTGACCACGCGCGCTGGTGAGCGCGACTTCGTCAAGGTGCTCGACTTCGGGATCGCGGCCCGCACCGAGAGCGCGGACGCGGCCAAAGAACAGAAGCTCACCCAGCAGGGCATGGTGCTCGGCACGCCGCCGTACATGAGCCCCGAGCAGTTCACCGGCAAGCAGCTCGATCACCGAAGCGACGTCTACTCGCTTGGGGTGATGGTGTACGAAATGCTCACGGGCAAGCTGCCGTTCGAGGCGGACACCCCCTGGCAGTGGGCGACTCAGCACATGACGGCCCAGCCCACGCCCTTCGAGGCGACGCCGTCGGGCACCCAGGTCCCCTCGAACATGCGCGCCGCCATCCTGCGCTCGCTCTCCAAGGACCGCGACCAGCGCCAGAGCGACGTGAAGGAGTTTTTGACCGAGCTCAGTCAGGGGCCGGTCGAGCCGGCTGCCGCGACGGCGCCCGGCTACGAGCCGACGGCCGCGATGCCGGCGGCGCCCGACATGCTGCAACAGGCCTCCGC